>NZ_CAJHBT010000002.1 GCF_904846675.1 Psychrobacter urativorans | reverse complement strand
TTTCTTGGTCATGGTAAACTCCTTGTCGAGTCGTTAGTTTACCAAGTTTATCTCTACGGTTTCTTCAGCATAGCTCACCCTAAGCATTTTAAAAAAATAACAACGAATAATGGATTATGACTTATGAGCACGCCATTTAATGAACCGCATAACGCCCGTGACCAATGGGCGCGACTATTTAGTGCGCAACGTTTGGGCAGTGATAAATTACCACCAACACCCGATAGTGCCCGTAGCGCCTTCCATAAAGACTACGACCGCTTAGTATTTTCGCACTCCTTTCGCCAGCTTAATCAAAAGACCCAAGTACATCCCTTAACCAATCAATTGGGCATTCATACCCGTTTGACTCATTCATTGGAAGTATCGTGTATTGGGCGCTCATTAGGAATGATGGCCGCAGAAAAACTGCATGATACCTTACCAAATGGCCTGCCAGAAGGAGTAACGCCCGCAGATGTCGGAGTGATTGTGCAAGCGGCTTGCCTCGCTCATGATATTGGTAATCCGCCGTTTGGTCATGCTGGCGAATATGCGATTCGTGATTGGTTTTTACATCCTGAGCGCCAACCAGTGCTGCAACGTTTAAGCGCTGATGAGCGTTTGGATATCACCGCTTATGAAGGCAATGCCCAAGGATTTCGGCTATTAGTAAACAATGAGCACCATCCGGATAAAGGCGGGATGCGCCTCACCTGCGCAACTTTAGGCGCATTTATGAAATATCCGTGGTTGGCAACGCATAGCAATGATGGCAATATTAAGAGTCAAACTCAGCAAATAGCTAATGCCCAAAAATTCGGCTGCTTTTATAGTGAGGCGGCACAGTTAGAAGAATTAGCTGCTTGCTTACATCTACCGCGCGCGGCGCAGCACGATGGTTATAGTTGTGGCTACGCCCGCCATCCCCTTGCCTATCTACTTGAGGCGGCCGACGATATTTGCTATGCCCTGATAGATTTAGAAGATGGCGTTCATCTTGGTATGCTCAATTATAACGAGGTGGCGAGCATCCTTTATGAGCTGATTGGTGAGCGTCCCGATACAGTAACCTTACCGCCCGGGACGTCGGTTAGGCAGAGCTTAGCATCACTACGGGCACGAGCGATGATGCGCTTGATCAATACTGTCACCGATGCCTTTGTTGATAATAGCGAGGCGATGCTAGCAGGGTCACTAACCGGCAGTTTATTTACTCATTGTGATGCTGCGGTACAAAATGGCATCACTCAAGCCAAGCAGTTGGCACGTGAAAAAATATTTAATCACCCCAGTAAAGTGCGAATGGAGTTGATGGCCAATCAGTGCCTACATCGACTGCTTGACGCCTTTATGCCGCTAGCATGGACAGCACTTGCCGCCACGCCAAAATCGTTTGAGCAGCAACGTCTATTAATTTTGCTACAGCCGCATCTCGACGAGCATCGCCGTATATTATCGGACAATATTTATCATAATATTCTGAATATTTTAGATTTTATCACTGGTATGAATGACTATGAGGCTTATCGATTGGCGCAAGAGTTACAAGGGTATTGGGGCTCGACGATATAAAAAATTGACCCGTCTATTATAACTGTGAATTTTGTTCGTATTCTTACGTTGAAATGAGTATGATAAACACATAACAGGTAACTTTGAAACATTATGAGCAGTCGCGAACAAAAGAAACTTCAAACTCGGCACGCGTTCTTTAACGCAGTCTTAGATCTTTGTATGACTGGACAATCTTTCAGCTCCATCAGTCTACGACAAGTCACCCGCGAAGTCGGGGTGGTGCCAACCGCCTTTTATCGTCATTTTGATGATATGGAATCTCTCGGTCGGGCATTAGTGATTGAGGAATTAGGCGGCACTCTGGCTGTATTAAGTGATAACTTACAAATCGGGCGTAAACGGAGCTTTGATCGGCAAATTGCTAAAAGTATTCAGCTGTTTTTGCAAACGGTCAGCGCCCAGCCGCGCTATTGGCAGTTCTTGGTTAGTGAGCGCTATGGCGGCTCAGAAGCGGTACGCAAAGCCATTAGCAATCTGATAAAAATGCATGGTCAGATTTTGGGGGAAGATTTGGCACTCCAACCTGCCTTTGCCCACATCAATGCTTATGACCGTCGCCTGCTATCTGAAGCCGGAGTCAATATGTTTTTTTCTTGGATTATTGACTGGCTGGAATTGACTTATTCTGAGACTCACGATGATGATGTTAGTTTGGCAGAGATTGAGGATAAAAAACAGTTGATGCTTCACAATTGTACCCGCCAAGCGCAAATGCTGTTTTATGGGGCTTATAATTGGAAATCGAGCGAGGAAACTCATCTTAACGACTGATTTTTAAGTGATTGATTTTTTAGTAACTAGAAACTAGGTCGAAATGCCCACAAGCGTTGTGAGATTACTTTAATTTCTTTAGTACTGGCGCTACTGTTACTATCATTATAGTTATTACCGTTATTACCATTGCCAGCTGTATTACCAATATCAGCGTTATTCGTACTGCTATTGGCGCTGGTCTTGCTAATCAATACGGTGGCATAACGCTGCCGCGCTTCACCAACATTTGAGCTGTCCGTGGCGGTGATGAGCGCCATAAATGCTTGGCTATCGACAGCCAGCAGTGGCGTTAAAGCCTGACGCTGCTCATCGCTTAAAGCACTCAGTTGCGGTAATTGCCACAACTCCTCAATAGATTCTAATACCTGCTGGGTACGCAAATCAGTCAGCGCTTGCATTTGCTCAGCCGTGCCGCCATCCATTAATGCTGCTAATACCACAGGACTTGCGGTATTGACATTGATCGGTAGGTAATATGGCACAGCGGTAATATAAGGTCGCAGGGCCGCCAAAACCTCAGTACTCACCCCACGCACTTCTTGCAATTGCTCGACACTTACAAACGGCTGATTGGGTAAGGTTTTATCTGCACTACTACTTGCCTGCTTCGTATAAACTACGGCTTCATCGCCGCCCTCTTTATAGATTTCACTATCCGTATCTTGCCAATCAAACACCGCAATAGCAATATCAGGCACTAAATTTAACTGAGTTAATAAATGCTGAAATACGGCCAGCGCCACGGTATCAGGCGCGCCATCATGATATAGGTTATTGATATTAAAACGACTGCTCTCATCACGTAATTCGGCAGTGATAGTATGTGACCCTAAAGTATAAGGCGGTAGCGGCTGCGCCCAAATGTCTTGCGTGCTATCAGTATCATTGAGTTTAGCATCTGCACGAATGATGGTGACTGCCAACTGCTGACCGGCATTGATATCTTGTAGCAGCTGATCTTGATTAAATAACAAGCCACTACGGCGAATAGCAATCTTTTGACTGGCAAGCATCGCCCCTGCGACCACAGTAATGCTGACCACTAATAGTAAAATAGTCAATAGTGCCACGCCGCTCTGAGAGTCTGCTATCTTTGTCATAAGCGATTTATTTTATTGAACCATTATTAATTTATTGCTGCACTTTTAAGGTTAGTGTCTGTGTTGTTTTCCGAGTTAATACTTCTATTATTGCCATCGTTATTATTGCTATTGTCGGTACTGTTGTTAACATCACTATTGGCAATACTATTACTCTGTCCGCTACTGTTATGAGAAATAGCTTGCGGGGTCAACGCCCACTGCCATATAATTGGAATTTCCTGATAAGTGAAGCTAAAACTAATACCTTTAGGTAGCAGCATCGTTTTAGCATTACTAACAGCCGGATTGTTTAGCTGCCCTATCGCATTGTTGCTATTACTTTGACCGTTTTGGCTGTCTGAATGGGGAAACGTCACACTCAACTCAGGTAAATAAGCCTGCCAGAGCCCTGCGCTCACCCCTTCAAGTAATACGGTATCCAGACTGATGCTATCGCGCCCGCCTTGGATACGGGTATATTGGCGGCGAATCAAACGCTCATCAGCAAGGATATATTCAATGCGCTGTACGCTGGGGCTATTTTGATAGCGTGGGTCTGGATCAGCAAAGCGCACAAAGCTGACATGCTCACCATTCAAGCTCATAAAGGGTTCGGCAGCACTAGGCGACGTTTGATTGCTGCTAGGATTATTAGCACCGCTGCTATTATTATTTTGAACAGCAGGCGCTTGATAGGCAATGATTTGTCCCATGTCTTGCTGCAGCTGTAGATAGGCATATTGCAATACTGCTAAATTATCCGCATGGTATTGCGCTCGTTCGCGGGCTCGATTGACGCTATCAAATACTTGCCAACCAGCCACTGCTAACATAGCAAATATCGCCATGGCAACCATCAGCTCAAGTAAGGTAAAGCCGCGCTGCTGTGTCAAAGCGTGCCTCCAGTTGTCATTGAGCTGGCTAAATCTAAGCTGCCTATCTCTTGTTCAGCATTTCTTAACAGCACATTAATATCAGTAACTACTGGGCGCGCTTGACCATCAATAATTGGAGCGACCGTGATACTTACCTCTTTTAAGGCGGGGGTCAAGGTATCGGCAGTGGTCGCAATAGTCATAGCCACCTGCCACTCACGACCTTGCGCACTCACAGTTTGCGTGCGATTGGCTATTAGCCAAGTGTCTTGAATACGCAAGTCAGCAGCAGCATTTTGTGCCACAAAATGCGCAAGCGTTCGCGTTCGCAATACATCGACTGAATTTAAATAAGCACTACTGGCACGGCTAGCGGCAACCGCGACCACCGCTAAAATAGCCAGCGCTACCATCACTTCAATCAGTGTAAACCCACTCTCACGTTTTGCTAATGAATAGCTTGGGATTGTCGATTTATTAGCTGCTAGTTTATTAATCGATTGACAGTTTTTGGACATCAGTTATAACCCTTGCCCAATCATGATACTGCCATCAGGCATGATAGTAATCACTTCGCCGACCAATCGCGACTGATGACGAACCTCTATAGTCACTGGCGCGGCTTGCCCCGTTCCAAACCATAATACTTGCGGTACCGTTTGGGCGCTAAACCAAGGCTGCAAAGTTCGTTCCTCTGTCGCAGCGCCTCCACTGCTCATACTATTAACCTCTAAGCTTTGAATACTTAGGCTAACCCCAGCGGGCAGCTTTGGCAACGTCACTTCTGGCTCAAGCTCCCAACTCGGTGTTGGTTGTTTTTTGGCATTAGTGGCTAATAGATCGGTAGACAGCTCCATGGCATTTCTGGGTGTACTGTCAGTACCACTGGCGGGGTTAGCAGAGGTTTGATAAGTAATATAAGAATTAGATAAAGTGACAATAACCGGCGTGACTTGACCTTGCTTGTTTGTTTGCAAGCTCAACCCCATCGGCTGCATACGCTCTGCTGACAACAGGCGCACATAACTTAGCGAATCGGTAAGATGCTCATAAAAAGCGCGGTTCTTACGCGACTCACCACTACCGACTGACAAGCTCATCATACCGGCAAAGATAGATATAATGACCACCACTACCACGATTTCAACCAGCGTAAAACCAGCCTGCGAGCGGGTAATCATTAGATTTGATAGCGGCTTGGGGGATAGATTTTGATAATAATCGGCATGAGACACATATCGAGACGAGCAAAGCACTGAGCTGGACTGAGCTTTGGCAGTAACCGGCATAGTGCACCTATTATCATGGTGATATGTAAAATGGGTAGGAAGGATAAGCATTAGGAGCTATTAAGACCTTAACCGGTATAAATAGCGACCGGCTAAGTTTTTTGAAGTTTTGATTTCAATTTAATGTTTTGCCTTTAATACGTGGTATTTCGATGCGCCTCTGATTCAGTCTCAATTTGCTCAACCAATTCTTGCATATCTTCATCCATCACCTTTTCGTCAGGCGCATAGGTCGGATAATGACTGGGCAAATCTAACATCTGTTTGACTAAAGCATAGCGCAACGTATCACGGCGACCTAAATAGCGCTGATAAAAGCTAGAATTCAATAATCCAGCCCCGCCCTGTCCCATCGCCCAGATGGAAGACAAGTAATCACGGGTACTCATACTGCTGCGCTCATCTCGAAGATAAGCACTGATAATATTAATTAGACGCTTCATACGCTGGCGGCGAATGTCATACAACTCGCCGAACAAGCGATTAAGTCCGGTCACAGAGGCCGCAAGACGCTCTTCAATTTGATTGAGCAACATGGCTTTTTGCGGATTGAGCAACTGCTGAAAAATCATCCGCGCAACACCAGCTGAGGGACAGTCATCGATACGATTAATCTCAAACAACTGCTCTTCATAACGCACGATAATGCGCAAATAGAGCTCATCTTTACTAGAGAAGTGCTTATACAGGGTACCTTTAGCCAAATCTAGCTGATCGGCCAAACTGTCCAAAGTAATATCACCGTTGCCGGACTCCAGCAATAATTGCTCAGCCATCGCTAAGATATTCTCTTCTCGGGCTTTGAACTGGTGTTGACGACTCATAATCCCTTCCTAAAAACTGACAAGATTAAGCATAAGGCCATAGTGCGATAGATAGTGAGCCGGCAATAAGTATCATAAGTGGCTATGACTACTGCTGCGAGGGATGCTGATATTAATCACTATACTGCAGCGTATTACGACGCAAATATGTAGCAGCTTAACGATGAGCATATTCAATAAATGACTGATTGGTCATAGCATAACGATTTTAGTGATACTGTGCCAGTAAATTTTCGAAGTTTTTTGCAGTCAACGCGCCAACCTCTTCTACACTACTGCCATATAAGTCAGCTAAACAACTGGCTACGTAGGGTACGTAGGCCGGTTCATTAGGTTTGCCTCGTTTCGGTACTGGTGCAAGATAAGGACTATCCGTTTCAATCAACAGCCTATCTTTTGGCACTTTTTGCGCCGCATCGCGGATGATTTGCGCACTTTTAAAGCTAACAATCCCTGAAAATGAGATATAAAAACCCAAATCAAGGGCTTTTTTGGCGGTTTCCCAATCTTCAGTAAAACAATGAATGATGCCATGTTCAGCGCTTTCTGCCTTGAGAATATCAATGGTGTCGTCTTTGGCTTCGCGAGTATGGACGATTAGTGGCTTTTTGAGCTGTTGGCTGGCATGGATATGGCGAGCAAGGCTGGCTTGTTGGGCCAGTTTGTTCTCAGTTGACCAATAATAATCCAGCCCAGTCTCGCCTATTGCCCACACCTGCTCGGCACTAGCAGTTGCTATCAAGCGCTCTACGGTCGCTGACTGTAATACGCTAATATCTTCGCAAGGATGAATCCCCACACTCATGCCCAAATTTAGAGTCTCATCGTTATACTTACTGACAATATTGGCAATCTCGTCATATTCAGCAAAATCACACATAATGGCCATGGCGCGGGTGACGTTGGCTTCTTTCATCGCAGCAATCGCCCCAGACAAGTCACCATCGTGGCGACTTAAATCTAAACGGTTCAAATGGCAGTGGCTATCAGTAAACATAGGTAATCTCATAATTTAAAAGTGTGTCAATAGAAGCTTTAATTGCCTTAGCTGTACTGTTTTTCAAGAGCTTGTCTATAAGAAAAACTAACCGCGTATTAATAATAAGACCGTTAGTAAATTAAGAACAGGGTTAACAAACAATCAGTGCATCGGCACTACGCGCATGACCTCTTCCAGTGTCGTGACTCCTTCGCTAACACGTTTTGCTCCCGATAAACGTAGGGGCTGCAAACCTTCACGATAAGCTTGTTGTTTGATAACGTCTAAATTGGCGCCAGCAGCGACCAATTTTTTAAGCTCATTAGACAAGGGCATAATCTCATACAAGCCAATACGACCTCGATAGCCAGTATGGCGACAATGCTCACAGCCTTGCGCGCTATAAATTTGCGTAGGTAATGGCGCACGCCACGGTTGTACTAGCTCTTGCCACTGAATGGCAATCTCACTGTCAGCGGTCACTGTATGGTCTTGCTTACAGTGCGGGCAAAGCGTTCGCAACAGGCGTTGCGCCATCACGCCCAATATCGTCGCTGAGGTCAAAAACGGCTGCACGCCCAAATCATGCAAGCGCGTCAAGGAGCTGGGCGCATCATTGGTATGCAGAGTTGATAGCACCAAATGTCCGGTTAATGATGCTTGTACCGCCATATTAGCGGTCTCGCTATCTCGAATCTCACCAACCATCACAATGTCAGGGTCTTGACGCATAAGCGAGCGGATACCGTCAGCAAAGTGCAAATCTATGCCAGTATTGACCTGCATTTGATTAAAAGCCGGCTCAATCATCTCAATCGGATCTTCGATGGTACAGACGTTGACTTGCTCAGTTGCCAGCTGCTTGAGCGTACTATAAAGGGTGGTGGTTTTACCAGAACCTGTTGGACCAGTGACTAGAATAATACCGTTGGGATGGGCCGTCAGCTGATGCCACGTATTTAGCTGCTTACCGGACAAGCCTAACTGTGCAAATGAGCGCACTAATACTTCAGGGTCAAATACCCGCATCACTAGCTTTTCACCAAAAGCGGTCGGCAAGGTTGAAAGCCGTAGCTCAGTTTCCATACCATTATGAGTGCGGGTTTTTAGGCGACCATCTTGCGGTTTGCGTTTTTCTGCAACATTGAGCCGCCCTAATATTTTAATCCGTGCCGTCACCGCAACCATAATTGCTATCGGCATCTCATAAACGGTATGCAACACCCCATCAATACGAAAGCGTACCTTGCTAGTCTCACGGCGCGGCTCCAAATGAATGTCACTCGCGCGCTGCTCAAAGGCATATTGCAATAGCCAATCAACGATTTTAACAATATGCTGATCATTGGCATCAGGATTGGCATTATCACCCAATTGCAATAATGCCTCGACATTGCTAACGTCCGCCGCCGCCCGCTTCTGAGCAGTAGTCGCGCCAGCAATCGCTTGGGTCACTTGATAAAACTCTTGCCGATAACGGTTGATTTGTTCAGGATTAATATAAACAGTGCGATAGGTTTTTGATTTGATAACTTTATCAATATTGGTATGCCAATCGCTATAAAAGGGCTGATCAGTACCAATAACCACTTCATCGGTGGTGACTTCAATCGGTAAAATATACTGCGTACGCGCATATTCAAATGACATAATTTGAGTCACTGCAGGAACATCTATCTTTAAGGGATCAATACGTACGACTGGCATGTTGGCCTTGGCAGCCAACCACTGATTGAGCCAAATCAACGTCAATTTATGCTCATCCTTATTGCCCAAATCATGACCATTCGGCAGACCGAAATCAGCAATCGTTACTAGCGGATGCTGCGCCTTATCGCGGCGGCTGGTTATCACCAAATTATAACCGCGCTGATCGATCACTTTATCCACCAGTAACTCATCCAGACACCAGCGCAAATCGACGATTAAGGAAAAACTTGGAACAGACATATTTTTTCTTCTTTTATTGTTGGGTGTTGAATCTTCAGTTTTGAAACCTAAAGGTAAGGAGCAATTAATTTAAGCCTAATCTATATTATTAACGTCTATTATTTGCAATTGTCCGGTTTCTATTAACTGAAAACTCACATCAACGCCTTTATAACGCATCACAAACGGCTTATTTAATTCCTCACGCCGATACGCAGGGCGTGGATCTTGGGCGACTAATGCGATGATATGCTTAATGTCTGTTCCTATAAGTTGCTTTTGGTATTCGTAAATAATGGCTACCAAGCTAACCTTTTTGTCGCTATCTTTATTAGTGTCCTGGCCACTAGCTATGATTTGTGCAAATTGTTCTTGCGCCTGTGCCGTCATGGTTACGGTTAAGGGTGCAGGCGCATTAGAGGCGAAGCCACTGTCGGCGCCAATATGAGCATCACTATAAGCCACATAAGGCTTAATATCGATGATCGGCGTGCCATCGATCATATCAGCACCGCTAACCATTAATAGCACGCGTCCTTCTACCACTTTAACACTTTCCAGCTTAACCACTGACAGTCCCAAACCTGAGGGCCGATACATACTACGGCTGGCGAAAATACCTATCTTTTGATTACCACCCAGCCTTGGCGGTCGTATTTGCGGTCGAAACGTGACTTCATTAGCAATGGTTGCTTGATCTACTTGCTTGGACTGGTTTTCTTTATACCTATAATTGTGATGAAACTGCCAACTTATCCAAATATGGCTAAAACCGTCTAAGCCTATAAATGCCGCTGGCGTATCATAAGGTGCGAGCATTTCAATCACACTAACGAGCGCTACTAAATTTGGCTGTCTAGGCGCGCCAAATTTCTGCGATAATGGCGCACGGTGGTAGCCAATAAGAGGCGCAACATGGCTAGTTTCAAAATGACTAATTTCAAAGTGATCAGGCATAAACCAAATCCATAAAGTATTTAGTAACGATAAATTGACCAACTAAAACACGCGTGAACAAGCACACAGAGTTTTTCGCTAACGATATTCCATTTTATCATGCCAGCAATAGCACGCTGGGCGGATTTTTATTTTAAAGTTTGTTATGATGAACAACCATATTTATTGAGAATAGCTTGCATCCATGTGAACGTTTAACAAACAGCAAGCTAATTACAGCTGAATCTGCCTAATTTGCATGTCCTTGAATTCCTTTAGCTTTGAGTCCATCAACTTTGACAAAGTTATTTTCAATATTTAATATTGTTACCGCTATTCACTCTAATTTCTTAGCCTAATGCCAAATTTAATATCGATATTTAATGCTAATCCCATTCTATTTAAACTCATAATGAGCAATCAACGAGGACTTTATGTCGAAACTTCGCACCGAAACGGTCACAGAGGTTCATCACTGGAATGACAATCTCTTTACTATTAAAACCACTCGTGACGATGGCCTGCGCTTTCGTAATGGCGAATTTGCGATGATTGGTATCATTGTCGATGGCAGGCCACTATTGCGTGCTTACTCCATTGCCAGCCCCAATTATGAAGAGCATTTAGAGTTCTTTTCTATTAAAGTTCAAGACGGTCCATTAACCTCACGCCTGCAACATATCGAAGTCGGCGACGAGTTATTGGTCAGTAAAAAGCCCACGGGTACTTTAGTATTAGACGATCTACTACCGGGCAAGCATCTATATATGTTGTCAACTGGCACCGGACTTGCGCCTTTTTTGGCATTAGCACGAGATCCTGAAGTATATGAACGCTTTGATAAAATCGTTTTAGTGCACGGCGTCCGTCACGTCGATGATTTGGCCTATCGTGATATGTTCGAAAACGAGCTACCGAATGATGAAATCTTTGGCGAATGGTTCCGCGAAAAATTCATTTATTACCCTACTGTCACTCGTGAAGAATTTAGAAATACCGGCCGCATTACTGACTTAATAAAATCTGGCAAATTCTTTGAAGATATTGGTTTACCACCAATCAATAAAGAGGATGACCGCGTCATGATCTGCGGTAGTATGCCGTTCAATGCCGATGTGTCTGCCGTTTTAGATGAGCTTGGTCTGACTGTCTCACCACGTATGGGCGTACAAGCAGACTATGCAGTTGAACGTGCCTTTGTTGGTTAGATATAGGTAGGTTAAGTGCAAGTTGGTCAGAAAGTTATTTGGACAGTTGGCTAAGTCATTGCTAAGTTAATCACTCAATTATGATAAATGGCTTTTGACAACCAAAAAAAGCTTGACGGTTAAAAATAGGCTGCTATAATATGCCACCTATACAGCTAACCCTGTAGCCCAATTCGATAAAGTTCAACTTTATCACCCAAACACGCCGGTGTGATGGAATTGGTAGACATGACGGATTCAAAATCCGTTGCCTTTAAAAGCGTGTCGGTTCAAGTCCGACCACCGGTACCAATATTAAAATACCGCTAACGATTTAAGTTAGCGGTATTTTTTTGTCTCATAATTCTAAAACCATAACCCTATTCCGCATTATCCAATAGCTTATTAAGCGCGTCCACCATGTCATCATCTATGATACTGTTTTCTACATAGTCGACTATTTCATGTATGGTGGTCAAATCCATTTCCCGAATACCTAAACTTGCCAGCTGCTCATTGATAGACTCTAAGCTTTCATTATCCTCAAGATGACCTAATAAATTATCTTCAAATCCACCACTGACGAACCAGTATGTTTTTTCCAATAAAGACTCTTTTCTGGTTAAAGTAGAATAGCTATCGCCATGGATGAATAAATTAAACTGATAAGGCATCTCTACGTCATTGATGAAAAAAGTACGTGTGCATTCTAAAGTGTAAGCTTGTGCCTCTTCATTTTTATTACCTTCGTTATCTTTCTCAGCTTCTTCCTCTGCAAGCTCTTCTTTTACTAAGCCTCCTAGTATTTCATAACCGCCTACTTTTACCTTATGGTTATAGATGATACAGAAATCAGCAATTGCATCGAAAACTACCGCGCAAATATCTAAAGTATTCTTATCAATGTCATAAAAACCTTTTAAGAACGGTAAAAACTCTGTTAGCTTGTCTTCCGGTACTGGGGTTAGAAACTGTTGTTCGTATATCTTAATCATGTCTTCAGGCGAATAGGTATTACCGCTATCCGTCTCATTTCTGCCGGTAGGCTGCAAGGGTATAAGGTTGTATGGGTTATTATTGGTCATTCAGGACTGCCTTTTGGTTTAAATGAACTTATTAGAAGTCTGTAGCTGTATGCAAGGTCTGCCTCGTCTCTATAAGACGGTAAGCGCTTGTCGGCCCACTGCTATTGTTGACTGTCACAGTGTCGCAGAACCCATGAAGTGTATTATCTCTCATTCAGTCACTTTTAGATATGTCGTCTACTTTATCGAAATACAAAGTCAAAAAAATAAGTGTCACTATGTTACCTTTGAGCAACTATTTTTGCTATCTTTTATATTCTGACTGATGACACGATTCAGTATGTTTTATATTAACCTACAGCGTTAACAGAGTTTTTATAATCAAAGGGTTAAATGTTTCTACAATAGAATACATTCTGCCTTGTGTGTCCTAACTTGTGTATGTTTATTACACTTAAAGTGGCTCACTTTCAGGTAAAATAGCTTTCATGACAGCTTCTATAATCCAAGCCCCGCGTAAGATTATTCATATCGATATGGATGCCTTTTACGCCAGCGTTGAACAGCGCGATTTTCCTGAGCTTCGTGGTAAGCCCTTAGTCGTTGGCGGTGACCCTAGCGGGCGCGGCGTAGTTGCAGCAGCCAGTTATGAGGTGCGTAAATTTGGGGTGCGCTCAGCAATGTCTTGCTATGAGGCGCGCAAACGCTGTCCGGATGTGTTATTTGTATTACCACGCTTTGAAGTTTACCGCGCTGTTAGCGCTGATATTCGGGCGATTATGCTTAGTTTAACCTCGCAAGTTGAGCCATTATCTTTAGATGAGGCTTATCTCGATGTGACCGGTTTGCAAGTACATCGAGGCTCAGCGACCTTAATGGCCAATTGGTTACGGGCACAAATCCTAGAGCAAACAGGACTGACGGCGTCGGCTGGCGTTTCATTTAATAAGATGCTGGCCAAAATTGCATCTGATCTTAATAAACCCAACGGCACAGCGGTTATCACCCCAGCGGATGCCGATGCTTTTATTAGTACCCTGCCAATTGAGCGTTTTCATGGTATTGGGAAGGCGACTGCCAAACGTTTACATGACATGGATATCCGTACTGGAGCTGATCTCAAACGCGCGCCCGCAGCATTATTAGTCAACGAATTTGGTAAGCGCGGACAGTTTTATCACGATATCGCGCATGGACGGGACGCGCGTCCAGTAAAAGCTGAGCGCCAGCATAAATCCGTTGGTTCTGAGACCACATTCAGAGATAATTTGAGCGCGGACGACAAATTACTGGCGCAAATCTATGAACAGAATGCCGATGCCTTTACACAGTTGTCTAATAAGCAGCTTATTGCATATAGCGTTACTTTAAAGATTAAATACGCCGACTTTACCCAAATTACGCGCTCACATACGTTATCGACTGCCTTTACTGATATGAAGGCCGCGCATTATTGGCTGGATAAATTATTTTTAGATATTCCGCGTACCTTACCTATTAGATTGGTCGGGGTGACCTACTCATCTTTGGCCCCCGCCGATCAAAAATTGCCACAACTAAATCTATTCGACTGATGATATTTTACAGCATAAAAAGAAGCATGATTCTAAGATGTTTTTTGACAAATATTACTTAGGCTATTTTATAAAAATTATTGCTATTCATCACTAATAAATAATGGCAAAACGACTGGAGAGTTGCCACGCTAGCACCTAGTCTCTGCTACAATTACGCCAAAACCATCCTTCATTTAATGATCTACTATGACCACTCCTCATCCTACAAATTCTGCTAACCATACTCATTTAAACAACGTAAGCTTAGACTATTTAAGTGTGGCTGATTATGATTATGAGCTGCCAGATTCCCTCATTGCGCGCTATCCATTAGATGAGCGCTCAGCCTCTAAATTATTATACTTGCCAGCGAGTGCTCAAGAAGAGCAGCCACGTCAGCCGCAAGACCATTTATTCACCGAGCTGCCTGAGCTACTAAATTCTGGCGATTTAATCGTCTTTAATGATACCAAAGTGATGAAAGCACGCTTGTTTGGCAATAAAGACACTGGTGGTCGCGTTGAAGTATTGATTGAGCGATTAATAGATGGCGACTCTTTAGGAATTGACAGTACAAATGATAAAGAAGTGCTAACCACCCATGAAAATGTGGCGCTTTGTCATGTGAAAGCCAGTAAAGCGCCAAAATTAGGACAGCGCCTAATGCTAGCGGATGACAATATGGGTTGTGTGATGATTGGACGTCAAGACAATCTATTTATTTTAGCTTTTGATGCGCCTGTATTACCAAACCTGGAACGCTACGGTGAACTGCCAATACCGCCCTACTTTGAGCGTCATGCGGATGCCACCGACAATATTCGTTATCAAACCGTGTTTCATGATCCGGCTAAGCTTGCCAGCGTTGCAGCGCCCACGGCTAGTTTGCATTTTGATGACACTGTTTTGGAACGCCTAGCGGCCAAAGGCATTAATACCGCTTTTGTCACTTTGCATGTTGGTGCCGGTACCTTTGCGCCAGTAAAAACGGAAAACCTGCTTAATCACACTATGCATAGTGAATACGCGCACTTACCGCAAGCGACAGCAGAGATGATTAATCAAACCCATGCCAATGGTGGCAAGGTAATTGCGATCGGCACTACGGTGACGCGTGTCCTTGAAACCGCTTATCAAAAAACGGCTCAGAATGGCCAACCGCTCACATCGTGGTCGGGCGATACGGATATTTTTATTTACCCCGGATTTGAATTCGGAGTAATTGATCGTTTGTTAACTAACTTTCACTTGCCCAAATCCACCTTATTGATGTTGGTATCGGCATTTGCAGGCAAAGCGGCCATTGAGCAAGCCTATCAACACGCTATCATTAGCCAATACCGCTTTTTCAGTTATGGTGATGCAATGCTTCTCGATAAAGTAGAGTCTTAGCCTACTCTAATGACTATTGGTTGCCCCTGACATCGAATAAGCTGGTAAACTGAAAAGTATTTTGTTATAGCAGCATCGACCACCGATACTCTAGAGGCTTACTCTATAACATCCTACATTTTAGTAAACTACTGTGTACTTAAGAAAAATAATTATTTATTGCTATCTTGGCCTTTCCTTATCTTAGAAACGCTAACATTGGTTATTATTATTAAATACGGTGGTTGGTAGTCAAAGTTGTCTGTTATCAAAATATCAGTTATAAAAGTCGATAGTCATCATCTTAAGTCACCATAAAAGGGCTACGCATGTCTTGGCACTTATCTCGTAGTTTGACCCTCGTACACTATGCGGTGCCGATTGCGCTGCTGTATTCGGTCGGCTCAATTGCGCTACCCTCTGTCGCACAAGCAGCTACTATTGGCAGGACTACGATTACCTCCGTCCTGCATGAGCCACTTACTGCTAATATCACAGTGGCAGATATTAGCGCAGCTGATTTCACTGTCGGTTTAGCCAACCCAACGGTATATCAGCAAATGGGACTGACGCCCACCGCCTCAATGTCAGTACGCTTTGTGCCCACTTCTGCCCACTCCGGTCAAGTTATTATTAATACCTTCCGTCCTATTTCTAAGCCATTTGCAGATGTGGTGTTGACCCTCAATGATAATGGTCGACGTAACGTCTTACCTAAAACCTTGCTCATGCCCTTAGACAATAGGCGCTTAATTGAGTCACCAAATACTATGGTTGCTACTGTGCAGATACCCAGTCTATCCATAAATAATCCACCTATAAATAAGGCCGTTAATTCCCAGCCTTTGATAGTTAGAGGTAGCATGCCGCCACCATTAAAGCCAGCTAATACAAAGGCAACCAATACTCAGCCTTTAACGATCAGACGTGGAACGCCACCATCATTATTTACTATCCCTAACGCACCAAAACCTATACAAGTGCAAGCGTTACCACAAAATACTACACCAAAAAACAAGAACAATACCACCTTACTTAGCGTTAACCTATCTCCTATTTCCGCCTCTAGTCTTGGCATACCAGCAGCACCGAAAACAGCGCAAATGCAAGCGTCGCAAACAGTATCAAATGTGCCAGTTATGACTGCAAGTACGTCACAGACCAGCCAAGACAGTAGCTTTCATAATAATGTAAATACAGACTGTATCAATACGCTTGATGTTCAAGCTCTTACTGCAAAAAACAAGCTGCCAACCGTTGATTTACTCTCCACCCGTACGACAGATAGATCGTTCGATATTCTCACTCTTCAAGTGACTCGGCGCATTCAGGCCTCTGATAAAAACCGGACTCCTATTTTGGCATCTGATAGCCCAATTCAGCCGTCGTTATTAACGAATGTTGCGAAAGTGTCAGGTAGGCAGTCACCTCTGTTATCGGCAACCCATCTTGAGGCACAGCTAAATTTTCCCATTTATAAGATAGTACCTTCACAGCAAAGCCTACAAACTGCAATTATGAATCAAACACAACAACAATATCTAAAGGCCACAAGACCGCACAAAACTAATCAAGCTCAGCAGATAAAAGCACCTAACAGCGCCATTGGCAACTATACCCAACAACCTCTATTACAAAACCAAGAAACGGCGGAGCTTGACGCTCGTCTTAAAACATTACGCAATTAATAAATGCCTAACTTCTCAGTATAAAATGCTGTAGGCAGTATTTATAGGCATGGGAATCTCTATGGATAATATGTTATATATCATTGCAGGATTGGTTATCATTTTGATGGTAGGGGTTTGGGTACTGCGCAAAAATAAGGCGCAACAGCCGCCTGCTTCGCCGCGCGCCCAAACGGTCAACCGAGGCGCAGAGAACGCAGCAACCTTAGCGACAAAAACCAAGCCAGCAACATCGGCTAAACAGGGAGCTGGTGGCTTAACAAGTAGCCCCACTAAGTTTGATGACCTCACTGTCGCTCAGCGTTTTATGGACCAGCAACGTTATGATAAAGCAATTGAAACCTTAGAACGTGGATTAATCGAAAAGCCCCACGACAACGAACTTTCTCTTAAATTGCTCAATATCTATGCACTTACGAATCAACATGATGAATTCCATAGAACTTATGATGCTATACAAGCTTATAGCGATCCAGTATCTATTAAGCAAGCACAGCAGCTTAAAGGCTTACTGGCTGCTGAGCAATCGTCAGCAGCATTTAGTACAGTGACTGATAACAGCATGACTTTAGATAGTGAGACGCTACTACCTAATGATAAAAAACCAGACTTTAACGACGACAAGATGTCATTAGATTTTGATAAACCAACACCGTCTACTGACTACGAACAACTATCTAGCCCCACCGCTAGCCGTAACAACGACAATATCAATAATAATACCAGTAACCATCATGACGCTTTTGAGCTTACCTTAGATGACTTAGAGACACCATATCTGGAAACATCAGATTTAGAGCAAGCTAACCTAGAAAACAGCTCCATAAACACTTCAACAAACACTACTAACAATGTAGCTGCTGACTCAGATGCAAAAGCCCCAGTATTGAACATCGATGATGCTAACAGTATTAATAAAGTTAATACTAGCGCTGATGATGACTTTACGCTTGATTTCGATATGCTCTCAGATGACATATCAGCAGATCCTGAAGAAGATAGAGAGAAAAATGAGCTCACGCTTAGCGATGATGACTTTGTCTTAGATTTTAGTAATTTAGCTGAAGAAACAGAGGCAAATAATGAAAGTAATGCAGCCGATACGCCTGCAAACCCAGCATTAATTGACGATGGTTTTACGCTGTTCCTGAACGAGGCAGACCCAGAGACAGTTGCTGCTGATACTGCGACTACCAATGCGCCAACAGCTCAAACTCAGGCCAGTAGCGTTAACGACACAGCACGGCTTAATACGTCAATTATAGAAGACACACTAACAGACGGTGCTGATTTTATTGATTTTGACTTCGATATTGATACTAACATTGATGCGGATACTAGTAATGACCTAAATACTGGCATTGCCATTGGCACTAATGAATCAACATTAACACCAACCTTTGATGATGATACTGGCATTGATTATCTTGACTTCGATATTAATGATACAGACGCATCGTCAACAACTACGCCGACGCCCGTAATCACCGAAAGCAATAGCATTAATCTTGATGGTGAATACGTAGACACATTGACATCGGCTGATTTTGACGCACAGTTTGCCTCAGACTTTGATTTTGTTAAAACATTAGATAATAATCAAATCACTCTGGACTTAGCGGGTCAATATCTACAACTGGGCGAATACGATAGTGCTAAGCGCTTACTTAATGAAGTGGTCGCTCAAGGCAATAGCGAACAACAGCAGCAAGCGCAAGAGTTGCTTACTCGTACGGCTTAACTGCTGAAATGTTAAATGCCATTTAAGTTTAATACCTATCATTTAAATTATGGTCAACAATAACAAGCATTCTATAATAATAGAATGCTTGTTTCTATTTGGTTGATTATGATTTATATTATCTACTCCTTTTCTTGGTCTCTACTGCGGTACTCTCATGCGCTCACGCTCAGCTTCATTACACTCTAATAACAATCCCATTCAAGTAATTTATGCGGGTGGCACTTTTGGTAGCTATGGCAAACCCCTAGCACCGCTACCAACCGCAGAGTTTTTACCGGTTATGCAAAGTTTGCTCGCAGAGCGCGAAAATACCGCAAATCAACCTGCTCTCTCATGGTTAGATAACACGCTAATTAAAGACAGCAGTCAGCTCAACGCACGCGATTTTGTCCATTTTTATACCCTATTATTAGAGGCCTACGCCGCCGGATATCGACAGTTCGTCTTAATTACTGGAACCGATACCTTAAGCTATTTGGGTGCGTTTTTAGCGGAAGCTTTTGCTGGTACGGACTTGTGCCTGATTGTCACCGGCAGTATGAGTCCTTTATTAGACAGTGAGGTGCTAGAATCTTATAGTGTGGATGCCAATAGCGATGCGTGGGACAACCTCAATGATGCACTGCGGCTAGCTGGCGCTGGAGAGTCCGGTGTCAAAATAAGCTTTGGCGGTGAATCATGGGCAGCGCAGACAGTACAAAAAATTCATAGCCACGATTTTATGGCTTTTACGGGTCATACCCGTGCTGCTCATCCGGCTAACAGTTATCTAAAGACGCTACCTGATACGCGCAAACAGCATTGGCTTGATGATCAGCAAGCTGTTTTAGAGGCTATCCAAACCCGCGCCGAGCACAGCAGTATTCATGCCTTATACTGCCTGCCCAATGATGCCGAAGTCTTACGCAAGCAAATCCAAGCGCTACTATCGCAACCACCTTGCGGTATTATCTTGTTAGGGTTTGGTGCCGGCAATATACCTTATTCGCCAGCATTGGCAGAAGCCCTACAGAACGCTTATGACTGTGGCCATATGGTAGTATGTGCCAGTCAATGCCCGTTTGGTGGAGTTAGTGACAGCTATGCGGCCGGCAGTTGGCAATATGATTATCAGGTGATTGCAGGAGGGCGACTGACCATTCCGGCTATTTATGCGCGATTAGTGTGGCTATTGCTGCGTTATGACACGCCTGCACGGCGGCGTCAGCGCTGGACGCATACAGTTAGTAAAACACAAACTGCAATCAGAAAACATCGTTAGACTCGAGCTAATATTATTGAAAACGGAAGAAGCCCTCACTTATTAAGAATTAAGAAGTAAACGCCATTACAAGCTACCAACACTCATTATAAGTACACTGCGAAATTACTATGCCAGACCCTATCTTATTTGAATCTACAGCAACTGCAGAATTACCGACTTATACTTTAGCCATTGCTATTGAATTTTTGGGCACCAACTATCATGGTTGGCAACGACAAAAAGAAGTGCTTGGTGTCCAAGAAGCTTTAGAAACCGCCATCAGCAAGGTCGCTAACGAATCAGTAGAGGTGATTGCCGCAGGGCGTACCGATTCTAGCGTTCATGCCAGCAATATGATTGCCCATTTCGTGACTCATGCTTACCGCCCCACTCATAACTGGCTACGCGGGGTCAATAGCCTGCTACCTGATGACATCTCCTTGCGCTGGATTCAGCCCATGCCCGCCGACTTTCATGCTCGCTTTGGGGCAATCGCGCGCCGTTATCGCTATATTACGCTTAACCAGCCCCAGCGCCCTGCTATTCTCAATCATCAAGTAACACTTATTCACGAACCGCTCGATTTGGCCGCGATGCAGCTCGCCGCCACTGACATTGTCGGCACACACGACTTTAGCAGCTACCGTGCTGCCGCCTGTCAGTCCAATCAGCCGGTGCGCACCATCAGCCATGCCAAGCTTTTTACCCATGGGCAGTTTATCGTCTTTGATATTCAGGCTGATGGATTTTTGCATCACATGGTACGTAACCTAATGGGAACCCTATATGCCATTGGCAAACATGACTTGCAATCAGCAGACTTTCTAAATATTTTAGCTAAGAAAGACCGTACTATCGCGCCGCCCACTGCCTCTGGTGATGGGTTATATTTTATTAATGCCTATTATCCTGAAAAGTATCAGCAGCTATTACCCGGTGCCCCATTGACCCCTATTTGGCTTAATCTACCCGACTGACATACATAACACTTACACGCTGTCAAGTAAAAATCATATATTTTGTTGCTTTAAGGGGCCAACTTACGTATAATATGGTCTTATTTTTCACTGATTGATATATAATTATGGCCAAAAAAGACGACATTATTGAATTCGAAGGCGAAGTCATTGACACCCTTCCAAACACGCTATTTAAAGTTCGTTTAGAAAACGGGCACGAAATTATTGCGCACATCTCAGGCAAAATGCGTAAACATTATATTCGCATTTTGACCGGTGATAAAGTTAAGGTCGAGATGACACCTTACGACTTGTCTAAGGGTCGCATTACTTATCGCGGTAAAACCTAGTTTATAGGTTATATCCGCATCAAACGGACTTTTAAGCAGCACTTATTAAGTAAAGCTGTTTATTAGGAACATGTTTCTTAAGTAAATGTACTACTAAATATAGGCATGCTTGCAAATAGTAGACACACGCCGTTTGATAACTGGATATTCATTGATAATTAGGAATATCTACTGACAAGTCGCTGGTGTCATTACTGACGGTATGCTTTTACTGTCTCACCAACTTTATCTCTGTTAATTTATTCCTATTTATAAAAAACACCGCTAATAATCAGCGGTATTTTTATGTCTAGATTTATTAAATCTGCTTCGAGTTTTATTAAAATTTAACAATTTCTATTGAAATTCGACAGTCGCATCATCGTTTATCGTCCCTAAAAGCGCGAGGGCATCCCAGTTGGTTAAGCGTATACAACCTGCAGAGGCTTGACGACTGATACGCGCCGGATCGGGCGAACCATGGATGCCATAGGTCGGCTCACTAAGTCCAATCCATACCGCTCCTACCGGATTATTAGGACCCGGAGGAATAATCGACTTAGTACCATCTTCATGAGTATAGGTATAATTCGGTTCATGAACCTTTACCTTTACCTTATGCGTGCCTGTTGGCGACGGCATGGCGGTACTGCCGACAGTGGTCGGATAGCTGGCAATCAATTTATTTTTATCATCATAAGCATATAAGGTTTCGGTGTCCTTATCAGCGACGACTCGACTAATAGCCTTGGTACTTGGATTACCGGGGTTATAGACAGTAATAATTTCGCCCGCGCTGAAGCTCGCATTAGGGTTCAATGACTTTAGATAATTTTCACCCATATGAAACTTCTCGGCCAATCCCTCAAGCACACTCTCATAATACATGCCCTCAAGCTTAGCTTTTGCCTCTGCCTCCACAGGTATGGTAGTGGTCTTAATATAGACGTCATTATCGGTAAGTTTATAATTGACCAATACCGGCTGCGCGCTCAGTGCACTGTCTTTAGTTAATGCTCGCCAGGTTTCTTCATTTAAGCTGTCCGTTACCGTTAAGCCGTGTACTTTTTGAAAAACTTGCATGGCTTTAAGTGTATTCTTACCCCAATATCCATCCACTGGGCCCACACCGCTATGTTGCCAGTTTAATAAGGCTTGCAGCCTAGTGCCAGTAATACGGTCTATCTTCGTGCCCGCTTTCCAGTTGACATCGTTAACTTGGTGGGCTATTTTTGGCAAATTTTCCGTAGTATATTTAATAGTGGGCAAAAACTTATTGATTAAACGTGCCGTTTTACTATCATCAGTTAATTGTTGGCTTACGCCGTTGGTCACGGGACTCATTTCATAAATACTACTATCGATCACAGGCATAACCTTGCCAGTATTACCAGTATTACCAGTATTACCAGTATTGCCAGTATTGCCAGTATTGCCAGTATTGCCAGTATTGCCAGTATTGCCAGTATTGCTTACGCCATCAGTTATAGGGCTAACTTCATCAGTGTTATTAATACTATCTTGTAAGTCAGTCATAGAACTGGTTGATAGTATTAACTTCGCTATATTATCTGTCGTATCAGCAACGCTTTGGCCCATAAATAGCACTGAAGATAAACCAATCGCTGCCATAGCAGTACTGGTTTTTGTTAAATGATGCATGCCTTGCTCCCAAAATTATTGTTCGTATTTTATTATCTTTTTGTTTCTCCAATAATGCCATAGCGACGGTTGGAGCTGTAACAGTTTTGTGTTAATAAGCACCTATTCATGCGGTATCTGTGTTAACGGGCAATTGAAGGGTTAAAAAACGATATTAAAAACCCTCAGTAACACTAATAAACAACCACGAAAAAACCCATAAACTGCTAAGCAATTTATGGGTTTTCTAACATTATAAGGCTAACGATTATTAGCTGTACTAACTGCTACAAATAACAGTTAGTATAAGCATAACGGTTATCGGGGTTTGTACTTATACCAGTTTTGCCAATACCGCTGCACCCATTTGCTGACAACCCACTTGGGTCAGACCAGCTTCACTGCTATCTAAAATATCAAGAGTACGCAGGCCATCGTCAAGCACATCACTAACTGCTTGTTCAATCGCGAGCGCGGCCTGTTCATGTTTAAAGGTATAACGCAGCATCATAGCGACAGACAGAATAGTCGCTAATGGATTGGCTTTGTCCTGTCCGGCAATATCAGGCGCTGAACCATGGCACGGCTCATACATGCCTTTACCTTGCTCATCAAGACTGGCCGATGGCAACATGCCAATAGAGCCGGTTAACATAGCTGCTTCATCAGACAAAATATCACCAAACATATTACCGGTAACCATAACGTCAAACTGCTTAGGATCACGAATCAGTTGCATACAAGCATTATCAGCATACATATGCGATAAGCTCACGTCGCTATAATCTGCTTGCTGCATCACAATCATAGTCTGCTTCCACAGCTCGGTGACTTCTAAGACATTAGCCTTATCCACTGAGCATACTTTTGCAGGGTGTCCTGAAGCTTGGGCACGGGTTTGTGCCAGCTCAAATGCTACTTTACCAATACGTTGAATCTCACTGGTGCTATACACCATAGTGTTGTAGCCTTGCTGCTCACCATTCTCTAGCGTACGTATACCGCGTGGCTCACCAAAATAGATACCACCAGTTAGCTCGCGGACGATAAGTAAATCAAGACCGGTGATAATTTCAGGTTTGATACTAGACGCATTAGCCAGCTGCGGATACAGTTTGGCCACACGTAAGTTAGCAAACAAACCAAGCTCGCTACGAATTTTTAGTAAGCCACGTTCGGGACGCTTACTGCGCTCAATACTATCCCACTTTGGACCACCCACCGCTCCCAATAACACGGCATCCGCAGCACGTGCACGCTGCAAGGTTTCTTCTGGTAACGGCTCACCAGTTGCATCATACGCCACACCACCAATCAATCCAGACTCAAGGGTTAAGTCTAACGCAAACTTTTCATTGACAGCTTGTAGCACATCAATCGCTTGGGTCATAATCTCAGGGCCAATACCATCGCCTGCTAATGTTAATATCGTTGCCATACTAATCCTTGTGGGTAAGTGAAATGCTAAAAAGCACAAAAACTATAGTGCGAGTCGCTAACTTTTAATTCATTTGGCGCTTTATGGGCATGCTGTTTTCTACAAACTCGCCTTCATACTCAGTATCCAATTGCTTACAGAAGTGGCGCAACACGCTATTGTCTTGTAGTAAATCAATGCATAACGGCTCAGGTGATGCGGATACTAATAAACTACCGCCATCTTGGGGCGATTTCTGGCGATAAGCGCGCAATTGATAAATACCTGGTTCGCTAAACTCATGAATCATCGCAAAACGCTCGATATAGCCGAAGTTATTTTCGGGATAAAAGTTGATATGTACTTCACGTTTTGCTGGTTTTACCCGTGCATAATAATTGGTTAAGCCTTTCATGCCAGATGCGGACAATGGCACTACTTTTACTGACTTTTGGTTTAGTAGCGGCGTCATATTTGCTGCTAACGGCGCTCGTTGAGTTTGGGCTGGCCCACCTTTGTTAAGCTTGGCCTTATTTACCTCAACGCCACCTGCCATATTCGCAAGCATCGCTGCACTCACAGGTTTATGGGTATCAGGAGCAATCACTAACGTCTGATCAATCTGGGCAATCTCGCAATGATAGGTTCCTGCACAAGCAATATTCACCTCGCCTGCCACAGGATTGATTGTCCCTGCCCATGCGTCGGCGTTTTCCGCCGCGTCTATCTGCTGATAGCCGGTCAATAACTGACAGCCTGACAATGTTGACAAAGCTGATAATAACAACAAGCTGGCGGCAATTAGTTTACTTGCATAAACAGCATGGTTTTTTTTATTCATAATGACGGCTACTATTCTTATAAAGGTAAAAAATATTTTGTAAGAGTAAGAATCATACAAAAAACAATATAAACGCAATTACAACTTATATATTACCATTCATTTTAGCCAGTTCGTCATCATAACTCAACGCTGCAACCCTAATTGCTCGCCTTTTATTCGCACTTATATCCATAACCCTACCAATATAGTGAGATTAATAGGATTGGCTGGACTATCACGCTAATAACCGTATAAATTATCGTATTTTCAATGACGGTTATGCACGTACTTCATTAAATATCCAAGGCGTCTTTTGCATCATTTTATTTTCATAAGCCTTAATCACATCGCCTTGTTGCAAGGTTAAATCGATATCATCAAGACCGCTTAATAAACAATGCTTGCGGAAAGCATCGACTTCAAATGGATATTCTTCACCCGTTGGAGTAACGACCACTTGGCGCTCAAGATCAGCGGTCAGCTCATAGCCCTCAGTGGCAAAGGTATCTTGCATGAGCTTATCAACAATCGCTTCCTCTAAGACAATCGGCAACATACCGTTTTTGAAACAGTTGTTATAAAAAATGTCTGCAAAACTTGGCGCAATAACGGTACGAAATCCGTATTCTGATAGTGCCCATGGCGCATGCTCACGGCTAGAACCACAACCAAAATTCTTGCGCGCTAGCAAGATATTGGCCCCTTGATAACGCGGCTGGTTCAATACAAAATCTGGATTAATGATCCGTTTACTGTTGTCTTGACCAGGATAACCTTCATCAAGATAGCGCCAATCATCAAATAAGTTCACCCCAAAGCCAGTACGTTTAATTGACTTTAAAAACTGCTTAGCGATAATTTGGTCAGTATCGACGTTTGAGCGGTCAAGTGGGCAAACGATGCCCGATTGGATATGATAGGCTTGCATAATATTTCCTATATCGTATGTCTATAATTTAGGTATGGCTTACTTACTGAGATGTAAGCCATTAAAAGGTACACAATTAAAAATATCGAAATAAAGAAGCTCAAAGTAACTTGAATTAAGAGTTACTTATAAAAGAAGGTTCTTAAACTATAAATTACTTGAATTAAAAGGTACGCACATCCACAAAGTGTCCAGCTAATGCTGCCGCCGTTGCCATCGCAGGACTTACTAGATGCGTCCGGCCGCCATTACCTTGGCGTCCCTCAAAGTTGCGGTTGGACGTTGAGGCACAATGCTCTTGCGGTTCAAGCTTATCCGCATTCATCGCAAGACACATCGAACAACCCGGCTCACGCCATTCAAAGCCTGCATCGGTAAATACAGCATCTAACCCTTCCGCTTCTGCTTGCAGTTTTACTTGCCCTGACCCTGCAACGACGATTGCTTCTTTAATAGTAGCCGCGACTTTACGACCTTTAATAACTTCTGCCGCATCACGCAAATCTTCGATACGCGAGTTAGTACACGAGCCAATAAATATCCGATCGAGTTTAATATCAGTAATCTTCTGCCCAGCATGCAAGCCCATATAAGTATAAGCGCGTAACCAACCTTCTTCCTGTGCGGCATCCACTGCTTGCTCAGGGGTCGGCACAGACTGAGTAATGTCCACTACCATCTCGGGCGAGGTGCCCCAAGAGACTTGTGGAGCAATCTGACTAGCATCGATTTCGATGAGGGTGTCGAATACTGCGTCGTCATCTGAATATAACGTGCGCCAATAAGTCTCCGCTTGTTGCCATTGCGCATCTGTTGGAGCATAAGGACGACCTTTTACATAATCGATAGTGATGTCATCGACAGCGACCATACCCACGCGTGCACCAGCTTCAATCGCCATATTACAGACGGTCATGCGCCCTTCCATGCTCATGGCTTCGAACACTTCCCCTGCAAATTCAATCGCATGGCCGGTGCCTCCAGCAGTACCGATTTGGGCAATAATAGCTAAAACCACGTCTTTTGAAGTCACGCCAGCGCCAAGCTTGCCTGAGACCCGAATTTGCATATTTTTCATTTTTTTGGCGATTAAGCACTGAGTAGCAAGTACATGCTCGACCTCAGAAGTACCGATACCGTGCGCCAAACACCCTAATGCGCCATGAGTCGCCGTATGTGAATCACCGCAAACTACGGTCATACCCGGTAATACCAAACCTTGCTCAGGGCCAACCACGTGCAAGATACCTTGACGCGCATCATTAATGGTAAATTCTGCAATATCAAACTTGGCGCAGTTGTCATCTAAAGTCACTACCTGTAAGCGCGAGACTTTATCTTTGATACCAGACACCCCCTCTAAGCGCTCTTTGGTCACTGTCGGCACGTTATGATCAGGGCTGGCGATGTTGGCGGACAGACGCCACGGCTCTCTATTGGCCAGCTCTAAGCCTTCAAATGCTTGCGGGCTAGTCACTTCATGTAATAGATGACGATCAATGTAAATAAGGCTTGAGCCATCGTCACGCTTAGTGACTTCGTGAGCATTCCAAAGTTTGTCATATAAAGTTTGACTGGCCATATTGCTATCCTTTATCGGTTGCTAATTGCTTAAAGGGTTATCTCTACTCATACATTTATAAGCAAAGTCTTTAAGCGTTGGCGCCTTACGGTTACTTGCGCTATTTGTTACTTGTGCTGACTTACGATAAAATCTGTCACATTTATCAAATGTATCTTAAATTAAGATAAAGCCGACACAATAAAAACATCAAAAACTATCTTATGTGTCTTGTGATTATAACAGGCTAATCCTATAATAATAATTGATGATTTTTATCTATTCACAAACTTTTATTTCTAAGACATTGTGAATAGCTCAGCCAACTTTTATTTATAGCTCACTTTATAGCTAAGGACATCGGTTTGAACACCACTAATTTGACGACGTTTGTGACCGTTATGCAAACAGGCAGCATATCAGGCGCGGCAGAAAAGCTCTTTATCACCCAGCCGGCGGTGAGTAAGCGTATCAAAAACCTAGAAGATGAGTTTAAAATCACCTTATTTGATACGGTAGGCCGCGGTATTGTCCCCACTCAGTCAGCTAGTGAGATGCTACCGCATGCCAAACGCTGGCTCGACGATTATGAAAACTTTAAGATTAACCTGCAACACTCCAAACAAACTGTCTCGGGCAAACTGGTCATTGGTACCAGCCACCATATTGGTCTGCATCATCTAGCGCCAGTACTAAAGCACTTTACCCAGAATTATCCAGCAGTACAGTTAGAAGTGCATTTTGTAGACTCAGAAGAAGCCCATAAAGCAGTACTCGACGGCGATTTATCCTTAGCTTTTTTAACCTTGCCACCGGTCTACGACAAGCGCTTAACCTATCATACCTTATGGTCAGACCCGCTCTACTTTATGACCGGTACTTTATCGCCACTCGCGAAAAAAACCAATGTAACTTTAGAGCAATTAGCCCGTTACCCCGCTATTTTGCCATCTGCTAATACCTTTACCAGTCAGATCACTTTAGCAGAGTTTTCCAAGCATAATCTAAAACCTTATGCCACGATGAGCACCAATCCACTGGAGTCTATCCGCATGTTGGTATCAGTCGGTCTCGGCTGGTCAGTATTGCCGCAAACACTAATCAGCCAAGATTTAGAACGTATTAATATGGCAGACAATATCGAGCTCCAGCGTTATTTGGGTGTGGTTACAAATCCAAAATTAACCCCTTCTAACAGTGTTACCGCTTTACTAGAACTCCTCGCTCCTATTGATTAAATGATGGTTTAAATAATTTATTAATATCAGCGGTTAAAGCCAGTGTTTTGTTTAAAAATAACGCACTAAGCGGAGACTTATAAAGCAGTCATTCGCAATTGACCTTGCTCTACGTTATAATATGCTCTGATTTTTTTATCACATATAGTTACCATAACAATACTGATAGTTACTTATTGAGTATTTCTAGTAATATATGATAGTAAGATATTGTAGAAAGTTGTTAGCATTATTAACTTATAGCAGCTTTTGGTTTTTGATACTTAATAGTTTTTAAGAATTATTACTAACGGTGCTATATGTTAGATAGCTGTTATCCATCCATAAAACGTTTACTTCGCCAATAAAGGTATCAATAGCAAGTGGCTAATAGCAGATTTAACAGCTTTGAATGATTGATTTTATCAAAAATGACTGAGTGTCATTATTTACGGCATTAGTATCAATCATATAAAACTAACAAGCAAATACTTAACACAAGCTAAAAGCCATTATGTTCTACTTAATGGCTTTTTTTGCCTTTAAACATCACGTTTAAACAGGCATTAAGTTTAAATTTTATTATTAAGCTTTGATATTTTAGAATTAAATATAATTACAGCCAACACAGTTGGTTAAGGACAGTTTATATGAACGGAGTTTCTAGTGGCGTGCTGATATCACTTGGCGCCTATTTCTTGGTGATGATTGGGATTGGCATTTACGCTTATTTTAAGCAAGCCAATGATACGGAAGGCTACATGCTCGGTGGCCGTAATTTAGGGCCAGCGGTGACCGCACTATCCGCTGGGGCATCAGACATGTCTGGTTGGTTGCTACTGGGTCTACCCGGTGCTATGTACACTAGCGGCGTTGTTAGTGCCTGGATTGCGATTGGCTTAACGCTTGGTGCCTTCTTTAACTACATTCTTGTTGCGCCAAGATTACGTGTTTATACTGAGGTGGCGGACAATGCCATCACTTTACCGGATTATTTTGCCAACCGTTTTGAAGATAAATCGCATATGCTGCGTGTCATCTCAGCGGTGGTTATTATTTTATTCTTTACTGTTTATACTGCAGCCAGCTTGGTTGGCGGTGGTAAGCTCTTCGAAAGCTCGCTCAACCTCTCGTATAGTACCGGTCTGTGGGTCACAGCAGGCGTGGTTGTCGCTTATACCTTATTCGGTGGTTTCTTAGCGGTGTCAATGACTGACTTTGTACAAGGTGTCATCATGCTGTTTGCGATGGTGATTGTCCCTATTGTTGCCTTTACTGACCTTGGTGGCGTCTCTGCAACTACCGAAGCGGTCAGAAATATTGACCCCAGCATGCTGAATATTACCACTGGTATGACCATCTTTGGTATTATTTCACTACTGGCATGGGGCTTAGGCTATTTTGGTCAGCCGCATATTATCGTACGCTTCATGGCGATTCGCTCGTTTAAAGATGTACCAACCGCACGTAATATCGGTATGAGCTGGATGATTGTCAGTCTAATAGGCTCTTTGGCGACTGGTTTCGCTGGTCGTGCTTATGTCCAAAAAACGGCAATGACTATAGATGACCCTGAAACTATCTTTTTAGTATTTACGCAGTTCTTATTTACGCCATTAGTTTCAGGCTTCTTATTAGCGGCTATTTTAGCGGCTATTATGAGCACTATTTCATCTCAATTATTAGTAGTATCAAGCTCACTAACTAAGGATGTTTACAAGCTATTCTTCGATAGAGACGCGCCAGAAGCCCGCCAAGTAATGGTCGGTCGTATCTCTGTAGTACTCGTAGCTCTGGTATCGATTTTCCTCGCCTCTGACCCTGATAGCTCGGTACTGAGCTTAGTATCACATGCGTGGGCAGGCTTTGGCTCAGCCTTTGCGCCTTTAGTGCTATTTAGCTTGACTTGGCGCCGTATGAACCGTAATGGTGCAGTTGCGGGCATGGTCGTTGGTGCTTTAACCGTTATCCTATGGATATATGGCGGCTTTACCACGCCAGACGGCACGCCACTTAACGATTGGTTATATGGTATCGTTCCCGGCTTCCTATTCAGTACTATCGCCATCTTTGCAGTTAGTCTGATGACAGGCGAACCAAAACCTTCAATAACTGCGAAGTTTGAAGAAATGGAAAGCATCATAAAAGAATAGTTTTATCAAAAAATTAGTCTATTTGATAATACAAGACTTCGTTACTGTTATATCTCGCTGCTATTATATATAGCAGCGAGGTTTTTTTATGGGGTTCTATGCCAAATGTGCATGAAATATAGACCTAAAAAAAGCGACCCGATATAGGCCGCTTTTTTATTCTAAATAATATCGTTGACTTTAGATTAATGCTATACCGCTCTAATTAAAATTTTGTTGGGCTTGGTAAGAAAGCTTCACACCTAGGATATAGCCATCATTGTCTTGGAAGTCACCAACAATTTTTTTGGTTGGGAGCTGACCTTTGGCATCACCGAACCACAGGTATTTACCGCCGGCTGATACTGCCCAGTTTTCAGTGACATTATACTTAGCCCCCAAACCAGCGCTGTAATACCCGTCAATCGGACCTAGAGAAGTCGTTGGGTCACCAGCTCCACTATCCCAACCAACAGTGCCACTTAAAGCAAGGGCTGGTGTTAAGCGCTTAGCCATGCCAAGTTCTACCTGCCACTGATCATCATCATAACCAACCAATGCTAAGCCATCTGGACCATATGAGCCCTTGCTTACTTCATTATATAATGGCGGAACGATTTCAAAGTCACTCCATGGTACCCAACGTACTTTTGCCGTTGCTATTGTTGTCGGGTTAATACCCGTTTGGAAGTCAATGTTCACCGACTTCGGCGTTGACATCTCCATAGTATTGCTTTGGACTGGATTGATACCCAATGCTTCGGCTACTGGATATATCTCAGCGATCTGCATCTTATGATCAATCTCAGAACGGTAAGTTAAGGCAGCTTTTAGGGCAATTTCAGGCTTACTATAAGACATACCGGCAAGCCAACCATAGTCCTGATCAGGACTAAGATGTGAGGTATAGCCTGTCGCAGGACCATAAGCAATACCACGTAGTTTCACATCAGCTCGGACGCGCTGAGCGACTGGACCACCATAAACTTGGAAGTTTTTATTTTCGCCTAATTTCATACCAAGAATAGCGGTGATACTTTCACTGCGCACTTCGACATTCGTACCTTCGCCTTTAGTCGCTTGTTCAGCTTGCGCAATGGCTAGCGCTGAGCCTAACGCCTGAAATTGGGCTTGCTGTTGTGGTTTTAATGTAGCACCGTCCGCAACTGCTTGCTGAAGGGCGTCAAATTGACCTTCTGCTTGAGCATAATTAGGAAGCGCGCCGTCTGATGCTGCATTAATAGTTGCATCAAGATCGCCCCTTGCCACAAAGTTATTATCACCGCTATAAGAAGCAGCGGCACCGAACGGCTCATCGTATAAGATACCAACACTAAAAGTATCGTTAATATCGGCTTTTACGCCATAACGAAAGAAGTCATACGATTCAGCGACGTCTCCAGTTTTGTTACCTTGGATATAAGCATTATTATCGCCACCAATATAGGCATTATCGTTACCAGTGACGTCGGCATCAATATAGGTATAGACGGCTTCAGCGTATAAGCCATCTTGCAAGAATGCGGTGATATCTTGGCCTGAACGATCAAGACCAGCAGCACTAGCAATGCTGGCTACAGAAAAAGCCGCGACGGCTACTACAAGGGTTTTTAAATGAAAGGTAGGGCGCATTATATTTCTCCAAACATCCATGTTATGTACCGCTATATCGTTGGCAAATGGCCGTTACGTGCCATATGCAACCCCCTTAAACGGTGTCGTAATCTGAATAGTAATGACTTTCTCACACTAAAACAACAATTAATGTACTTTATTTCGAAAATATGAGCGGGCAGTACAATTGTTACTTAAAGTTATTTCTAAAGATACTTTTTTGATATGCTAATTACTTTTGGCATAAAAAAAAGCGATCCACAATGGGTCGCTTTTTTTATTATTCATAGGGATGTTAACCATTATATTTTATATTTATTACTACTTTGCTTGATAAGAAACCTTCACGCCCAGTGCATAGCCATCATTGTCTTCAAAGTTACCAACAATATCTTTAGTCGGTAATTGACCTTTGGCATCACCGAACCATAAATATTTGCCACCGGCAGAGACTGCCCAATTTTCGGTGACGTTATATTTAGCCCCCAAACCAGCGCTGTAATAGCCATCAATAGGACCTAATGAGGTCACAGGATCGCCTGCACCACTATCCCAACCGATATTACCAGTTACGGCTAAGGCTGGCGTTAGACGCTTGGCCAGACCCAGCTCTACCAACCACTGATCTTTATCATAGCTAACTAATGGCAGACCTTCAGGATATTTAGCCTTACTCACACCCGTATAAAGAGGCGGTACAATCGCAAAGTCACTCCATGGTACCCAGCGTACTTTAGCAGTAGCTAGCATAGTAGGATTAATACCAGTCTGGAAGTCAAAGTTTACCGACTTCGGGGTGGTAATATCAATACTATCGGCTCTGCTTGTTGGAAGAGCTCCACCACTAGCAGCTGAGGCTAAAGGATAACTCTCAAAAATTGGTAAGTTATGGTCAATCTCAGAACGATAGGTTAAGGCTGCCTGTAAGGCAATTTCGGGTTTACTGTAAGACACACCAGCCAACCAACCATAATCTTGATCTGGGCTAATATGCGCGGTATAGCCAGTGGCAGGACCATAAGCAAGACCACGTAGTTTTACGTCAGCTTGGACGCGTTGGGCAACGGGACCACCATACACTTGAAAGTTTTTATTTTCGCCTAATTTCATACCAAGAATAGCGGTAATGCTTTCAGTACGCACTTCGACGTTAGTACCTTCACCTTTAGTCGCTTCTTCAGCGTCTGCTATTTTTTTTGCGGTTATAACTCCAGTGAGCTGAGCTTTTGCTTCTTGCAGCTCTACTGGTGACAAATTTTGAGGATTACCTGGTGCAAGCTTCTTTTGTAAAGTAGGGATTACAACATTATCAACTACTCTTTCGCTATACGCTGGATTACCAGTCACATCTTTAATGACAGCATCACGATCGCCCATCGCCACAAAGTTGTTATCACCGCTATAAGAAGCAGCGGCACCGAACGGCTCATCATATAAGATACCCACACTAAAAGTATCGTTGATATCTGCTTTTACACCATAACGAAAGAAGTCATAAGATTCAGCAGCATCATCGATTTTCTTACCTTGTTGGTAGGCTTTATTGTCTTCACCAATATATGCATTATCATGACCAGTCACATCAGCATCGAGATAAGTATAACTGGCTTCAGCGTACAAACCATCTTGTAAGAAGGCTGTGATATCTTGGCCTGAACGATCAAGACCAGCAGCACTAGCAATACTGGCTACAGAAAAAGCCGCGACGGCTACCGCAAGATTTTTTAAATAAAAGGTAGGGCGCATTATATATCTCCAAACATCCTAATTGTTTTGCTGCTTTACCCACTATTACTGAGTAAGCGGCTTCCTGAGGTGAATAGTAATGATTTTTTAACACTAAAACAACACTCAAAAGGCATTATTTAACAATAATGACTAATTAGTCATGATTTAGTAAAGGTATCCGTTTATAGAAACATATAAGTATTAATAAGATTATCTACATATAGCGGTTCTTTAGTTAAAGTAAAATTTATTAAAATACTTACCCTAATTAGGAAACTGCGTTAAGAAACTTCATTTAAAATCAACAGCATCTAAAATTAATAGTGTGGCGGTCTATCTGCTACCACATCAAATGCCGCAATTCCATCATCGCTACTTTGGCCCTCTACTTGTTTATAGACCAGCTGTAACTGCCGTTGTAAGGTTCGAATATGCTTATCTTGGCGTGTAATGACTTGATCTAAGCGCTCAACTGTCAATTCAAGATGCGCCATGTTCATCTGTAGCTCAATCATTTGCTGTTGCAGCTCAGTTTGTACTGATAATTGATTATTTTGAGACTTGATAGCGCTTGCTGCTTGGTTCTGAGTGGTTGTCATAATATTCTCAATGATAATAGTAATGGAATAACAGTTGTTAATACGTTTAATAGCGGGCAAACACGGGCAGTATCTTTATTCGACACTTTTTACCCAACAGCCTTTAAACGACAGCTTCTCTGCAACAACCGCTACTAGTTACTTGAATATAAGCCTTAATAAAGTTTTTTGTACTGGCTAAAGTGGCGTGGCAGCATGTTATACTGCTGACAATTTAGCAACATCCTTTATATGATAATTGGCTCATTACCACTTTCACCACTATATATAAGCTTAAGATAATCTATGGCACTGATACATTTAAAAGATATTCATCTCGCTTTTGGCGTCGCCCCTGTTCTTGATGGCATTGATTTTAGCATTGACGCAGGCGAGCGTGTGTGTTTAATCGGCCGCAATGGCGAAGGCAAGTCTACTTTATTTAAATTAATTAATGGCACTTTACAGCCTGATAGCGGCGAAGTTATTACTAGTAGTAGTGTGCGAGTTGCGATGCTCGAGCAAGATGTGCCTGAAACTAGCGGTAAAATATTAGATATCGTCATGGGTGGTAGCCGCCGTACCGCAGACCTACTGATTAACTATAACAAGCAAACTGACTTGTGCGCTAACGGTGATATGGATGCCTGCGAGCGTATGGCAGATTTGCAGCATGATATCGATGCGGTACATGGTTGGGATTTGGAACGTGAGGCGACCCGCCTCATCACCACTATGGGCCTTGATCCAGAAGATGACTTGTCCTCTCTCTCTGGTGGCCGTAAGCGCCGTGTGCTACTAGCACGCTCGTTAGTGACTAAGCCTGACGTGCTCCTCCTTGATGAGCCAACCAACCATTTAGACGTTGATAGTATTGAATGGCTTGAGCGCTTTTTATTAGATTGGCAAGGTCTGACCTTACTATTTATAACCCATGATAGAGCGTTCGTTGATAAGCTATCGACGCGCATTGTGGAGCTTGATCGTGGTCAATTGACCAGCTATGACGTGACCCAAGGCGCAACTGGTTACGCGCGTTATCAAGAGTTAAAAGAGCTACAACTGCTAGCAGAAGAGAAGAATAACACTAACTTTGATAAAAAACTGGCCCAAGAAGAAGTCTGGATTCGTCAAGGCATTAAAGCCCGTCGTACCCGCAACGAAGGCCGCGTCCGTGATCTAGAAGCACTGCGTAAAGAACGTAGCGACCGCCGTGAGCAAGTTGGTAATGTCAATATTACGATGGGTCAAGGCGAAAAAAGTGGCAAGCTGGTCTGTAAAGTCAAAAATCTACACCTTGAATACGATGGTAATGTATTGGTCGACAACTTTACCACCACCATCATGCGCGGTGACAAGATTGGTATTATAGGACCTAACGGTGCGGGCAAAACCACGCTTATTAAAGCCCTACTCGACATGTCTGATGATGAAGTGACCCAAACCGGTAGCGTTGAGTTAGGAACTAGCTTAAAAATAGCCTTTTTTGACCAGTTGCGAGATCAGTTGGACCTTGAAGCTACGGTTGCCCAAAACGTCTCTGAAGGCTCAGACTTTGTCGAAGTCGGTGGTCGCAAGACTCATATCATGAGCTATTTGCAAGACTTCCTATTTGCGCCAGAGCGTGCACGTACGCCAGTTAAGGCCTTATCAGGTGGTGAGCGTAACCGTGTACTATTGGCCAAGCAATTACTCAAACCTGCTAATATCCTAGTGCTCGATGAGCCTACCAACGACTTAGATATGGCGACGCTTGAATTACTAGAAGAATCCGTAGCAAGCTTTGGCGGTACTATCTTACTCATCAGCCATGACCGCTCGTTTATGGATAACGTCGTCACCTCAACATGGGTGTTCGATACTAATGAGGATGGCAAAGGCATCGTTGATGAATATGTTGGCGGCTACCAAGAGTATCTGGTGCAAAAAAACCGTGCGCAAGCAGCCAACGCAGCTAAATCAAACAATGGCGCTGGTAATGGTAAAGCCAATAAAGCGGCACAAACTGCCGCAAAGCCTAATAAAGGTGCCAAGAAACTTAACTTTAATGATCAGCGTGAGCTTGATAGCTTACCAAAAGAGATAGCTGCTCTAGAAGCGGAACAAACTCAACTACAAGAAAAGCTGGCTGACGGTTCGTGGTTTACCCAAGATGTTGATGCGGCAACCGCTGCTAGTGAACGCTTGCTAGTAATAGAAGATGAGATGATGCATAAGCTTGAACGTTGGGATACGCTGGAAAGTTAATTGCTTCTGTTAAAAGCGCTGCTTCAGTAGTTTTCATTTAAAAGCATAGCCACAATTGTCATTGTGTAACACAGAATGACAATTAGTGGCTTTCGGCTGTTTACGTAGGGGAAATACATTGAAAGTTAGTGAACATTGCCTTAGTTTCAAGTATCATTCCCTATTGTTAAATACCCTGATGATTTATAAGGTAATTGTTACCAAATAACTTACCAGATAATAATGTTTATAGCTTACTACCAAATATGCACAACAAGGCGACTGTGGGCACTTTTGCCATGTTCAATGGTATAGAATGTCCTGTCTAGGTCGTTTTATTTTAACACTATAATTTATTTTATGACCAAAATAGCTTAGAATAGCAACAATTAGCAAAATTAGGCACAGCTAACGTGGCTGGTAATTGACATTGTGAATTTTCTAAGCCACAAACCCAGTGTGGGATAATCCCATTTCATTCACCTGGAGGAAGTATTAATGAGCCAAGCCGAAGGCGTTAATGTACAACGCCGTAGAGTTCTGATTGCCTCGACTGCCGCAATTGGTGCAGCTGGGGTAGCCGCTGTGGCGACACCTTTTGTACGCTCTTGGTATCCAAGTGCCAAAGCAGAAGCTGCGGGCGCAGCGATAACCCAAGATATCGGTTCTGTTGAAGACGGACAAATGATTGTCCTCAAATATCGCGGTAAGCCTACCTTTGTAGTGAAACGCACCGAAGATATGATTGGCGCTTTAGAGTCAGTCAAGCCATTGCTGGTTGACCCTGATTCTAGCGAATCTGTGCAACCTGAATACTGTACCAATCCTACCCGCTCTTTAGAACCAACGGTGTTGGTCGTCTATGGCGTGTGTACGCATTTAGGCTGCGCACCGAACTACCGTCCTGATGTTGGCGCGGCTGATTTAGGTGGTGATGACTGGTATGGTGGGTTTTTCTGCCCATGCCACGGGTCTAAGTATGACTTAGCGGGTCGTGTCTATAGTGGCGTTCCTGCACCGCTTAACTTACCCATCCCAGAATATAGTATGGATGGTACCATCTTGACGGTTGGGGAGGCTTAATATGAGTATGGGTAAAAAAATCATGCATTGGGTGGACGCGCGCTTTCCGGCGACCGAAACCTATGAATACCACATGTCTAAGTACTATGCACCAAAAAACTTTAACTTTTGGTACTTCTTTGGTGTGTTATCAATGGTGGTATTGGTTAACCAATTGGTTACTGGTATCTGGCTTACGATGATGTATAACCCAAGTGCCGAAGGGGCATTTGCGTCTGTTGAATACATCATGCGTGACGTCAAAGGCGGCTGGCTCATCCGCTATATGCACTCGACCGGCGCTTCAGCGTTCTTCGTAGTGGTATATCTGCACATGTTCAGAGCGTTACTATATGGTTCATACCAAAAACCGCGTGAGCTTATTTGGCTTATCGGTATGGGTATTTACTTAGCCTTAATGGCAGAAGGTTTCTTCGGTTATCTATTACCGTGGGGCAACATGTCATTCTGGGGTGCACAGGTTATTCTAAACCTTCCTGCTGCATTGCCTGTCATTGGTGATGGTCTTGCTGAATGGGTACGCGGTGATTACATCATCTCCGGTATTACTTTGAACCGTTTCTTTGCGCTACACGTGGTTGCTATCCCGCTAGTATTAGTTGGTCTGGTATTCATGCATTTAGTGGCTCTGCATCATGTGGGTTCGAACAACCCTGATGGTATTGACATTAAAAAGCTAAAAGATAAAAACGGTGTACCATTAGACGGTATCGAGTTCCATCCATACTATACCGTGCACGACATGGTTGGTATTGTGGTGTTCTTTATTTGCTTCTTTGCAGTGGTATTCTTCTTCCCAGAAGGCGGCGGCTTCTTCCTTGAGCCACCTAACTTTGAGGCAGCGAACTCACTGAAAACACCAGCTCATATCGCACCAGTATGGTATTACACTCCTTTCTATGCCATCTTACGAGCGGTCCCAAATAAGCTTGGTGGTGTTGTCGCAATGGGAGCTGCAATTGCTGTGTTATTCTTAATTCCATGGCTTGATAGATCCCCTGTACGCTCTATGCGCTACAAAGGTATATTATCAAAGATTGCTTTAACTGTTTTTGCAATCAGTTTCGTAGCTTTAGGCTATTTAGGCGCGACGCCAACGTCAGATATAGCGACATTAGCGGCTCGAATCTTTACAGTCCTGTATTTCTTGTTTTTCTTATTGATGCCGATTTATACTGCTATTGAGAAGTGTAAACAGCCACCAGAACGCGTTACCGGAGGTCACTAATGAACACGCTAACAAAATACCTAACTGGTTTGGGCTTAGGCGCGGCATTGACCTTATCTGCTGGCACAGCAATGGCGGAAGGTAGTTGCGGTACGTTCACTAATGCCGAAGGTGTTATAGAGAATTTAGCCTGTAGCACAGCCCCTATCGATTTTACCAATAAGGGCTCGTTACAGAACGGTGCGAAGATGTTTATGAACTACTGCGCGGGTTGTCACTCAGCAAAGTACGTTCGTCATTCACGCATCGCAAAAGACTTAGAAATACCACCTGAGCTGCTCGAGAAGTACCTAATGGTAACGACGGATCAAATCGGTGACCATATCACTGCTGAGATTGATCCTGATATTCAAGCAGGATGGTTTGGCGCAGCGCCTCCAGACTTATCGCTTGAGACCAGATTGCGCGGTGATGACTGGGTTTATACGTATCTATTATCGTTTTATGAAGACCCAAGCCGTCCTTGGGGCGCTAATAACTTAGTGCTACAGAATGCGGCAATGCCTCATGTACTGCATAACTTGCAGGAAGACGTGAGTAAAGAAGAATTTGAGACCGAAGTTGGTGACTTAGTCAACTTTATGGCATGGATGGCTGAGCCTGTCCGTCATGACCGTCAAGTAATCGGTTTCTTCGTGATCTTATTCTTATTGGTCTTACTCATTCCAGTTTATCTACTGAATAAAGAATTCTGGAAGGATGTAAAATAAAAAGACGTTAAGTAAGTTTAGTTTATGTCATAAAAAAGGCACTGCTTCGGTAGTGCCTTTTTTATACTGTCTCATCGACAATTATTAGCATTTATTTATTATAATAGGTTAATATACTATAAAACCTACCATCCAAAACGGGCTTAAAATACTGCTAAGCATTGGGCTAACAGCTAAGGTTGAAGGTTAGTTTACGCTTACCGCCTTGATAAACAGGCTGACTTTGTTTACGATGGCAGCCTTAACTAATAATAATAGGCTTTCATGATTGATGCGAATGACATTCCAAGTAGTCAGCTGATTTTATACGCTGATGACGGCTACGACAGTCATGTGGTGCGCTTATTACTTGAAGAGAAAAAGCTGGCTTATTATTTATCTCGTCTGCATTCTGAGCGTCCTGAAGATTTGACTGAGCTGAACCCCTATCATACCTTGCCAGTTTTACAACAGCGTGAGATTGCGCTATATGAGATTAACGTTATCTTCGAATATTTAGAGGAACGCTATCATACGAATAAACTACTACCCGATACGCCGCAAGAGCGCGCACAGTTCAGACAGCTGGCATGGCGTATTCAGCGGGATTGGTTAGTTCTGGGTAAGCGCTTACTGATGCACCCTGATAGCTTCAATAAAGCCCAAGCTGCGCTTGCTAGAAAACAGCTGGCTGATTCTTTGATTACCTTATCACCACTATTTGCGCATAAGCCCTATTTTATGGCTGATGATTTTGGCTGGTGTGATGTGTTGCTGGCTCCGCTATTATGGCGTCTTGAGGAGATGGATATCATCTTACCGCCTGCTATCAGCCGTCCACTTCTTGATTACCAAACACGACTGTTTGAGCGCAAAAGCTTTCAAGCCAGCATACGCTAAGTAATTGTTGCTATCTCTAATAAGTTACTTCTAATAAGCCATATTCAACAAACTACTTTTAATAAACCTTAAACTGAATAATAATAAAACGACTAAATCATTATCCAATCATATTAATATAGGAAACCATCAGATGAGCGAAACGACTTCCATTACCCCCACCCGCCCTTATATGGTGCGAGCGCTTTATCAATGGATAGAAGATAACGCACTCACGCCCTACTTGATGGTTGATGCGACTGCCGATAACGTACAAATACCAACCGAGCACGTGCAAGATGGTCGTATTGTCCTTAATATTGCCAGTCGTGCTACCGGTGGCATGAGCATAGAAAATGACTTTATTCATTTTAGTGCGCGTTTTGGTGGCGTATCCCAAGAGATTTGGGTACCGATTACTGCGGTATTGGGAATTTATGCTAAAGAGAACTCACAAGGGATGTTCTTCGATCCGAATGAATATGATAATTATAAGCCTGATAGTGATGCGACAGCAACATCGAAACCAAGTGCTAAGACTGCGCCTAAGCCCAAACGTGATAATAAAGCGGGCTTAAAAGTTTTAAAGTAAGAGATGTTTAAAGTAACAGGTTTTTAAAGCAATAATACTCATTAGGCACAGAAATTAAGCATAAAAAAGCTGGGCGTATTCGATATGTCCAGCTTTTTTCGTCCATGTTGTAGAACAGCTTGATAATAAAGCGGTTAAAACTAAGTCTAACTAAAGCTTAACTAGGTTCTAGGTAACGTCACGCCGCGTTGACCTTGATACTTACCGCCACGGTCTTTATAGCTGGTCTCACAAACATCATCAGCATCACTTTGGAAAAATAGCATTTGTGCAACGCCTTCGCCAGCATAGATACGGGCTGGCAGATTGGTAGTATTACTAAACTCTAAAGTGACGTGCCCTTCCCACTCTGGCTCAAGTGGCGTGACGTTAACGATAATACCGCAACGTGCATAAGTCGATTTACCAAGGCAAATAGTCAGTACATCACGTGGAATGCGAAAGTATTCAACCGTACGCGCCAGCGCAAATGAGTTGGGCGGAATAATGCATTCATCACCAACAATATCGATAAAGCTCTTTTCATCGAAGTTCTTGGGATCGACAACCACCGAATGCACGTTAGTAAACACTTTAAATTCACGAGCACAGCGTACATCATAACCGTAGCTTGATGTGCCGTAGCTGACCAACCGCTCACCAGCATCATTAAAACGTACTTGACCCGCTTCAAACGGTTCAATCATGCCATGCTCTTCAGCCATTTTACGAATCCAGCGGTCAGATTTGATAGACATTATCATTCCTTAGCAAACATTAAATAGCAGTGATTATACGGAGTTTTAGGCTTAATTTATAGGGCAATGCTTATTGTAGCCTCATTGTTCATGAGCAAAAAATCTCTCTAAAAAATGCGCTTATCATTGACAGGTTTGGCAAATTTACTAATATTAGCCTCAATGTTTTTAGCAATGCTCAGATAGTACGGAGCAAACTCATCATTAGCCAAGACACTCGGCTCACCCTTATCAACCTGTTCACGGATACCACTAGCAAGAGGCAACTGACCTAATAGTGGCACGTGATACTGCTCAGCGATACGTTCACCGCCACCAACACCAAAGATAGCTTCGGTATGATTGCAGTTGCTACAAGTATGTAGCGCCATATTCTCTACTACACCGAGTACCGGAATGTTGGTTTTATTAAACATCTCAATACCTTTTTGGGCATCGAGTAGCGCAATATGCTGCGGAGTGGTAACGATAACTGCGCCAGTGACTGGAATACGCTGCGCTAGCGTCAGCTGAATATCACCAGTACCAGGCGGCATATCAATGACTAAATAGTCCAGCTGCGGCCAGTTAGTTTGGTTATACAATTGCATTAATGCGCCAGTCGCTTTGGGCCCGCGCCATGCTACAGGGGTATTATCTCCATCGAGCAGGCTGCCAATAGATAACATCGCCATACCGTGCGCATCGATGGGAACGAATTGCTCATTTTCTAACTCAGGCTTCACCGCAGCAACGCCTAACATAGTAGGTATACTAGGTCCATAAATATCAGCATCGAGAACACCAACGCGATTGCCAAGCTTTTGTAATGCCAAGGCAATATTGACAGTGGTGGTCGATTTACCCACACCGCCTTTACCTGAGGCTACAACAATAATATGACGAATATGAGGATGCGAAGATAATGACGCTTGGGTTGGTGCAGCTTTAGTAATGGGCACTTCTGCGTCTGTTTTGGATTGAGCTGGAGCATGATCCGCACTAGGAGCATTAGGTGTGTTACTTTTATTACCCATGGCATCGGTAGTTTTTGGCATGGTCTTAGCCGCCTGTTTAGGTAGGCTTGAGCCGCCGCCCTTAGCTGGCGCTGGCAGACGCACATTCATATGAATGGCCTTGATACCATGCGGATGCAGCAGTTGCCCAAGCTCTTGTTGAATGGTCTCAGGATCACTGTCTTGCGGTAGGCGCAAGTCTAGAGTAAGCTGGTCACCGTCGCGATCCAGACTAGTTACCATTTGGGCAATACTCGTGCCATTAACCTGGTAGCCGAGCAGTACCTTATCAACGGCGCTATCACGTGCTGCTTGTTGCTGCGGAGTTTCAGATTTTGAGGATGTTCTTTTTTTTATAAAGTTAAACATGACTGTCTCTACTGTCTAAATGAATGAGGCTGATATTGGTATAGATATAAATGGTTCAAGATGATTAAGGTGTGACTTGATGCTTAATTTAACGAGGATAAATAAACATCTAAACCTTTCATACCAGTGTAGCCGAATTAAGCTTATAAAAAAACCACAACGCCAGTAGATCTGACCATCAGGATATTTATCCAGCTCGGTCTCTTCGAACAGCTCGTTACTGGCAGTAATTACTAAAATCTAATCACAGAAGTACAACCACTGTAATTCAATCAATAAAAATACTGCCACATCCAAACACTGATTGCCATTATCGAATTGGTTATTTTCAAATTGCTACTCATTATCATATGGCTAAAAATTTTGAGGCAATAAATAGATAAATAAGCACGCCCGAGGCATCACATACTGACGTTATCAAAGGCGCACTGGCAGTCGCAGGGTCGAAGCCTATCTTATTAAGTACAAAAGGTAGACTCATACCAATCACACAACCAATCATTACCACGGACATCATACTAAGCGCCAACACCAAAGACACCACTTCATCACCACGGATATAACCGATGATGGAAATGGCAACTGCCATGGTACCACCCAGCAACAGTGCAACCAGCGCTTCTCGGCCCAGTAGCGAGAACCAATCACGCATCACCACATCACCGGTCGCCAGAGCACGTACCATCAAGGTGGCGGACTGAGAGCCAGCGTTACCGCCACTATCGACCAGCAGCGGCAAGAAAAATACCAATACTAGGTTGGCGGCAATCACATCTTCAAAGTGGGAAATACCCAACCCAGAAAACAGGTTGCCAAATACTAAAAACACCAGCCAGAACACACGCTTGCGATACAGAACCCCAATACTGACATCTTTTAATCTGCCTACCATGGTAGATACACCACCCGACTTATGAAAGTCGTCGGTGGCTTCATCGCTGGCAACATCCATCGCATCATCGTGGGTGACTATACCTACTAAGGCGCCACTGTCATCGATAATTGGTAGGGAAATCAAGTCATAACGAGCCACGGTTTTAGCGACATCTTCTTGGTCCTCGTTCACGTTACAAGACACGACAGAACTGACCATGATGTCGCTAATTAACCGCTCCGGAGCCGCTAAAATTAAGCCTCGTAACGACACGACGCCTAATAACTTGCGTTGTTCATCAATCACGTAGGCGTGATAAATGGTTTCCGCATCAGGTGCCTCCCTTCTTAAAGAGGCCAGTGCTTCAGCGACATCCATCTGGGCGCCTAGGGTGGCATAATCCGTAGTCATCAAGGCCCCAGCAGTACCTTCATGATAAGAAGACAGTCGACGAATATCTTCGCGCATCGCCTGAGCTAGCACCGGTAATAGGGCGTCACGTTGACCTTGATTTAGATATTTATATAAGTCGGCTCTCTCATCAGCAGGCATTTCGCCCACTAATCTCGCCAGACTATCCTGAGGAAACTCCTCTGCCAAGGCAAGTTGAATATCGGCTTCTAGATAAGAAAATATCGTGGAACGATTCGGCAGACGTTCTAGCAACTGCCAAGCAAACGCCGGCTCGATTAGCGCTAACACGTCAGCAATATCGATGGGACGTAGTGCTTGAACCTGTTTGATCGCTTTATCAAACTGTTGTTGTTCGATGGCGTTGCTTAACGTCAACGCGAGGGCTTTATTGTGCATTATTTTTTACTCCGTGCGATCCCAAAACGATGCAGCAAGCGATAACAAAAAAGAGCCGGTATCACTGGCTCAAGCTAATAGAAAATGAGATGCTAATGGATTAATTTCTTATTAGCAAGCTAATCACTTTTAAATCAATAAAATAAACATCATACCCGTTTACTGAATATAAAACTGAATATAAAACCAAGCTCAATAAGATAGCACACTAAATTTAGGCAGCTTATAATGACTTAGCTTGTGACGGGTTTATAATTCAGAGTATCGGCACTTAGTGTCGATACTTGAGGACTTACGCGGCGAGTAGTGTATCCAAACGAAACGATGACTAAAAAAACCACAACGCCAGTAAGACTGACCCTGTGGTGATATAAGACTTACATTTATAGTTATGATTCTATATTTACTATTTAAAGCTTATAAATCAATGAACTTAAAAAACTATCTCATACACCAGCCATGACTGGCATTAATAGACTGACCGGTAAATACATTACTTGGGAATGCGGCTAGAAATAGTGCCGTTTGTGACACATCTTCAATAGTGGTGAATTCTTTATTTAAGGTGTTAGCCAGCAGAATATCATTGACTACCGACTCTTCGCTAATGCCTTTTTCGGCTGCTTGTAGTGGAATTTGTTCATTGACCATCGCCGTTCTTACAAAGCCGGGAGAAATCATATGCGAGCGCACATTATGCGGCGCACCTTCTTTAGCAACGGCACGGCACAACCCTAGAAGTCCGTGCTTAGCGGTAATATAAGGTGCTTTAAATAGGGACGCATCATGGGCATGTATCGAACCAATATAGATAATCGTGCCCCCTTTATTGTCTTTATACATATATTCTACGGCCGCTTTGGTGGTCAAAAACCCACCATCTAAATGGATAGCCAGCAGATTTTTCCAGTTATCAAAGCTCATTTTATTAATAGGATTAATAAGCTGAATGCCAGCATTAGAGACGAGAATATCAATGCCGCCAAAAGTATCGACCAGCTGTTCAACGCCATTATTGACAGCATCTTCAGATCTGACATCCATATTAATCGCCAGCGCTTTGCCGCCAGCTTTGGTGATGATATCGACCGTTTCTTGTGCGCCTTCAAAATCGATATCAGCAATGCCAACGACAGCACCGGCTTTTGCATAAATTTCTGCGATATCACGTCCGATACCAGCAGCTGCGCCAGTGACTAAGGCTACCTTGCCTGTCAAGTCCTGTTGTATTTGAGTCGCCATAATTAATCCTTGTTATGGGTGGGTGGAATAATAGTGGCAAAACGCTACCGTTGTAGCACGCCATTAACTAAGCACGCGCTCACTATCCTGATAGCTCAGTGATAAGCTCGCGTAATTCCCTTACGCGATGTTTATAGCGTTCTGGCTCTACTACCGAGGGTTAACACACAATATTAAATAATCTTTATTGCGCGGTCTTGAATAAATAACAGCTATTTGAGTGCTGTTATTAGGAAGAGGAGATACTGAGTTGTAGAAATTTTCGTTATTGATGATTATTGACTGTGCTTTTTGAATATGCTTTGATGGGTATTACTGGTATGCGTTGAGAAGAACTGGCAAGCTATAAGGGTTCAGAAGGATTAATAAGTACTAGATAGTAAGACATTAATTGCTTTTAATATAAAAGTAGCGCCTAAAAAACAGTGTCAGTCAGTGTACCGCTCGAATGATCAAACACGCACTAAATGCTATAGAGATAAAGCATTGAATATTTTTTATTGGCTACTGTTTTTAGTATTTTATCGCTATTGATAATCAATATCGGATAATTGCTAACGCTAAAAGATGCGTTTGCTAAGTTTATATGGATAATGCTGCTAGCAGCTATGTGTGATAGATTACGATATTACATAGAATTGTCGTTAGACAATTATACGCTGAGTTGATACTGGAATCATGATGCAGCTTCATGGTGTTGCTGTAACCAGCTAAAGGCAAAGTAACGGCAATGGGTTGTTAACTATAATTGAGTACTAGTTATAAAGTGGTAGACACTGAATGTCAACTATAAATTTGGACTAAAGATTGAAATATGGCTTGATTCATTATAAACATAAATAATCAGCTGATTTTATTACTATGGTATTAATAGTGAATTAACTTGATGACCCTCTCTTAGCGACCTTATAGAGCTATTAAGCCTTTTATTCAGAGCGATATAATGATAAATCTATTTATCTAAAATGATTAGTTCATAAACCAACCATGACTGGCAACGATAGATTGGCCAGTAAATACATTGGTTGGAAAAGCCGCCAAAAATAGTGCTAATTGGGCAATGTCAGCAACCGTAGTGAACTCTTTATCCACCGTATTAGCCAGCATAATGTCGTTGACTACTGATTCTTCACTAATTCCTTTTTCAGCGGCTTGCTGTGGAATTTGCTTTTCGACCAGTGGTGTTTTGACAAATCCAGGACAGATAACATGTGAACGTACGTTATGCTCACCGCCTTCTTTTGCTAATACACGGCATAAACCTAGCAAGCCGTGCTTGGCAGTGACATAAGGAGCTTTATACATCGACGCTTCGTGAGAATGTACTGAGCCCATATATATGACAGTACCGCCCTTATTATCTTTATACATATGCTTTACAGCAGCTTTAGTGGTCAAAAATGCGCCATCTAAATGAATATTTAGCATTTTTTTCCAGTCGGAAAATGTCATTTTATCAATAGGGTCAATAATTTGGATACCCGCATTAGAAACCAAGATGTCAATGCCGCCAAAAGTATCAATTAGATTTTGCACGCCATCATTAACAGCATCTTCAGAGGTGACATCCATCTCAATGGCCAGCGCGCGTCCACCAGCAGATTCAATAGCATCAACCGTATTTTGCGCGGCATCGATATTGATATCAGCAATACCAACAGTAGCACCCGCTCGGGCATAGGTCTTGGCGATATCGCGTCCAATACCACTAGCAGCACCAGTGACTAAGGCTACTTTACCACTCAAATCATGTTCTAATTGAGTCATCATGAATAATCCTTATCAATTTTATGAAGATTAATATAAGCCGTTTATAATTAATCAGTAGGCTGCAAAGGTGATAAATTTATTATTGAATACCTGTTATTGGACGATAGCTACTGAATAATGGTGACTGGTGTCTTTTCTTGCAGCTCATCGAAACTAACACCCTCTGCCAGCTCAACCAATTTTAAGCCCTTGTCAGTGACGTCGAGTACCGCAAGCTCAGTGATAATACGATCGACCACTCCTTTACCTGTCAGTGGCAGCTCACAATGGGCAAGGATTTTCGGATCGCCGTGTTTATTGACCTGCTCCATTATTATAATTACTCGCTGAACGCCTGCGACCAAATCCATCGCTCCACCCATGCCTTTGACCATTTTCTTAGGAATCATCCAGTTGGCCAGATCCCCTTGTTCTGAGACTTCCATTGCGCCCAATATTGCAAGGTTCACATGACCGCCACGAATCATCGCGAACGACTCTGAGCTACTAAAATAACTAGCACCTGGGGCCGAGGTTACGGTCTGCTTACCCGCATTAATCAAATCAGCATCAACATTCTCTAGTGTTGGAAACTCGCCAATACCCAATAAACCATTTTCTGACTGTAGCCAAACATCCATGCCTTCGGGAATATAGTTAGCGACTAAGGTTGGCAGGCCAATACCAAGATTTACGTAATAGCCATCTTGTAATTCTTGCGCTGCACGCTGCGCCATCTGCTCTCTTGTCCATGCCATGGTATCTTCCTTATTTTTACGATATTCTATTGTTATAAATATGCTACGTATTTTTGATAATAAAATTTGATAAAGATTAATAATAAACAGCCGAAAAAAGCAGTTAACTGATATATAGTTCAGCTACTTATATACTGTTTACTTAAATATTTTCTATCGCTTTAGTCGTGGTCTTTTCAATGCGCTTTTCAGGGCTGCTATTTAATATAATACGCTGCACAAAGATACCTGGTAGATGAATCTCATCTGGATCAAGCGCGCCAATCTCTACGATTTCTTCTACTTCAGCAATGGTAATTTTGCCTGCCATTGCACAATCTGGATTGAAGTTGCGCGCGGTTTTATTAAATATTAAGTTACCCGCTTTATCCGCTTTTTGTGCTTTGACTAAAGACACATCAGCGCGTAGTGAATGCTCAAGCACATAAGTACGACCATCGAAATCGCGGGTCTCTTTACCTTCGGTAATTTGTGTGCCCACACCGGTCGCAGTATAAAACGCAGGGATGCCAGCGCCGCCAGCACGTAATTTTTCAGCAAGTGTCCCTTGGGGCGTTAGTTCAACCTCTAACTCGCCTGCCAAATATTGACGTTCAAACTCTTTATTTTCACCCACATAGGAAGAGATCATTTTCCTGATTTGTCGAGTCCGTAATAACAAGCCTAGACCAAATTCATCGATACCAGCATTATTACTGATACAGGTTAAATCTTTGACGCCAGTGTCGCGAAGGGCTTCGATTAAGGCTTCAGGTATCCCGCACAGCCCAAAACCACCGATTGCTAAGGTCTGTCCATCAATAACAACCCCTTTTAGAGCATCATCGGTACTGCTATATACTTTTGATTGACTCATGCTAATCTCCTTGCAAGTCTAATATCCTTTATTCAAAGCGTATTGTTAGAAAGTTATTACTACTTTTCTAATATGATGGCCTGTCCATATTAACTACCATACGAATTATAATGTTAAAAAGAATACGCTTTATATCGATATGTCAGATGTGAAATATCTATGCTAACTTAGCATATTATTCTCGTAGCGACTAGTAAATAACATTAAGACAGTGCGAGTAGAGACTAGCGATGCAGGTAAGGATATTATAGAACCTGATACCTTTGGTACAGATGTTCACTTAATATAGAATATTTAGCGATTATTTGTCGATTAATTTTTTATTGACCTGTCCCAGCTAGCACTACATACTTGCTACTTAATATATGCCAAGGAGAGGCGTCATGTTTAGCACACTTGCTATTGTTATCACTTTATTATTATTGATGTTCTTTGCCTATCGCGGATATTCTGTGCTTATTTTGGCACCGATTATGGCGATTTTGGCCGTGCTGTTATCGGGTGATTTTTTAAGCAGTATTCCCGCTTACACCGATGTATTTATGTCCGCACTAAGTGGATTTTTACTCAAATTTTTCCCCATTTTTCTATTAGGAGCCCTGTTTGGAAGATTGATGGCAGACTCGGGAGCGGCAACAGCAATTGCCAATACGGTGGTCAAGAAGCTTGGTGCAAGCAAGGCCATTCTCGCGGTTATTTTAGTATGTGCCATTTTAACTTACGGCGGTGTATCTTTGTTTGTCGTCGCTTTCGCTATTTATCCCATTGCCAAAGACTTGTTTAAAGCTGCTGATATTCCTAAGCGATTGATACCGGCAGCGATTGCGCTCGGCTCTTTTACTTTTACCATGACTGCGTTACCAGGCACGCCAGCGATTCAAAACGCCATTCCAATTCCTTACTATAATACTAATGTGTTTGCCGCGCCTATTCTGGGTATTATCGGCGGTACGATCATGTTTGTCTTTGGTTGGTTATGGCTACAGTCGCGCGCAAGAAAAGCCAATGCTGCGGGAGAAGGCTATGGTCAACATGATGATGAAGACGAAGGACAAAGTCTGGGCTCTCAAAAAAGTATTTCTCAAAAAAACAGCTCTCAAAGCAACATTGCCAAAAGTAATTTGGCAACTGAGGCGGAAGCACGCGATACCCATCAGACGTCGTTTACAATTGCGATGATTCCATTGATATTAGTCATTGGCTTAAACGCTTTGCTAACCTATGTTATTTTCCCATCAATGGATTTTAGGAGTCTACAAACTCAGTTTCCTGACTTAAATATCGCCGGCTCACTTGGTTTATGGTCGATAATTATTTCACTAGTCATTGCTTGTGTGGTGCTAATTTTATTGCGTATCGGTCACTGGGCTAATTTACAAAAAACCATTAACCGGGGTACTTATGACTCAATGTTGCCAATCTTTAACACGGCATCAGAAGTTGGTTATGGGGCGGTTATTGCCTCACTTGCCGGCTTTATCATCATCCGTGACAGCATCTTGAATCTAAGTCCTGATAACCCCCTTATTTCAGAAGCTGTGGCGATGACAACACTGGCCGGGATTACGGGCTCATCGTCAGGTGGTTTGAGTATTGCGTTGTCAACGTTAGGTGAAGATTACCTGCGAATGGCGGTTGACGCTGGTATTGATCCAGAACTGATGCACCGTGTCGCAGTTATGGCAGCGGGTGGTCTAGATACCTTACCGCACAGTGGTGCCGTTATTACCTTACTGGCGATTTGTGGCTTGACTCATAAGCAGTCTTATCTGAATCTGGCAATGGTAACTATAGCCATTCCTCTGATTGCCGCAGCGGCGGTCATCACCTTAGGCACGTTATTTGGTTCATTCTAATATTTAAACTTAAAAGATTTTCAATAAACATGTTCATTATAAAATTAAGATACCTTAAGCTTAGTAAAAACTGGATAATCGAATAAATAATAACGCATTAATTTTGCTATCCAGATAGACTTTTATAGATAGAGAATTATTAGTAGAGCGCTACTCATTGATAGTTACTAACCAATGTCACAAATTTAGCCAATTTACGGTATTATAGGCACAATTTTATATTTTATATTTTATAACGTTACGTCTATAGTCTGACAGTCAGCAGCTACAAACATCAGCGGACGCAACGTTCGATAACTAACCCGTTTATATTATATATAGGTGATTTTGTGCGTGAGATTTTAGTAACCAGTGCCCTGCCCTACGCCAATGGCTACATCCATTTGGGACATCTTGTAGAATATATCCAAACTGACATTTGGGTTCGCGCCATGAAAGCGCAAGGTCATCAGGTCACGTATGTTTGTGCTGATGATGCCCACGGCACCGCTATCATGCTCAAAGCTGAAGCTAACGGCATTACCCCAGAAGAACAGATTGCGACCGTTAAAGCCTCTCATGAGGCCGACTTTGCCAAGTTTTTGATTGATTTTGACAATTACTATACAACCCATTCAGAAGAAAACCAACATTTCTCTGAGCTAATTTATCGTCGCTTGAATAGCGCCGGACACATCTCAACCCGCGACGTCAAACAACTATTCGACCCCGAAAAGCAGCTGTTTTTAGCGGATCGCTTTGTCAAAGGCACGTGCCCTGAGTGCGATGCTGCTGATCAATATGGTGATAACTGTGAAGTCTGCGGTACTACCTATAACGCCACTGAATTAAAAAATCCGCAGTCGACGCTATCGGACTCAACGCCCGTGCTCAAAACTTCCAAACATTACTTCTTTGATTTGCCCGAGTTTGAGCAGTTTTTAAAAGATTGGACCCACAGTGACAATCGCTTGCAACCAGCGATCGTTAATAAGCTACAAGAATGGTTCGACTCAGGTCTTGCCAGCTGGGATATCTCGCGTGATGCGCCTTATTTTGGCTTTCAGATACCTGATACCCCCAGTAATGAGCCGGACAAATACTTTTATGTTTGGCTGGACGCGCCTGTCGGTTATATGGCTAGCTTTAAGAATTTATGCGAGCAGCGTAAAGGCACAGATAACGCCCTCGACTTTGATCGTTATTGGGCACAAGAAAACGAAAATAAAACCGAGGTCTATCACTTTATCGGTAAAGATATTGTTTATTTCCACGCGCTATTTTGGCCGGCCATGCTTGCTGGCAGTGAGTTCCGTACCCCAACTGGCGTCTTTGCACATGGCTTCTTAATGGTCAATGGCGAAAAGATGAGTAAGTCACGCGGTACGTTTATTAAAGCTGAAACTTACGCTGAGTATTTGCAGCCTGAATATCTGCGCTATTATTTTGCCAGTAAGCTGTCTGACAAGGTCGAAGATATCAACCTTGATTTAGAAGACTTTATGCAAAAGGTCAATTCTGACTTAATCGGTAAAGTGGTTAATATTGCCAGTCGTAGTGCGGGGTTCTTGGTCAAAAAATATGACGGTATGCTGTCGGAAGTCTGTGCAGAGCCGCGACTATTAGAAGACATTACCAAAACGGGTGATGAGATTGCTGCGGCTTATGAGAACCGTGAGTTTTCACGTGCCATGCGTCTGATCATGCAGTGTGCGGACAAGGCCAATGAGTATATCGATGCCAAAAAACCTTGGTCACTTGCCAAACTTGAAGGGACCGAACAAGAAGTCCAAGACGTCTGCTCAGTCGCCATTAATATCTTCCGTCAATTGATGGTTTATCTCGCGCCAGTATTGCCTGAGATGACTGACAATGCCAAAGAATTCCTAAACATTGATGACTTAAGCTTTGCCAGCCGTAACCAATGGCTCCTTGGTCATCAAATTAAAAAGTTTAAGCCCTTAATGCAGCGTATCGAAGAAAAAGATGTGGCAGCAATGGTTGAGGCATCAAAAGCATCATTAGTTACAACGGAAGCGCCAATCACTACTGCGGACGCGCCCTCGATGAAAGATGCAAAACCTGCTGCCAAAAATGCGCAAGGCAAGAAAAGCACGGCAGAGTCAGCTGAGCAAACCGACTATATCAGCATTGACGATTTCAGTAAGGTTGAGATGAAAGTCGCCCATGTTATCGCCTGTAATTATGTGGAAGGTGCGGATAAGCTGCTGCAATTTACTCTAGATGTTGGTGAAGATAAGCCGCGCAATGTGTTTAGCGGTATCCGTAAATTTTATGAGCCTGAGCAATTGGTTGATAAAAAGGTGATTTGCGTGACCAACCTTGCACCGCGTAAGATGAAATTTGGCATATCAGAAGGTATGGTATTGTCCTCAGGCGATCCCAAAACGGCACTGGTGGTTATTACTTTACCTGATGCTGCTATCGTTGGTGATGTACTTGGCTAACTTTAGCACTAATTATTAATACTGAGTATTAGCACTGAGCTGAACGCTTAGTATTTACTTTGCATTGATAACTAATCGTTCATAAACAGTAATAAAGAAGATGTCCTTAGTGGCATCTTTTTTATGTCACTAAATAAAAGTGTGTCAACATAAGCTTATGACTTTCAAAATCAGTAAATTATGTAGTCCTAAATTCTGTGATAAATCACTATAAATACTAGTCGTTAGCCTTATTTTAAGTGGCTTTCAGATAAACAGTTCAGATAAAAACGTCCAACTTATGGCTTAATATTGCTGATGACGAACTCGCCTTAATTTTTTATTGCGATAAGCTGCATTGCTGTCATAATATAACCATCATGATCGATAGATTAAAGAATTAAAGCATTGATAAATTAATGAATCGATCACTTTAGTGTTCGCCTCTTCGCATTGACTTGGCCAATCTGTATTTCCCAACCTATGAGTTAAACTAACAATGACCATTGCCTCTACGCTACGCTTAAGCCTGTGCGGAGCCGCTATTAGTGCCATCAGTATGCTTGGCCTAATGGGCTGCTCGAACTCTTCTACTGAAACTACGCCAACAGCGGACAACGCTGCAACCGCAGGTAAACCAGCTAAAACGCTGGCTATCACGCAGATTGTCGAGCATCCATCATTAGACGATATGCGCCGCGGTATCATCGATGAGCTAGCAGACAATGGTTATATCGAAGGTCAAAACCTAACCGTCAACTTCCAAAGTGCCCAAGGGAATACCGCCACTGCCGGACAGATTGCCAAGCAGTTTGTAGGCGATAGTCCAGATGCGATTGTGGCAATCTCTACTCCCTCTGCGCAGTCTATCGTTTCGGCAACCTCCAGCATTCCCATTGTCTACACTGCGGTATCAGACCCAATGGGCGCTAAACTACTCACCGCAGATGGCAAGCCGTTTCAGGATAATCTAACGGGTTTATCCAGCCAATTACCATTAAACCCACAGCTAGACTTATTGCAGCAGATTAAACCTAATCTTAAGACTATCGGTTATGTCTATAGCCCAGGTGAGGCCAACTCAGTATCGCTACGTGATGAGCTAAAAAAAGCATTGCCGGCACGCAATTTATCATTGTTAGATATTCCAGCCAATCGGCCTACGGATATCGGCATGGCAACACGCAGTTTGCAGGGCCGTGCGGATATTATTTATACCTCATTTGACAATAACGTGGCCTCTGCTTTTGAAGCGATGACTCTAGCCGCTAATGAGATACGGATTCCAATTATTGCATCTGATGAATTTAGTGTACAGCGTGGCGCGACAGCAGCGCTTGGGGTCAATGACTATGACTTTGGACGCGTTACTGGCAAGATGGTTTATCGAATATTAAATGGTGAAGCTGTCAGTACTATTAAACCTGAAGTTATGAATGAGCTGACCTTATATGTTAGTCCCAAACATGCTAAAGCGCAGGGGGTTAGCTTGCCAGCTGCTATGCTCAAAAACGCCATTAACGTCGATACTAAATCTGCTAGTAAATAGCTATTATCAACATACCAGCTTCTCTCTTTTTTATATATATTGTACGGACACATAGTTACCTTTAGGAGTATGACCCATGTTGTATCAGAAACGTTTTAGCGGTTTTAGCAAAGCTTTATTATGGGGCGGTGTCTGTACCGCTATTTTGACCGGTTGCAGTCAATCAGCACAAGATACGACCGCTGCTGATGGCGCTACTAACGGTGATGCCGCAACAGCAATGAAGCATGTTGCCATCACTGCTATCGTTGAACATCCAGCACTTGATGAAGTACGTAAAGGTGTTATCGATGAGCTAAACGAAGCCGGTTTTAAAGATGGTGAAAACCTAAAGGTCAACTTCCAAAGCGCCCAAAGCAATACAGCGACCGCGGGTCAGATTGCTAAGCAATTCGTTGCTGATAATTCAGATGTTATCGTCGCTATTGGTACGCCATCAGCGCAGTCAGTAGCAGCGGCAACCAGCAGTATTCCATTGGTATTCTCCGCGGTCACTGATCCGGTTGAAGCAAAGCTAGTCCCAAAGCTTGATGGGTCGGGTACTAACGTTACTGGGGGTTCTGATGCACTGCCCTATGAGCCGCAAATTGAATTAATGCGCCAGATTATCCCAAGCTTAAAAAATGTCGGTTATGTTTATAGCCCAGGTGAAATCAACTCAACGATTATTCTTAGAAACTTAAAAGCGAAGCTGACGCCACTTGGTATCACCGTACACGAAGCACCCGCTGCACGTAGTAATGATATTGCCATGGCAGCACGTAGCCTAGTCGGTAAGGTTGATATGATCTATACCTCGACTGATAATAATGTGGTCTCAGCTTATGAGTCGCTGTTTCAAGTTGCTAAAGAAAGTAAAATCCCATTGATTGCCTCTGATACCAGCTCAGTTGCACGCGGTGCTGTTGCGGCCTTGGGTGTTAACTATTACAAGCTTGGCCGCGAAACCGGTAAAATAGTAGTACGTATTTTAAATGGCGAAAAAGCAGGTGATATTCCAGTCTATACGCCACAAGCGCTTGATTTATACGTCAGTCCAAAAAATGCTACAGCGGAAGGCATCACCTTGCCACAAGCGGTTATCGATAAGGCAAAAGAAGTGGTAGAATAGCGCTGGATTTTTGTGAGCGCTAATAAGACAGACGTCTAATATAGTTAAAATTACTTGCTTACACAGCAATAAATAGTCTTCTGTCTTTAAATCTATAAAGCTACTTTGTTAATATATAAACCCAGCGATGAATTAATCAGCTGGGCTTATTTTTAAAGTGCTTAAAATATCAGAGCGCTTAGATAAGTTTAAAAGCTTAAGTAAGTTTAAAAGCTTAAGTAAGTTTAAATAGTTTTGAGAGTTTAAAGACTTGCACCATCTTATATACAGTTTTTGAAATCAAGTTTTATGCCTAATTTTTAAACCAAGGTAGTTTATGATAATCCCTCATTGTGACATGTTTTGGTTTACCCTAACTGCAGATTGCTTAATCTGTTAAATTCACCGCTCAGACGTTTAGTTGATATGCACTTATAAGTGTTGCTTGTAATTTACAAGCATTTATTCGTCGCAATAGAAGCTAAATGCTTGGTTATGACGTACTGATCCCTTATGTCTTTAATTGCTTTTTTTGGTGCGCTTGAAAGTGGTCTAATCTATGGTCTCGTAGCTCTTGGCGTACTTATCTCATTTCGTACTCTCGATTTCCCTGACTTAACCGCTGACGGTAGCTTTCCGTTAGGTGGCGCGGTCGCTGGTATCTCTATCGTTGCTGGTGTCAATCCTTGGTTAGCTTGCGTTTTTGGTATGCTGGCAGGCTCAGTTGCTGGTATTGTCACCGCATGGCTGCACGTCAAGCTTGGTATCTTACAGCTACTGGCCAGTATTCTAGTGATGGTAGCGCTATATTCAGTCAACCTACGCATTATGGGTGCACCCAACTTACCATTATTAGGCGAAACGACCGTCTTTAGCTCTCTGGTCACTGATGGCAATGGTTATTGGATGCGCTGCGTTATCATTGGCGTAGTAGTGATAGTGGCCAAGCTACTTTTAGATTTGTTCTATAATACTGAAACCGGCCTATCTATGCGTGCAACAGGTTCTAACTTGCGTATGGCACAGGCACAAGGAATCAATACCTCGTGGATGACCATAATAGGTATGGCGGTTTCTAACGGTCTGATTGCTTTAGCTGGTGCACTGTTTGTACAGACCCAAGGTGGCGCGGATATCTCTATCGGTATCGGTACTATTGTTATTGGGCTAGCGGCAGTTATCATCGGTGAAACTATCATTCCTGCTAAGCGCATTTGGCTCATAACCTTTGCGGTTATCATCGGTGCAATATTGTATAAGCTCTTTATTCAAGTGGCACTATCAAGCGATATCTTGCGTAGTATTGGCTTTGGCCCGCAGGATTTGAACTTGATTACTGCATTGTTAGTAGTACTCGCTTTAGTATTGCCGAAAGCTAAGAATAGATTGTTAAGCCGTAAATTGCGCGTTTAATGTCAATTGCTAAGCGACAATTAGTAAATGCTAACTACTAGATGCCAATTACTGAAAGCTACATCTATAATAAATGACGTGGCGAACTTAGCTTAAAACAAGAATAAAGAATAGGAAATAACGATTATGATGCAAGCCAAAGATTTGCGCTTGACCTTTAACCCAGGCACGCCTATTGAGAATCCTGCCCTACGTGGTATTGATCTTAATATCGCTAATGGTGAATTTGTGACGGTGATTGGTACTAATGGCGCGGGTAAATCAACGTTTTTGAATGCCGTCAGCGGTACCACACGCGTAGATAGTGGTTCTATCCTGCTTAACGGTATTGATGTTACTAAAAAGAGTGCCCATCAGCGCGCACATTGGGTTGCACGGGTGTTTCAAGACCCAATGGCAGGAACTTGTGAGGCCTTAACCATTGAAGAAAATATGGCTTTGGCCTATAAACGCGGCGGTAAACGTGGTCTAAGTTTTGCGTTAAACCCCAATAACCGCGAGCTGTTCCGAGAAAAGCTAGCAGTACTAAAGCTTGGGTTAGAAAACCGCCTAACTGACCGTATGGGACTATTATCAGGCGGTCAACGTCAAGCAGTAAGTCTGCTTATGGCATCGTTACAACCGTCTAAAATCTTATTACTCGATGAGCATACGGCCGCCCTTGATCCTAAGACTGCAGCGTTTGTATTAAAGTTAACGGATCAGATTGTCACCGATAATAAGCTTACCACAATGATGGTCACCCACTCGATGCAGCAAGCATTGGCGCACGGTACTAGAACCGTGATGCTACATCAAGGCGAAGTGGTGCTTGATGTCTCCGGTGATAAGCGTCAAGGTATGACCGTTCATGATTTGCTCGATATGTTTGAGCAAACTCGCGGTGAGAAAGTTGAAGATGACAGTTTGATTTTGAGTTAGTTTTAGCTAATCACTCAGTCTGTATTCAAGACCATTTTTAATTTAAAGATGGGCATTTTCTCTAATATGAGCAATTAAAACTGGTAAATCATTTTATACAAGGACTCAAAGTTACTTTTGATACCTGGATTCAATACTTGAAATAAAGTTATCAAACAGCCTATTAAGATTCTCTGCTGCCTCAATAAAAAGTTCTTTATTATTAATCCAAGCAGCATGGTAACCATCTCGTTGCAACCTAGTAGTTTCAGCAAGAAGCGCTTTTGTCCTAAAAAGGACAACTACAAGCTCCGTCAACTCCTCTTGTATAACACCACTTTTAGATGTAACTTTTAAAATATTTGTGAACTCGGGCACCAAACTAAAAAAGTCATCATCGAAATATTCAAGCTTTCTGTCCACACCAAGGAAGGATTTTCCTCCCGATTCTAATTCGAGAAAATCACCAGTAGAGGATGCGCTCAGTGCATCGATAAGTTGCATAAATACTCTTATTGCTTAAATCATAAACTTAAGAGTTAAGCATGACCAACTTTTGAATCAACTCGCTCACATGCTGTGACTCCATCTTTTTCATTACCTGCGAGCGATGTACTTCTACCGTACGCACAGAGACACCTAAATGGTCAGCGATTATTTTATTAAGATTGCCTTGCATGAGCTCATTAGTGACCAATTTTTCTTTATCAGTCAGCTGCGCGTAAAGCTTGCGAATATAGTAAAGCTTGGCACGTTTAAGCGTTAAGGCTTGCGCCCGCGCAATCGCTTCTTGTAAACGATGACTACTAATCGGCTTTTCTAAATAGTCGGCGGCACCTTTTTTAAGCATCGCGACGGCATCGGTAATCTCACCATTACCGGTTAAGGCAATCAGTGCAAGCGGACTGTGGTGTTCATTTAAATGAACTTGCAGTGCCTGCCCGCTCATATCTGGCAACATCAAATCACTAATGACCACCGCCGGATGATAAATATCAACGGTTTGCAGAAACGTCACCGCGCTCGACCATACTTGGGTCGGTAATCCCAAACTACTGATCAAAAACTCACAAGATAATCGCACACTTTCTTCATCATCGATAATATGAATCAGCAGCTGCTCAGGAGCGATGTTATCAGCTAAGCTGTCCACTAACGCCGATGAATCCTGCTTCTCATTTGGCACATCAAAAGAGTTCATACGCTACCCTACTATTTATATTGCTGATAATATTTGCCGTTTTATATATCTCATACATGTCATTTATTATTAATATTTACTATATCTAACTGTATTCTTATTACTATCGTTAACGTTACTCATCGCTGTTATTACTATCTGCTAAATGTAGCGGTAAATATAGCGTTACTTGTGCGCCCGTTGTCTGCATAAGTGGATAGTTACTGTCTGTTTGGATAAGTTGTATTTTGCTATTTAGCGAACGTTTAATACGCTGCTGATAGTGACCATCTATTGATTCTATAGTAGCCAGTTCAGTCTGTACATCGACATTACTTAGTTGCATCGTACCGCCAAGCGACTTGCATAAACGCTGACAAATCATTAACCCTAGACCCAAACCTTCTGCTTTTGTTGAGCGTACAGCCTGTTGCTGTTGATTATGCTGATTACTTGATTGATTAGCAGCCTGATGGTCTGTCAAGCGTGCTTCATCAAAACCGCCAGCATCGTCAGTGATATATAGCGCAAGCCAAGGCGTACCCTCATATTCCACCTTCTGACCGCGCAGCATAATATTTCTAGCGCCTTGCTGCCGAGCATTAAGCACACTATTAATAAGCAGTTGATCGAGCAGTAAGCTTGGCAGTTGTAAGTGCAGATAGTCACTTGCGAACCAAAAGCTAAGACCCATCGCCTTCTCCCCAAGTAACATAATGCACTGCTGATAAGTAGTTGCAATATCAACACTAATTTCATCCGGCTGCGAGCGCCCTGCCCACCGCCGAATATTGCTTATTACAGCCGCAACACGCTCAGTCTGATTGACGATTTGCTGCAATGCATTCTCTACCTTTTCCCTCTCTAAAGCTTCTTTATTGATGGCCTCTTTCTCCAAGCTATCCTTATTAGAAGGCCTATTTTTATTGAGACCCTCGTTTTGGCTACGTATCAGTAAACCCTGCGCGTAGTTCTGAATCGTAGCCAGCGGCTGGTTAATTTCATGAGCAATGGCACCACTCATCTCGCCAATAACCGCAAAGCGCTCCGACTGTCTGAGCTGATGGTCATAATCACGCAGCATTTGGTTTTGCAACAATATCTGCTGCCGACGACGCCATGCGAGCCAACTCATCCAACCATAGTTAATAGTAGATATCATAATAATAAAAAATATTAAGCTTACCCAAACTCTATGCAACTTTATCCAATCGATTACATACGCTCCCAACTGCTTTTGAGCAGGATGACGGCTCATCTCATATAAAATACGTTCGGCACTGACACTAGACTCAGGTGGCATCCAGCTCAATTCTGCGCTATTGCTATTCATAGCACCACTTTGCGCTTGCAGGGCGAATAAGTGTTGGTTTACCTGCTGAGTTAGGGTAGCTGGGGCTTGTCCTGTCGCTGCCAAGGTCCAATTGGGATAAATCTTGGTTGAGGACTGACAGCTTGAAATAGTCATTACCTGATTAATCAGCCGATACTGGCTACTATCAATTTTACCTTGCCGCGTCATCTCCTCCATCAAGCACAGCGGCGTTATTGCAGCATCTACTGCGCCACTGGCCAGTGTGCTCAGCGTAAGCTCAATAGGATAACCCACAAACTGTGTTTGATAGTGACTGGGCGGCAGTCCGTTTTGCTGTAGCGCATGGGCCACTAATAAATAACCACCAAAAGCATCTGGATCTACCGCGACTATTTTGCGCTGCTGTAAATCTTGCAATTGATAAATGTCACTATCTGCTTTGACCCACAGCGCACTGGCGATTTGCTCCATTGCGCTTGGCTCATTAACCAAAATATTTTCGTTGGCTAAGTTAAGTTTTGAGAGTGCAAACTGCTCGGACTTTTTTTCATCGCTATTTTTATATTTAATGCGGTCACGTACAGAGATATCGGACTTGTCAGTATAAGGTTGCAAAGTTGCCAGCCAACGCCAGCCAATACTGTCCATTTTAATAAATTGTATTTGCGGGCCCAAGACAAAGGCAAACTGCTGCGCTTTAATTTGTTGTTGCCAATTCTCAAGCGCGAGTGGCACTAGCACTATAGTGTCATCTACGAGCTGATCATTAAGGCTATCAAGCCATGGCTGCCAACGCTGTTGAGCAGCCGCCTCGCCTTGCGGTGCCAGTACTCCCAAATAGTAAGTCTGTGCATTGGCATTAGTTAGTGGCAGCAGCACAGTTATAAGTAAAGCTATAAATGTAGACATCACTAGCAACACAGGCGTAAATACGACTCTTGTCAAAACGTAGCTTACCCCTGTTATCTGCTACTTAAGCGGCTTTATTGACTAAAGCCTTAAAAATAATGTGGTTTTCCACAATATCACTATGTTACCAGTTGTCCTATACTATAGGACAGAATTGTATCTTTTAAATAACTTGGTTTTATTTTATTAAGCCTGACTTCCAAAAGCTTAATTTATCGAAGACTTAACAGATATACAAATAATAAAAACGTATAACCGCACTTAGCTTATCGATCGGTACTAGATTAAACAACATCTAGACTAAGCAGTATTTAGAGTAAACAGCAGCTAACGATAAGCTAGGCAAATATCTCATTACGGAGGGCAGGCTTGTGAAAAAGTGGCCATTAATTATTCTTATCGCAGCAGCCATTGGGCTGGCAGTCGCCTTTATTATTGGGCAACTACTGCCAAATATGCGCACTACTAATAGCAGCATCGAAGTCAATATTGCTGACCCCGCCTTAATTGAACAAGGCCAATACGTCGCACGCACTGCCGACTGTGTCGCTTGTCATACGGTACTTGGCGGTGAAGACTATGCCGGCGGCTTGCCTATGCTGACCCCACTTGGCGCCATCTATTCAACCAATATTACCCCAGATAAAGAAACCGGTATTGGTAACTACACCTTTAACCAATTCAAAAATGCCGTCAAGCACGGTGTCCGTAGTGACAATAGCGCATTATACCCTGCTATGCCGTATCCATCTTACCAAATCATGCCTGACGACGACATGGCAGCGATGTATGCCTTCTTTATGTCAGATGTCAAAGCCGTTAATAAACCGAATATAAAAGGTGAGCTACCACCGATTGCGAACTGGCGCTGGCCGTTGGCTTACTGGCAAGTATTGTTTGACCGTAAACGTGACTTTGTTCCAGAAACTGATGATGCCGTATTAGCCCGTGGTCAATACCTCGTCGAAGGCCCAGGTCACTGCGGCTCTTGTCATACCGAGCGCGGCATTGGCTTCCAAGAAATCGCTTTGACTAACGCTGATTCTGAAGAATACTTAAGCGGTGCAGTCATTGATGGCTGGCGCGCAAAAAGTATCCGAGGCGAGCATCGTGGTCTAGGTACTTGGACAATCGATGAGCTAAACGAATTCTTTAAGACCGGTCGCACAGATACCACTGCTGCCTTTGGCGCGATGGCTGATGTGGTTGAGCACAGCACCCAATATATGACTGACAATGACGTAAGTGCCATGTCATCGTATCTAAAAACGCTTGCCCCTGCGCCTAATAAAGAAGTGACTCTGCCGGTGAAAGAAGACGTCACTACCGAGAAATTATTAGCTGGTAACTATGACTCACGTGGCGCGCTGCTATATGTAGAATATTGCACCGTCTGTCACCGCGCTGATGGTAAAGGTGTCCCGCGCATCTTTCCAGCACTTGATGGCAATAGCGCTGTTTATGCTCGTAACGCAGACTCTGTCCTACAAATCACCCTTGGTGGTGGCCGTATGCCTGAGACGCCTCACGACCGTATGGCATTTACTATGCCAGAGTTCACCAATCTAGCCGATGCTGATATCGCAGAAGTGGTCAACTATGTGCGTAATAGTTGGACTAACCAAGCGCCTGAAATTGATGTGAATGACGTGGTGAAAATGCGTGCATTCCTCGCCAAAAAACCAAAAACGGCTACTGATATCGCCCCAGATCTAAGCGTCACTGCTGCAGCAAAAGGAGCAAAACAATGAATAAGTCGCCACTTAACATTTCTCATAAGCCCACCGTTGCTAGCGCTGTCCCTCGCAGACTCACTATCCACCGTTTGAACACAGCAATACTTACCGCCGCCGTATTCGCCGTCGGCATTAGTGGCTGCTCACAGCCTGATCCCATTGAGCGTAATACGGCTGAATATAAACTGGTCACCGCTGACGACGCCAACGAAGATATTGGTACTTATGTTATACCGCAAGACACCTCTATCTTAGATGAGCCCAACGCTGACAGCATCTTATACGGTAAGCGCTTACTAAACGAAACCAAGCGTCTATTACCAGATAATGTGGGTGCCAGCATGAACTGTAATAGCTGCCATATTGCCCAAGGCAAAATCCCACTGGGTGACCCCTATATCAACAGCTTTAACAATTATCCAAAATTCATGCCGCGTTCAGGTAAAGAGCTAGACTTAACCGCCCGTATCAATGGCTGCTTCCAGCGCTCCATGAACGGCAAGGTACTCGAACGTGAGTCACCTGAAATGATAGCGATGTTGGATTATATGGAGTGGCTGGCGCAAAACACCCCCAAAGCCCAAAAAGTCGATATCAATAACGCTGGTAAAGTTGATGAATCATTGGCCGGTGACCCCGTACACGGTGAGAAAATATACCACGCCCAGTGCGCAACCTGTCATGGTGACAATGGCGAAGGCATTAAAGACAGCCGTGGCGATATCGTCTTTCCACCGCTATGGGGTGATGAATCCTTTAATATCGGTGCCGGTATGGCACGGACTTACAAGGCCGCCGCTTTTGTGAAATATAACATGCCAATGGGTATCCAAACCCAAGGGCTATGGGGCCATGGCAACGTCTTAAGTGATCAAGATGCCGTCGATGTGGCCGAGTTCTTTACTCACATGCCGCGCCCTGATTTTGCAGGTAAGGTCAATGACTTTCCTTCCGGTAAAAAACCTAAAGATGTTCGTTATTAAACGTTATATAACAAGTTAATAACGTCCTCTACAAAAAACCTCAAGCGCTTCTTAATAGCCTTGAGGTTTTTTGTAGAGTGCTATGCTGGTGTTAACAAGTTGGATTAGGCTTAATTTTCCCTGATAGCATTCGTTTCGTCTTCTCAAGGGATCAAGCCCAAATTAATCGAGAAGATAGGCTCTATTCATTTTATTGTGAATTGACTATACTAGAAAGTGTAAGAGTCTAACCAATAATAGACTTTTCACAACGAACTCAACAGTAAAGACGGTTTAGAAGTTACTGGAAGCCCAAGAGAGCCATATCCGTATCACTACACCGTTAAAAATAAGTCGTACTCCGCTTTATAAGTATTTTCGAGCTGATTGAAATCTACTCATTCAAGTATTAAAGCTATGGAATACTTATTGAAGCTATGGAATACTGATGATGCTAACGCACTGGTAAACTATAGATCATAGTTAACTCCCGTAGTCCTTATAATTATGGGGAGCAGGCCAGCTCACTAAGCTTAAATTCTATAAGCTTTAATTAAAAAAGAAAGGATGCTTAATCATGAAATCTAAAACTAAAATAAAACCGCAACAAGAAACTTTTATTCACATCGTGCACAGTAAGCGCCTAAAGCCTCTAAAGAAGCAACCGGCTGTAAAATGTGTTGAGGCCGTAAAAAATATTGATAAACACTATCTTGCCGAATTGGCTGGGTCTGATGAGTACGTATCAATTGCATTTTGTTATAAAAACTATAACGAAGAAGCCAACCCACGTCTCAGTGAAAATGAAAGCTGTGCCATTATTAGTGTTGCTAAAGCTAAAGAGTTATTACATACCGAAGTATTAGCCGAAGAGGCTTTGACCTCGGTCAGCATTATTTTGTTTAGTGCGGTATCTCAGACCTTTGGCGGTTTCTTGACTGATGGTGAAACCAGCAAGCGCTATGTGCTGTCTAAAGGTACAGAGTATGCAAACTTATCATCACTGTAAAAACAATAAGCAGTAGTTAGGTTTGTTGTTTTTACTGAATGATCATTAAACAACTCAAGCTGGTGTGTTTTATAATTAAAGCACACCAGCTTTTTGACGAGAGTATCTGGTTATTTTATACTTTTAATGTTTTCAATACTTTTAATTATTAGCATTTATCCACGATTTGTAGGTTATCTACTCTTACTATTCAACTAAACCATACCCCTAGCCATTTTTATAACCCATCTTTTAAAGTTTATAATATAAAAAAACACAGACACAAAAAAACCTCAAGTAAATTAATACTTGAGGCGAAACTTGCTTAAACTTACATTTAAATTCGTTTTAAATATGGCGCAGCGGACGGGACTCGAACCCGCGACCCCCGGCGTGACAGGCCGGTATTCTAACCAACTGAACTACCGCTGCTTAGGTCGTTTTAGCATGTTTTACCACGTGCTAAGAAGTGGTGGGTGATGACGGGTTCGAACCGCCGACATTCTGCGTGTAAGGCAGACGCTCTACCAACTGAGCTAATCACCCTTGAGAAACATGTAAAAAAGCACTGTTTTTTAGTTTCGCAAGAGAAAATGTTTTAAATAACATTTTCTGTATTCAGTTAACTAAAACTGTCACATTCTAATTAATTATTTCTACAACCTAGAACTAATTAAAGCCCCTTGCTGTGGGTGTGTATTATATAGATGTACGTCTGCTTGTCAAACACTATTTTTCCTTTTCATGCTTATTTTGAACAGTGTTTACTCTTAATGGTAGCAAGCAGTTGTTTTTATTGATTTTATATTTTCATGTAAACTATATAACATCCCCAACTTATTTCGTACGATTAGCTAATGCTTGCTCAATATCAGTTTTAATATCCTCGGGCTTAGTGGTTGGTGCATAACGATCGATGACTTGCCCATCACTACCGATTAGAAACTTAGTAAAGTTCCACTTGATACCGTCTGTTAACACCCCGCCTTTTTGTTCTTTTAACCAATCAAAGATAGGGTGCGCATCACTACCTTTAACATCTACCTTAGCCATCATTGGAAACGTTACGCCGTAGTTCTTTTGACAAAACGCGCCAATCTCATCATTGCTGCCGGGGTCTTGACTACCGAACTGGTTACAAGGAAAACCGATAACCATCAAGCCTTGGTCTTTATACTGCTGATACAGCGCTTCTAAGCCTTCAAACTGCGGAGTGAAGCCGCATTTGCTGGCGGTGTTAATAATCAGCACTACCTGATCTTTATAGTCAGCAAACGCTTGCTGGGTGCCATCCATACGCTCGGCCGTAAAATCGTAAATGCTACTCATCATTTGTCCTTAATTTAATAGATTACTTTTACAATCTATTAAAATATTATTAATTAATAACCGACAGTTGATAAGATGAGTATGTTTAATCACCCTATCAATTGCCGGTCATATTTTTGTTTTAGCTATTTATTTCGCTTCTTTATCTAAATCAATAGACACGGAGTTGATGCAATAACGCATGCCAGTAGTCTCACGTGGTCCATCAGGGAATACGTGGCCTAAATGCGCGCCGCAGTTATTACAGGTCACTTCGGTACGGCTCATGCCTAGAGAATTATCGACATGCTCATCAATAGCGCTGTTATCGATACCTTGATCGAAGCTCGGCCAACCGCAACTGGCATCAAACTTGCTTTCTGAGTCGAATAATTTAGCTCCGCAGCCCTTACAGCGATAGATACCTTTATCTTCAGTATCGTTATAAACGCCAGTAAATGGACGCTCTGTGCCCTTTTCACGCATTACATGATATTCATCGGCACTAAGACGTTGTTTCCAATCAGCTTCTGTTAATTGGGCAATCTCTTCTTTATTAAGTTCACTGTCTTGCATGGTTATTCCTTACTCATGGTTTGTATATTTAGTATTAATAGTATTACTTACTTGCAAAGATATAGTACTTTCTATTGCTCATGCAATGGATAGCGGTTAATTTTTACCAAACCTACACGTGATTACTTAGCTTTTATTCAATCACTTAATAGGCTGTCAAGAAATATTTTAACCAACCACTGCAAAGCAAAATTTATATTGCTAACCTTACTGTTGACACTATAGTCTTAACCCTTCTGACGCACTGGTTTATAACTTTTCACCTTCTAGAATTAAAATCCTAAAATTAGGAATAGCTAAATTAATGATTCAATAACTGCAAGTATATCTTGCATATTTTTACTAAAAAGAACTTGCGTGTTACTTGTAAATGCAATAATATCTTGCATTAGGCCATACGTAAAACTTATGTATTCAGCCTTACATTACACGGCAACTTGCATTACTAAAAACACTTCAATCTTCGTAAGACTGAATTAGAAAGGTTTATTAGCTAACAAAATCATAATGGGGTCATTACACACTTATTAAAGACTAATGAAATTAGTCTTATTGGCATAAAAGGCTTGGATGATTATGAATACTGAAAAGGATAAACTGGCACAGGCAGAACGCCTAGTCCGGCTACGCCGCAAAAAGGGTCTGACTGCCGAGCAGTTGGCACAAGCGATGACTAAAGCCGGTGCAAAAGTCAGTCGCGGCGCAATCTCTAACTGGGAGCGAGGTACTAACGGCATTCTATCTTCCAAGCTGCCGACGCTTGCACGTATCTTGGGTTGTAGTGAAGGCTATTTATTACGAGGGGATCTTAATGCTGAGATCAACAGTGGCAGCACTAAGAATAATATTAACGAAACCACACTCAATAATAATAAGAGGGAAACTATGACGACTGAAAACAATGCGAATGGCAAGAATGTCACTTTAGCAGTGCCTACAGATACAACAAACGACTCTGAAACTGAAACCACTAAGCAAAACCAACAATCATCACAACCAACAACAGCTAGCCGAACAAATTCACAATATAGACCTACTATGGATGGTAACCCTATGTCTTCATTAAAAAAATCTGATAAATTAAAAAATGTCTGCTATGACATTCGTGGTCCTTTGCTAAAAACTGCTAATAAAATGGAAGCAGAAGGTCAACGTATCCTTAAGCTGAACGTGGGTAATCCAGCACCTTTTGGCTTCCATGCCCCGCATGAAATTCTTCGTGATGTCGCCATGAACTTACCTGAGGCGATTGGCTATTCGGACTCGCAAGGTATCTTTGCAGCCCGTAAAGCGGTATTGCAATACTATCAATCAAAAGGACTATTGTCAGCGGTCGATGTAGGCGATGTGTATTTAGGCAATGGTGTGTCTGAGTTAATCGTCATGACCATGCAAGCATTGATGAATGATGGTGACGAAGTCTTGATTCCGATGCCAGATTATCCATTGTGGACGGCGGCAACTAACCTTTCTGGCGGTACAGCGGTACATTATCGCTGTAATGAAGAAGACAATTGGCAGCCTGATATTGAAGATATCAAAGCAAAAATCACCAGCAAAACCAAAGGTATTGTGGTTATCAACCCGAATAACCCAACGGGTGCGCTATACTCGGATGATATCCTCAAGCAAATTATCGAAGTTGCCATTGAGCATGATTTAATTATCATGGCTGATGAGATTTATGATCGCGTGCTTTATGACGACACGGTGCATACGCCAATGAGCACCTTGACTGACGATGTACTCATCATATCTTATAACGGTCTATCAAAATCGCATCGTATTGCAGGCTTTCGTGCTGGTTGGATGATGCTATCAGGTAGGAAACAGCACGCCAGCGACTTCATTGAAGGCTTGGACATGCTCGCTTCTATGCGACTGTGCTCAAACGTACCAGGACAATACGCTATTCAAACCGCAATGGGCGGTTATCAAAGCATGAAAGACCTAACCTCAAAGAAAGGTCGTTTGCACAAGCAGCGTGAATTGGCTATAACCCGTCTTAATGCGATTAAAGGTATTTCTTGTACCATGCCTCAAGGGGCATTTTACTGTTTCCCAAAGATGGATCCTGCTGTTTATCCGATTAAAGATGATATGCAATTTATGATGGATTTATTACTTGAAGAAAACGTCTTAATGGTACAAGGTACTGGTTTTAACTGGGATACGCCCGACCACTTCCGCTTAGTATTCTTACCTAATTTACATGATTTAGAAGATGCCATGGATCGCTTGGATCGCTTCTTTGCTAAGAAACGCCAGCAATATGGGACTAATTAAATAGTAGTGGCTAAATTGCAGCAGCTAGAGAACACCAACTAAACTTTAATATCTTTTATAAAAGTTTAGTAATGAAAAAACGCTTATAGGCACTGGGCTTATAAGCGTTTTTTATTAAGTTTTTAAAGCAAATTAGTAATTGTTAATTTAATGAGCTTGCTTTAAAGCCTTCAACAACTAATATCTTATTTTATTAATAATTAAACTATTAGAATATTTGTTTCAAAATCATAAAGCTAGCTGCCGACATTATTGCTGCAGCAGGTAAGGTTATCACCCAAGCAAGCCCGATTGGTTTCATCAACGCCCAGTTGGTATCTTTATTAACGATACCAATACCTAAAACAGCACCGACTAACGTATGGGTACTCGATACGGGCAGACCCATTGTCGATGCGCCCATGACCACCGCAGCAGCGGCAAGCTCGGCTGAGAAGCCGGATGCCGGATGCATCTTCGCAAGGCTCGTACCCACTGTCTGAATAACTTCTTTACCAATGAACCAAAGGCCGACAATCAGTGATACACCAAAGGTTAGCATCACCGCTGGCGGTACGGCAGCGTGTGAGGCAATCTCATTAGTACGAATCACATCCATAATGGCAGCAAAAGGTCCCACCGCGTTAGCAATATCGTTCGAACCGTGACTAAAGGCAAATGCTGAAGCCGTAAACACCTGCATCCAGCTGAACATAATAAAGGTCGCTTTGGTCAAATCTTCTTTATGCTTACCACGGATACTTTTAGTATAAATGAAGGTCGCAAGCCATACTAGCGCCCCTACCATGCCCATGAATAAAAAGGCATTTAAGTTGGTCATATTATTATTGACGTTTTTAAGACCTTTAAACACGACCATGGCAGTCATTACTACAGCGCCCATAGCGGCAATAATAGGCACCCATTTTTTCAGCGCTTTTAGAGTATCTAAACCATTACGTTCATTCTCAATGTCGAACAGATTCTGATAATAATCCGTTTCTAAGTCTTCACGAACACAGTCGTCATCTTTATAAATATCTTGGTCGCGCAGCATGGCTGAAGTATAAGCCAACTGCAAGGATTCTGAAAGACTGTCAAGGAACTCTTTATGATTTTTCTTAAGGGCTTTTTTTTCGTCTTTGAGCTCACCAATATGGGCTTCAGTCTTATCATTATAATCAATAATATTCTTTTTGATTTGTCCATACAGTAAGTAGGCAATCACACCGCCTAACAAAGGTGATGCAACCCAAGAAATGGCAATCTGACCGATTGTCGCCCAATTAATGGTCGAAAAGGCTGTGGCACTACCACCCAAATCAAAGCCAAGCACAATAGAGCTGCCAACGACACCGCCAATAATGGCGTGAGTGGTAGACACCGGTAAACCTTTGCGCGTCGCGAATAATAGCCAAAAGGCCGCGGCGATAAGTGCCGACAACATCACATAAATAAACTGGTTGGGCGATACTGACAAGCCATCTAAATCGACGATGCCTTTGCGAATGGTATCCGTGACCTCACCGCCAGCAAGAACGGCGCCTGATACTTCAAAAATCGCTGCCACACCCAGTGCTTGCGGAATGGTTAACGTGCCTGCGCCGACAGAAGTACCAAAGGAATTAGCAACGTCGTTACCACCAATATTGAATGCCATAAAGACACCGAAAGCAGTGGCAATAACAAACAATAAGGTCTGTTGGTGCATGGTGTAATCAAGACCCCACCATAAAAAGTAGCTGGTCATCCCGATAAGAAGGATGGCAAAAAACAGATTAATTCTCATAGTGCCGACGTCTTTGACGGACTCTGTAGAATGATTGCTAATACCCATAAATTGGTACGCCTTGCGTGAGCTTAATGAAGATACATGCAATTGATAACATTGCTATTACGTGTGCGATGTTAATAATGCAACCGCACGACCCTATAAAATAACGTAGACTTAGAGTATATAAATAAGCGCTGACGCAAACTATAGGTGACATAATTTAGGCAATATCATCTCCTCTTGCTATAAAATAGTAGACACGAATTATTCCGAATACTCACCTGCCATCATGTTAAAACTGGTTATGATAGACGGATATTAACAGCCGTGGACTAAAACTAATGCGGCGGGCGACATAGTAATAGGTAGCATGACAAGTGGCAAATAAAGCAACTTATAAAAATACTCAACATAAGCTCACTAAATATAATATCACTTTATGGCTTACCTCATGTAACTTGTGTTTTGCATCTTGGAGATTCTATTGTATGCGCAAGCACTGATGACAAGCATAAATAATGACTAATAATGTTGCATAAATAGCACCATTATTAGTTTGCATCGGTCATCGCGCGCCTATTATATTAAATATAAGTGCACAATGCATGATGAAGATGACAAATTTTTTAGGATGTGGATATTAGGGAATGTTATAAACTATTTTCGAGTTGGGAGATGGCATGGTCGAGGACTTGTAAACGAGCGCAGCGCTTATCATTGGTCGCCACTACGCACCATGCCGCAGCTGCGGTATCTGTGCGCGCCAACATATCAGCCGCCGCTTGCACATAACCTGCCCACTTATCACGGTTACGCCAGTCGTCATCAGTAAGTTTAAACTGTTTATGCGGAGTATCATGACGGTTCTCAAAACGTTCTAACTGCTCTTTTTTATCAATGGCCAGCCAATATTTGAGCACCACCGTGCCTACCGCTGCCAAATCCGCTTCAAAGCGATTAATCTCAGCATAAGCCCGTTGCCATTCAGTGGCAATGGCAAGACCCTCGACACGCTCAACCAATACTCGCCCATACCATGTGCGATCAAAGATAGCGATACGGCTGATGCGGTCGGTTTGCTCATTGGGCAACCGCGTCCAAAAACGCCATAGATAGGGATGCTGCAACTCATACTGCATCGGTGCACCGATATTATAAATTTGGTATTCGCGTGGATCAAGCGGCGCAACCAACCTTTTGATGGCTCCCCCCTTGCCTGCCGCATCCATACCTTCAAAAGCGAACACTACATGACGATCTCCGCGCGCGCGCAGCAGTTCGGCAAGCTTGGTTTGTTTAACAGCCAGCTCGTCATGATAATCAGACTTGTCCATATCGGGGTCATCAGTATCTGTCAGTAGTTTGGGTAGCTCTACCGGTACAAATTTAGATTTATCGCTAGACTGCTTATCACTGCTACTATTATCATTTTCGTCCGTATCAACAACAGACACACGGCTAGTGGCGAGCGCCGTTTGCATCGCTTGTAGCACTTCATGACAAAAATGGGTCGCCGCTTGTGATTTATCACGCCCATCGATAATGACCCAATTCCCTTGTTGCCGTAGTAGCGTGGCGGCAACCTTATTAAATTGTGCTAAGACCTCAGCATTACTCCAGTCGATTTGGTACAAAAACTGTGGGTCTGATTCATCATCCTCTAACCGCTTTTGTAAAGTTTCATCATCGACATGAAACCAGCACTTTAGTAATTTAGTTTGGTTAGCAGCAAGGTCATGCTCAAATACTTCTAGCTCAATAAGCTGCTGCTGCAGATATTCTTGCCACTGAGTAATAGGTAGTTCTTGAGAATCCCGTTCTTGAGGGTCGTGCCCTCGTTTGCTTTTAGAGGATTTATTCTTGGTTTTATCATGATCAGCCGCCATGCGCATGACATTATATAGCAAGTCCGCATACCAGTTACCAAAATAGACCATCACGTCACCGTGACGTGGCATGGCTTTGATATGTGCCTGCCAAATAGGCTGATGCATCAGTGATGGATAACCGATGGTCGCCTCGACTTTCAATAACCGTGGATCTACCCATTGGCGCAACTGCGTGACAGCTGTGCCCTTGCCTGCCTGCTCCATCCCATTAACCAACACGAGCAGTCCTGTAGGTCTATTGGTTGTCGGCGGCGTTAGTTGCCGCGTGGCTCGCAAGGCGAATTGAGCAGTGACTAATGCTAGTCTAAGCGTATCTTTATCCATCGAAAATCGACTTAGTGGGTTGGGGATTAGACGCTGATCGACCACTTGTTCACTAAATTGGGCGCTCACCGCTTGTAGGGGTTGCTGCTCTTTAGGTTGTTTATTGTTTTTTTTATCATCTGGCCTGTTATCCTGTTTATTTTTTGACATTTTTATTCTCATTATCCTATTATTAATGGGCATGCAGGCTTAATAGCGGACATCTATAAATATTAGCATTGACAGATACCATAAATAACGTTGCTATGTAACAGTTTGATATTTGTATTCTGCTTTAATTTCTTTTAAGGTGACGTACTATAATAGTGCTATGCTTTGCCATTTATGTCTATCACCGTTTTATCGTCGTTTATTTTATAAACCTTGTATCAAAACTATTTTACTTAATACCCCATTTTTATTTATAGAGGATTGCCTGCCATGTCTGCTTTATCTGAGCTACAACACCATTTAACACGTTATTGGGCGCTGCCTTATCACGAAGATGCCGCCCTTAGTGCCAAACTTAATGAGGTACAAGTATGGCAACGGGCACGTCTTCAGCGCACTCATAGCGATTTGTTCGAGCAACCAAAAAACAAGCCCATGGCTAACTATTTTCTCACCCAATTGTATGGTGGCGATGATTTTAAACAATTGGCTGAGCAGTTGGCACGTATCCTACCTAAAGCCAAAAAGCTTGAGCGCCTTGCTAAGGAGACTGCATTAGAGACCGGTAGTATGGCGATTCAAGCCTCAATTTTAGCGATTGAACTGGACATGCACTTGGCGCAGTGGTTGGTAGCTGAAGACTTGCCCGTTAGTGAAGAGAATATGCTTGCTGCCTACCGCGCCGTTGATGAAGCGGATGCGCGCCGTACCCAGATTAACAACCTTAAAGAGGTCTGCTATCGGACTGATAAATATCTCAATTCTTTCATGCTGAAAAAGGCGTTTGCATTGGCTAAAAACGCCGCCTATCGCCATCACTATCAGCCACTTTATGATTTTATTGATGCCGGCTTCACTGCTATGAAACCACTAAAGAGTGTTAGCGGTTTTATTGAACCATTCTGCAAGCGCGAGTTGAAGATTATTGATCAAGTTCACGCTAGCGGCAATGACGGCAAGGTCGCAGCGTTTGGTGTATGATAGTCTGATCAAATTTCACTTAATAAACATAAAAACAAGTAACCGGATATTCTCATGACTGACACTGCAAACAATAATTTAAATAGCGACAATGCTACTGATAACACGCAAACTGCCAACGGCCATATTCAAGATAAATTGGTCAAAGACAGCATTGTTCATAATCAAGATATCAGCGCCAAGGCACAAGTACGTCAAAGCCCTGTGATTGATAATACCGAATTTACCCAAGTTGAAGACTTGCCGACGGGAACGCCGCAAGGTCAACAAACGACTATGCCAAGCGACAGTGCCAATAGCAACACATCAACGCCAAAACAAACGGCTTTCAATCAACGTGATGATATCAATAATCCGCACACGCCTGACACTGACGGTACAGAAGAAACGCATTTCGGCTATAAAACCGTCAATAAGTCTGAAAAACAAGCCCGTGTCGCTGACGTCTTTACTTCAGTTGCCAAAAAATACGACATCATGAATGACTTGATGTCATTTGGTATTCATCGTTTATGGAAGCGCTATGCCATTAGCTTATCAGGCGTGCGTGCCGGCCAGCATGTGCTCGATATCGCAGGCGGTACGGGCGACTTAGCCAAAGTACTTAGCCGCGAAGTCGGCAAGAATGGCCACGTGGTATTGTCTGATATTAATGCTGCGATGTTAGAAGTTGGTCGTGAACGTCTTATTAATGCCGGCTGTAACAACGTCGACTTTGTATTGGCCAATGCTGAGACTTTAGCGCCATTCGAAGACAATAGCTTTGACTTATTAACCATCAGCTTTGGTTTGCGTAACGTGACCGATAAAGATGCGGCGCTACGTGCCATGTATCGTGTGCTTAAGCCAGGCGGTCGCTTGCTAATATTGGAGTTCTCAAAACCTATATTTGAACCCTTATCTAAAGCGTATGACCTCTATTCTTTTACGGCGTTACCGCTGATGGGCAAGATTGTCGCCAATGATTCTGAGAGCTATCAGTATTTAGCGGAATCTATTCGCATGCATCCCGATCAGCAGTCATTGAAGCAAATGATGGAGCAAGCAGGATTTGAAAACTGTGATTATAACAATTTAACCTTCGGAATTGTGGCAGTGCATCGCGGCTTTAAAGCTTAGTTAACACTCATCGCTGAAGAGTAATAATCGAAAGATGACAGCCGAAAGGTGATAACTCTTCAGCGACCTTATTCAACATGTGAGAGTATTATGCTAACCGTATTACTTTTGGCAGGTGCCGAAAAGCTGATGAATATCGCTATTGGTAGTGATGAGATTACCCAAGCAGGGCTTACGCCGCTTGTCGGTAAAGTATTGCGGCTCAATATGGCGATGCCTAAAATACAGGTAGATATTTTATTCAATCATGAGCGCTTGCGCTTTGAGCCGGTCAGCACTGACAGTGTGTTTGAGACAAACGGTAGTTACTCAGATAATCGCCAGCAAGCAGATTTAAATATAGCGCGTCTCGGTCACAGCAGCCCAGACTGTATTATTAGTATTGAGAATCCAGCGCAACTGCTGAATCTAATGCGCGGCGCTGAAGATAGTTTACCGATTGCTGGCGATTATAAAGTACTGATGCAGCTCAAACAGTTAATGGCAGGCTTTGACCTCGATATCGCCGGACAACTCGAGCCACTGATTGGTACGCCCATGGCCAGCCAATTACAGCTGCTGATTTCCCAGCTTAAAGGTAGCTTTCGCCATAATGCCAAGCGAGCCTTCGACGATGTCAGTGATTGGGCCAATGATGAAGAATCAAGATTGGCTCATATCAAAGCGAAACAAGCACGCTTAACTCGCTAATTATCAGTTAATCATTAATTAGCTGTTAGCTCGCAAGCGAATTTAGTACATGAAATCTATAGATGCTGAGATCTGTTAACAGGTCTCAGTTTTAGTATTAGCACCTTTATATCTGCTCACCTATTCGCGTATTTATCTAAAGTACCCTTTTATAGTTCCCATTTAGAGTGTTTACTGCCCATGCTTTTATCTCATCGAAAACGTCTACTTGAGCTTTGGCGCATCGCAGCAAGCTATCGTATCGACACCCACATCCCTCTTGATGACGCACCGCAGTTGCAACCTATTGCACGACTCATTCGTCTGCATCCGGCCGCTTGGGGTAAAGGTCATCAGCCTAATGCCATTAAATATGCGCTAGAAGACATGGGTACGCTGTTTTTAAAACTCGGACAACTGCTGTCGACTCGCCGTGATTTGGTCACCCCTGAGATCATTGAGCAATTAATTCAGTTGCAAGATAAAGTAAAGTCTTTCTCGCCTGACATTGCTATTACCCAAATTCAAGACCCCAAGCATGGTCTCGGTCAATCTATCGAGACCTTATTTGCGCGCTTTGATATTAAGCCTTTGGCAGCAGCTTCCATAGCCCAAGTTCATACCGCTGCGTTAGCCGATGGCCGCGAAGTAGTAGTCAAAGTCGTGCGTCCTGATATTCGCAATACTATTATTGCAGACTTTGAGCTATTACGTGATCTAGCTAACTGGGCTTCCGCCCGTATCGAAGCGGCGCGCGCAGTGCATATTATTGATATTGTCGAGGACTATCGGCAAGTGATGCTCAATGAGCTGGACTTGACTTTAGAGGCAGAAAACACTACTCAGATGCGTAACAACTTCTTAGGTTCTGCATTGATGTATGTGCCAGAAGTCTATGATGCTGCCAAAAATGTAATGGTGATGGAGCGCATTCAAGGTGTACCCATCTCACAAATACATATTTTTGATCAACTGGGCTATGATCGAGCGGCTTTGGCAGAAAAAGGGCTGACTATTTTCTTTACCCAAGTCTTCCGTGATAACTTTTTTCATGCCGATATGCATCCGGGTAACGTCTTCGTTGAAACCCCGCCGGTTAAGACTCTGACGGCTAATATATCGCCCGTTGATTTGGGACACGAGCCTCGCTATATTGGGCTTGACTGTGCCATCATGGGTACCTTATCCAAAGGCGATCAGCTGATTGTGGCGCGCATGCTGCTGGCGGTCATGAATAATAATTTTACTGCCTTAGTAGATATTGTCAGCCGCGCCGGCTGGATACCGCCTAATACTGATAAGCATGCTTTGATGCGTGATATGAAGCGCACAGTAGGGCCAATGCTGCAGAAGTCTATTAATGAGATTGATTTTGCGGGCGTCTTGATGCAAATTTTGGATATCGCGCGCCGGCATCATATGAGTATCCCGCCGCAGCTGATGCTCCTACTTAAGACATTAGTCCATGTTGAAGGCTTAGGGCGCGACCTATATCCTGACTTGGACATTTGGTCACTTGCTAAACCAATTTTGAGCAGTTGGATTAAAGAACAGCTCGACCCAATGCGTAATTTACAACAGCTACGTACCCAGCTGCCAGAGATTTTATTATCCAGTACCGACATCCCTAAACTGCTTGATCAAGGGCTGCAAAGTCTCGCTTCTCAAGGTGCGCGGCAAGACAGCCAACTGCGTGAAATTCAACAAATTCACGCTGACATGCTCAACGACCGCCGTCGCGACTGGATAGCGTTAGCAGGATTTGGCTTATTTATTGCCATTGCTACCCAAGTCATTGGCTGGCTGGCACCGGTCTTTTATATTTTAGCCGGGCTGGCAGTTATTTGGCGTATTTTAGCTTAAGAGAAGTCAGCAATTAGCACATTAATTTATTTTATAAGTTTAAAATAGCTAATACTTTATTCATAGGAGTCATTTATGACTACTTCTGCAACCCAACTTACCTATTCTCCAGCTGACCATAGCGCGGCTATTAACGCTTTGCAAGCGCAGTTCGGCAAGCAGCTGAGTGTGAACCAAACTGTGCGTGAACAGCATGGCCATACCATGACTTGGCTAGCCAATCAGCCGCCAGATGCGGTGCTGACTGCCCATGATAAACATGACGTTGCTACCGCAGTACAGATTTGCAATCAGTATGAAATGCCAGTGATAGCTTTTGGTATTGGTTCGTCCTTAGAGGGTCAGCTGAACGCGCCATATGGCGGACTATGTATCGATATGCATTCGTTAGACGCTATCATTCAAGTCAATAATGAAGACCTTACGGTGACGGTACAACCAGGGGTTACCCGTGAGCAGCTAAATCATTATCTACGCGATACCGGGTTGTTTTTTCCGATAGATCCAGGTGCCAATGCCAGTATTGGCGGCATGGTGGCGACTCGTGCCTCTGGAACCAATGCCGTACGTTACGGCACGATGAAAGATGTGGTTCTAGCGTTAGAGGTGGTCACAGCAAGCGGTGAAATTATTCGTACGGGTACTCGCGCCAAAAAGTCGGCGGCAGGTTACGACTTAACACGGCTTATGATTGGCTCAGAAGGCACGTTAGGTATTGTCACTGAAGTCACGCTAAAACTGTTTGGGCTAAGCGAATGTATTGGTAGTGGCTTATGTCACTTTAAAACCATTGAAGACGCCTGTCAGGCAGTGATGCTAACCATTCAAATGTGTCTACCAATTGCTCGTATTGAGCTGCTTGATGCCCTGCAAATTAAAGCCTGTAATCAATACGCCAACCTTGATTTAGTTGAAACACCAACGCTGTTTGTTGAGTTTCATGGTACCGAAGCTAGTGTCCGTGAGCAAGCGCAAACCTTTACTGACATTATCGAAGAATTTGGCGGTACGGACTTTGTTTGGGATACCGATGAGGCTGAACGCAAACGTCTCTGGCAAGCACGGCATAATGCCTATCATGCCAGCTCTGCCCTACGACCAGAAGCCAGTGCGCTGTCTACTGATGCTTGCGTGCCTATTTCACGTCTAGCGGAGTGCGTCAGCGCTACAGCAAAAGATGTTGAAGAGTCAGGGATGATAGGCCCTATTGTCGGTCATGTCGGCGATGGTAACTTCCATGTTTTATTATTAGTAGATACCAATAATCCAGAAGAAGTAGCGACCGCCGATGGTATTATTAGTCGTTTAGCGATACGGGCGATTGAAATGGACGGCACTTGTACTGGTGAGCACGGTATCGGACAGGGTAAACAAAAGTATATGAATCAGGAACATGGCAGTGCCGTTGCCATGATGCAAGCTATCAAATCTGCCCTTGACCCTAACAATATATTAAATCCCGGCAAGATATGGCCGCAGCCTTTAGTAGTTACATAATCAGTAGCAGGATAATCACGGCAGTCGCGGCAGAATAAATACCCGTTATATAAAGTAAAAAAGCGCCTACTTTATTCCTTTAAAGTACGCGCTTTTTTGTTCTACTTGCTGGTGTAGAACAACTACATCTGATCAATCGCCATTTGTGTCAGTACCCGGCCACGGGCAGTGCGCAACACATGACCTTGCTGAATTAAATACGGCTCAATGACATCCTCTAAGGTACCGCGATCTTCAGCCATAGCGGCGGCTATGGCCTCCACCCCTGCTGGCCCCCCGTCAAAGCGCTCATGTAATATCTCAATATAGCGCCGATCCAAATGATCCAAACCACGTCTATCTACCGCTAGCATATCCAGTGCGCTAGCAGCAATCTCGCCATTGATTCGACCATCAGCTCTTACTTCAGCATAATCGCGCACTCGGCGTAATAAACGGTTGGCAATCCTTGGTGTACCGCGAGCACGGCGGGCAATCTCGATCGCCCCATCCTCACTCATCACAACCCGCATCAAACGTGCCGCACGACTAACAATAGTAGTCAAATCAGCGATATTATAAAACTCAAGCCGCTGGACAATACCAAAACGATCGCGCAGCGGTGAGGTCAACAACCCTGCCCGCGTGGTCGCAGCCACCAGCGTAAACGGTGGCAAATCAAGCTTAATAGAACGCGCGGATGGCCCTTCACCAATCATAATATCTAACTGAAAATCTTCCATTGCTGGATAAAGAATCTCCTCAATCACTGGACTAAGGCGATGAATCTCATCGATAAATAGTACATCACCCTCTTCCAAGTTAGTCAACATCGCAGCTAAGTCACCGGCACGCTCAAGTACTGGTCCTGATGTTGCGCGCAGATTGCCGCCCATCTCACGGGCAATAATATTAGCAAGGGTCGTTTTACCCAAACCTGGTGGACCAAAAATAAGAGTGTGGTCTAGCGCCTCATCACGCGCACGCGCAGCGCCGATAAAGACTTCCATTTGTTCACGTACGACCGGCTGACCAATATATTCAGCCAAAGATGCGGGGCGAATGTTAGCATCAGGAGCGTCACCTGCCCCTTCTAGCGGATTAATCAAGCGGTCTTGCATCATAGGTCTTATCATTATATGAAAGGAAAGTTATAAAAAAAATTATAGAAAAACAGTAAATAGCATAGCTAAATGGCACAACTAAGCCTAGCAGATAAGTCGGACAAATACGTCATAAACTGATAGGCAGCATAAAAACAAGCGACAACCAGTGTCGCTTGTTAGTAGGATATCATATATTAATAGATTAAATTTACAGCGCTAAAATCCAGACAACTGCTGGAGGGTGGCTTTTAATAAACCTTGGGTATCTTTAAAGATATCGCCGTTACTTTTTGCCGCTTTAATCGCTTGCTGGGCTTCTTTTTCTTTATAACCCAAGCTGATAAGAGCACCTTCTACTTCAGCAATGATACTGCCTTCGTGAGACACAATAACAGACTGACTGCTGAACTCTACGGAGCTGTCATCAACTTCGATGTTTTTAAGTTTGTCTTTAAGCTCAATCAATAAACGTTGGGCAGTCTTTTTGCCTATACCGGGGATACGCATCAATGCAGTTTCTGAATCTTGCTCGACATGCATTTTTAGCTCAGCCGCTGACATAGCAGACAACATCGCCAAGGCCATTTTGGCACCAACCCCATTAATCTTAATCAATTGCCGAAAGACATCACGCTCTTTACGATCGATGAAACCAAAAAGCAGCTGCGCATCTTCACGCACATGAAAATGCGTCCAAATACTGGCTTGTTGATTCAGCTGCAACTGACAAAATGACGGCAGTGGCAGCTCAACATCATAACCCACACCAGAGGTAGTCATGATACAAGCGGTCGGTGCCACTAAATACTGTACCTGCCCAGTAATCAGTCCTATCATACTTACCACCTTTCATCATTAGTGAAATAAACTATTAAGCCCGCTTACTGATATCAATTTATTGATAAATAGTTGGTTATTAATAAAAATCTACTGATAAAAATCAACCATACTTTCCAGACTAATCGCCCGAATCTTATCTGCTTGACCAGCTGAGCCAAAAGCTTCAAAACGATTGGTACAAATATCTGACATCGCAACCATTGAGGCTTTGAAATATTTACGCGGATCGAAATCGCTCGGATTGTGCACTAAATACTGACGAATCGCACCGGTTGACGCTAGGCGTAAATCCGTATCGATATTGACCTTACGTACACCGTGCTTAATCGCTTCAACGATTTGCTCAACGGGCACGCCGTAAGTTTCGCCAATATCACCGCCATATTCGTTGATGACTTTTAACCATTCTTGCGGTACTGATGAGGAACCATGCATCACCAAATGGGTATTCGGAATGCGCGCATGAATCTCTTTTACGCGCTCAATGGATAAAATATCACCGGTCGGTGGACGGGTAAACTTATAAGCACCGTGACTGGTACCAATAGCAATCGCCAGGGCATCAACGTTAGTATTTTTTACAAACTGCTCCGCTTCGTCAGCACTGGTTAATAGCTGCTCATGACCAAGCACGCCTTCCGCTCCAGAACCATCTTCTTCACCGGCCATACCTGTCTCAAGGCTACCTAAGCAACCAATCTCGCCCTCTACTGAAACACCGCAAGCATGGGAAAACTTGACCACTTCACGGGTAACGCTGGCATTATAATCATAATCCATTGGGGTTTTGCCGTCTTCCCCTAACGAGCCGTCCATCATTACTGATGAAAAACCAAGCTGGATTGAGCGCTGGCAGACTGCTGGTGACATGCCATGATCTTGATGCATTACTACTGGGATATGTGGCCATTCTTCAATAGCTGCAATGATCAAATGCCGCAAAAAAGCAGATCCAGCATAACCGCGCGCGCCCGCACTGGCTTGTACAATCACCGGTGAATTGCAGCTATCTGCCGCCATCATGATCGCTCGCATCTGCTCTAAATTGTTCACGTTAAATGCAGGGACACCGTAGCTGTGCTCAGCGGCGTGATCTAAAAGTTGACGTAAGGAAATTAAGGCCATAAAACACTCTCTAATTGAGTTTTAAAAATGGTTACGATTTTGGATAAGGTTACTGGGTATTGCTGCACTATTCTAACAACCGTCGTCAGGCGCCGATTATAGCAAAAATTGTCAACCTCTCGCAGCTGTTACGCCAGTATTTATCTGTCTGGCACGTTTTCTTATTATTCACTCAAATTAGTTGCTTAAGTTGATTGGTTAGACAAACGCAAAAAAGCCTTGGTCATAACCAAAGCTTTTTTAAAATTAACATTTTATTTTTTAGTAATGTTAAGGTTTGTTTTTCTATAGCCTAATACTTTTAAATCTTAATATTACTAAGTATCCGTACTATAAAATTAGTACTGTTGGTCTGCAGAAACGGCTTCTTTAATAGCTGGGTCAGCCTGTAGATTAGTATCTGGCTTAGCATTTGCATTAGCAGCGACATCAGAGGCGCCGTCAGCCACAGAACTTGCGCCTTTAGCAACAGCGTCAGCAGTACCTTCAACAACGGTGTTAGCGCCGTCGGCAATTGCTTCACCAGTGTTTACAACCGCGCCAGCAGCAACAGCACCAGCAGTTCTAGCACCATCAGCAAGATCTTCACCAGAATTTTGAGCGGCAATCTCAGCTTCGGTAGTTGCTTCTCGAGTATTAGCAGCAATATCATTACCAGCTGACTCAGCAGCCGACTCAACATTACCTGCATCCGCTTGTTCTTCAGTTTGTTGGCTACATGCAGTGACTGCAAAAGCACCAGCAAGAACGCTAGCAAGTAATAAATGACGTTTTAACATAATGAACCTCTAGTAAATAATGCATGTCAATATATATAGTAGCGTCATTTTATAGACAGCATTTAAGACATGCAATAACAATTTTCAATAGATTAACACACAATTAACTGCTCAATAGTAAACAGTAATCGTTAGCTATTATCTCCGCTAGACTACCTCAATTACTCGCCAGACGTTGTACCCCTAGTGTTACTGGGCTTGAGCTTACATTTGTAGTGCTGCTACTGCTGGTAAGGTTTTGCCTTCGACGAACTCTAAGAATGCCCCGCCGCCTGTTGACATATAGCTAACACCATCTGCTACTTCGTATTTGTCAATTGCTGCCAAAGTATCACCGCCACCGGCAATTGAAAATCCTGAGCTATCTTGTACGGCTTTGGCTAGAATTTTAGTACCTGCGCCAAAGGCATCCACTTCAAACACCCCAACTGGGCCATTCCACAAAATAGTTTTAGCCTTAACAACCGCTTCTGCTAGTTTTTTAGCACTTTGTGGTGCGATGTCCAATATCATATCATCGCTAGCAATTGAATCTACGGCTTTAACACTGGCCTTAGCATTTTGCAGCGAGCCAATAAAGTCCGCGAAATCAATCTCGTTTTTATCAGCAACGACTACATATTCAGGTAATAAAATCTCAGTTTTATTCATAATGTCACGGGCAGTATCTAACAAGTCCGCCTCATATAGAGACGCGCCAACATTATGACCTTGTGCCGCTAAGAAGGTATTAGCAATGCCGCCCCCCACGATGATTTGCGTGCACAATTCAGCCAAGCTATGCAGTACTTCAAGCTTAGTAGAGACTTTGGAGCCGCCAACAATGGCTAACATTGGCTGGGCTGGTGTTTCTAACGCTTGGGTCAACGCATCCAGTTCTGCTGATAATAATGGCCCTGCACAAACTATTTTATCCGCTTGGCGCATAGCTTGAGTGACTCCTTCTGTTGAGGCCTGCGCCCGATGGGCAGTTCCAAAAGCATCCATCACAAACACATCACACAAACCAGCATAAATTTTAGCCAAGGCGGCATCATTTTTCTTTTCGCCTTGATTGAAGCGGACATTTTCTAACAACACTACTTCGCCGGCTTGAACGGTGATGCCTTCAGTCAAATAGTCACTATTAAGAGTCACTGGCTGCTTAATTTGCGTGCTCAATTTATCAGTTAGATAATCGGCAACCGGTGCCAGCGAATACTGAGCTTCAGGCTTGCCTTCGGTCGGTCGGCCTAAATGTGAGCAAACAATGACCGCAGCGCCTTTGTCTAACGCCATCTCTATAGTTGGTAGACTCGCTTGCAGGCGGGCATCACTTGTCACCTTGCCATCTTTAATGGGTACATTTAAGTCTTCACGAATCAATACCACTTTTTCAGCTAAAACCAGCTCACTCATACGCAAAAAATTCATCACTTGCTCCTATTTTAGATAACAATCTGTTATTTATGGACAATACTAAATATCAACGATGCCGTTATTAACGGCACATTTTTTATATGGTCATAAAGGTTTGGTTGGTTTAGGGCGTGAGTGTAGCATAAGGCGAACTTTTCTAGACAGTCAATCAGACAAAACTTAGCGGCTAATTGATAGTTATATTAATAGCAACTATAGCGAAGCTAAAAACCCAGTAACATTTCGTGGTGGTACTACGCCAGCGCGGCCTTTATTATGGAGCAGTAAACAATAACAAATACCAGAACTCATACCCATTAGGAGATAATAATGAGCATTGATTTAGATACTGCCAAACAAAAACTATTAACACTTAAAGAAGAATATGAAACCCGTATTGATAAGATAAAAAATGATATTCAAAACCCACAAGACGAGCTTAATAAAGATTGGGAAGACCAAGCAATCTCTATTCGTCAAAACGATACGCGCCAACTCCTATCGGCAGAAGCACAACAAGGTCTCATCTATGTTCAAGAAGCGCTAAGCCATATTGAAAACGGCACTTATGGCGAATGTGAAGTATGCGGCAAAGAGATACAAGAACAACGTTTGGAAGCGGTCCCTTACGCGACTTTATGTATGGAACATGCTGAGTAAATACATAAGCCCTTATTTTATAACCATTTACCAGTTAAGCGCGCAGCAATTTGCGCGCTTTTTGATTATTAGGATTTAGATCGTTAACCAACAGCATTATTAAACAACATACTGTTTATCTAGAGCCTGCTGCCACTGTTGACAACGCACCGCTATTTTATCCACTGGCAAGTCCATAATATCACCGACTACTGCAATATAAGTCAGCGGTAAGTCAGCTAATTGATCGATATTTTCAGCAGTTAAACCACCAATCACACAAATATCAATCTCTTGTTGGCAGCCATCAATCAGCTGCTGACGCGTGATAGTGTCGGCATTGGGTTTGGTAGTGGACGCAAATACTGCACCCATCGCTGCATAATCTGCGCCGTCATTTAGCGCTTCTTTGACCAACTCAATATCACCATGACAAGTGCGACCTATAATCTGATTGAGCGCCAGTCGCTGTTTGGCGGCACTGACATTGCCATCTTGCTGACCCAGATGAACCCCTACCCCAAGCCTAACGGCCAAGTCAATATCATCATTAATCACCACCGCAGTGTCGTATTTATGAGCTAAAGCCACAATCTGCTGCGCCTCAGCATAAAGCTGCTGCTGGCCATCGTCTTGTGCCAGTACTTCTTTGCGCCGAACTTGTAACAAACCTATCACTCCTGTTGCCAATGCCGCCCCTAACTTACGATATAGCAGCTCAAACTCATCATCGTTAGTGAGTAAATACAGCATTGGCGTTGGCGGTTTAGACTTTGGTGATTTGTGTGTTGATGATATTATCATATGCTTCCCCTTAAAATTATAGTCTTTAAACAGATATCGAAGGCAAAAAAAGGCCGCTATATAAGATAACGGCCTTTTCATATTTATATATTTTTTATCTTTATATTTGTACAAACTTATATAGCATTTAAAAGCGATTAAACCGTACGGCGCGTCGCTAAGCTATTAAGAATATTTTTAGCATCGCCCCAACGTGTTGCTGAGCTGTTAGCCCCCAGAATCACAATAATAGCAGGACGATTATTCACTCTAGTTTCCATCACCACACAACGACCGGCTTCATTGATAAAGCCTGTTTTCGAGATACCGATAGGATAGGCGCCTGAGCGTACTAGACTGCTGGTATTACCGGCTTTGTAAACCCGATTGCCACTTGAGTAGTTCGCTACAAAAAAGTCGTAACTCTTGGTAGTCGAGAAGCGGCGAATCACGTCATAGTTACCTGCAGCGCGTACCATTTTGACTAAATCATTTGATGAGGCCACATTACGCTTATCGAGACCGGTTGGGTCTCCAAAGAATGCGGTGGTCATGCCTAAGTCTTTCGCTTTACGGTTCATTGCGCGTATAAAAGCACTATAGCCGCCTGGATAATTGCGGGACAAACTTTTTGCCGCAGGGTTTTCTGATTTCATCAATGCCATCAATAACATCTCAGCACGATTCATACGATCGCCTGATTTTAGGCGCGAGCTGGCACGTTTAGGGCCAATGAAATCCTCTGGCTCAAGCGTAAGCTCTTCACGCATATCAAGCCCGCCATCTAAAACGACCATAGCCGTCATTAGCTTGCTAATGCTAGCCATAGGACGCGCAATGTTAGCGTCTTTTTCATAGATAGACTCACCTGTTTCAGCATCAATAACCGCCACACTGCGCGAATCAGTGCTAATTGGGATCATATCACTGCTACCAAAGCTGCCGCGATAGGTCGTATTATAAGTGTTACTACCGCTACCAAAGCTATTAGCATTGGTAAGTTTTGTAGAACCATAACCGTTATCGATTTTTTTGATAGCAGAGCCATTGGATTTATACATTATGTTACGAGCTTCAGATAGGCTATCAACCCCACCCCAACTCACGCGAGCACTGGATTCAGTATTACCATTAATCGTCAATGCGGCTTGGGCGGCAGTGCCCAGACTTAATGAAATCATGGCAGCAATTAATCGCTGTTTGGTTACTGGTAGACGTTTCATTCTTCCTCCGGCTATTGCTATCGCGGCAAAGTTATATAAATTAGCTATACAATTTGACACGAGTAACATATGTAGCGATTATGGATGCGTTTGCGGGCAATCGTATAGATATGGGTATGTTTGTAAGTGCTCTTATAGAGTCTTTGTACTTTTAGTGTATCATGGTTTGCATTCAAGTTTAATCTACTAAACTACCCATATCGTCTTTTTTTGTATACGGTCAATATTTGCTACACTTGCCTTGGGTATCAGTAACGTCTGTTAACATTACGCTAATACAGGACGGTTTTCGTAATATCCTATTCAAGTTAGTATAAAAGTAGTGGCTTGCAGAGGGTTCAGTACATTGTCATTAAGCATTGTGAATCAAATGTTTCCTTACATACTGTAAACTAACTCCGCAGCATGAGGTAAAATCAATATGATTTTATCACAATCAAGCAATCGCTAAGAGTATAACTATGATTCGAGTATTGGTAGTGGATGATCACGATTTGGTGCGGATGGGTATCAGTCGTATGTTAGCCGATAGCCCTGATATTGAAGTGATAGGCGAAGCGGACAGCGGTGATATGGCAATTAAACTTGCCAAACAGCTGCGCCCTGATGTGGTGTTGTTAGATGTCAATATGCCAAACATTGGCGGACTTGAAGCCACCAAACGTTTAGTACAACTGGATATGGGCATTAAAATTTTAGCCGTCAGTAGTATGGCCACCCAGCCTTACCCCTCGATGCTACTTAAAGCTGGGGCCAATGGTTATATTACTAAAGGCACACCTCTGGATGAGATGTTACGCGCTATCAAAAAGCTCCATCAAGGCGGCCGTTATTTCAGTCATGATGTCGCCGAACAATTGGTAGGTGTTTTATTGTCAGATAATGCCGGCTCGCCGTTTGACTTACTCAGTGACCGCGAAAAACAAGTGGCCATGCTAGTTGTCAATTGTCAAAGCCCGCAGCAAATTGCTGATCAATTATTTGTCAGCGTCAAAACCATTAATACCTACCGTTATCGTATCTATGAAAAAGTCGGCGTCGATAGTGACGTAAAGTTGACACATATGGCCATTCGTCATGGTTTAATTCAGCCTTAGACTGATTGGGTCATACTATTGGTCATATTATGAAATCTGCCGCATCCGCTATTACTACTGTGATGAACTATTTACATCAAGGTGATACGCTGCCTTCTGTGCAGCTGCGCCGTCTTGGGCTCATTTATAGTAGCTATCGGCTGATTATCAGTATATTTTTTATATTGATGAGCTATGCCACTATAAAATCTGATGCCAATTTGCTGTTGCCGACTTTATTACAGTTAACAGCGCTTAGTTTTTATTTATTACTAAGCCTCATCCTGTTCGGACTGTTTTATGTGGTGACCAAGCAGCGACAGCGACAGCTAGCATTTGGACTTGCACTTGATGTTATTGTTTTAAGCTTGCTGCTATATACCAATGGCGCACCAGATTTGCAGCTGACCATGCTTTATATGGTAGTGGTGGCCGCCAGCTTTATGCTATTGCATGGCTCTCAAGCCGTCATTATTACTTTATTAGCAATTATTTTTGTTATCTATCAGCAGTTTTTTTATGCCATTGCTAATAGTATGAGCCTGACTAATTTAGGTGATGCCTTATTAATATCTGTCAGCTTTTTGGCAGTAGGATTTTTAAGCTGGTCAGTCTCTCAGCGCTTGGTACATGTCGAAAAAATGGCAGCCAAGCATGCACAAGAAGTTGAGCGCCTCAATACCATTAACCAAGAAGTCATCAGTCAGATGCTAAACGGGGTAATGGTCATTGATCAAGGACACATCGTTTTAGCAAATGCTGCGACCTACCAACTATTAGGCATCGCTAATGAGCTGGCAACACCCACTCGGAGCACTCAAGCCCAGTTTAATGGTGATAGTTGGTACAACACTATATTTAAGCGGTGTCGCGAACCTGCTGCTCACCAGACAAACAACCTATTAATAACGTTCCAACAGCAAGTACAAAGTCAGCATGCTTCATTACTTGATAGCTGCTCAGCCGTCAGTGCTGGGCAGTCGCGTAGTTTTATTTATAAGCTACCACCTAAAATCAATGCATCGGTCACAAATAAGTTGCGTATCCAAATCATTCCCCTAAAAGACGCTAGCCAATTGGTATTACTAGAAGACTTGCGCCGCGAGCAAGCCTCGGCACAACAGCTGAAACTAGCGTCTTTGGGGCAATTAACGGCCAGTATCGCGCATGAGATTCGTAACCCGCTGGCAGCCATATCACAAGCCAGTCAATTGTTAATGGAAGATATTTTCGACAAAGCTGCTGACAATATCGATGGCCAAAATCCTACTAATAGCACCTCGACTACCGTGCTTGATAATGACGACCTAGCAGGCAATCATGAATTATATGAAATGATATTTGCCCAAACCAAACGCGTTAATCGCATAATTGAAGACGTATTGAAGTTATCGCGACAACAATCACCTAACCAACAACTGTTAGCGCTAGCGACTTGGATGCCACAGTTTTTGGATAATTACTTTCGTGGTCATGATGTGTTCTTACAAATTCGCTCTCAGCCCATCATCCGCTTTGATACCCATCAATTAGAACAGATTTTAATCAATTTAATCAACAATGGTCTGCGGTATAGTAGTCTCGCCCACCCTCATGCCTATATTGAGATTGAGATTTATTGTTCTCAGAACGATGTTATAATCGATATTTTGGACGCTGGTACCGGTATTGATGCGGCCAATTTAGATCAGTTGTTCAATCCATTTTTTACGACAAACAAGGCTGGTACCGGTTTAGGGCTTTATTTATCACAGGCCTTTAGTGAAGCCAATCATGCGTGCTTACTATATGTACCTGACCATAAAAAAACCTGCTTTCGCTTAATTGTTCCAGTCGCCTCTTATCCTGCAGGGGCTAAGAAGGACTGCGTTGGTTAAAAAGAGTGCCAGTAAGTTATTTACAACATCGGGCCTATGAGCGTGACAGTTTAATATCGCAGCAGAACAGTTAGTTTTAAAACAAAAGATTTAGTATTGTAACATAAGAAAGCACACAACATTTTTGCGAATTGTACCAATTGAAAAAACATGAGGTTATGTATGACAGCAACCGCGCTAGTCGTTGATGATGAAGTGGATTTATGTCGGCTGATGCAAATCACTCTGACCAAGATGGGAATAAAAAGTGACGTCGCTTATACATTAGCGCAAGCCCAAACATACTGGCAGACCCATCAATATGACTTTTGCTTAACTGATTTAAATCTGCCTGATGGTTCAGGGTTGGAGTTGGTCAAACAAATCAGTGGCAGCTCTAGCACACCGATTGCGGTCATTACCGCACACGGCAGTATGGATTTAGCCATTGAAGCACTCAAGCTCGGCGCTTTTGATTTTGTTAATAAGCCGCTTGAATTACCACGCCTACGCCAATTAGTTGACAATGCGCTAAAAGTGATTCGCCAAGATAATGATGCTGCTGCGTCTCTAAACGAGCACACACCTGAGCAACAGCTGTTAGATCACCGCCTAATTGGCGACTCTACCGTGATGCATACCCTCAAAAATACTATTTTAAAATTAGCACGCTCACAAGCCCCAGTGTTTTTATCCGGTGCATCAGGAACAGGTAAGGAAGTAGTCGCAAGATTGATTCATGACTTAAGCCCGCGCCGTGATGGCAGTTTTGTACCGGTCAACTGCGGGGCAATACCCTCGGAGCTAATGGAGTCTGAATTTTTTGGTCATAAAAAAGGCAGCTTTACGGGGGCAGTGGCGGACAAGCAAGGTCTATTCCAGCAAGCCAGTGGCGGAACATTATTCTTGGATGAAGTAGCAGACTTGCCGTTAGCTATGCAGGTAAAACTTTTGCGCGCTATTCAAGAAAAAAACGTGCGGGCTATCGGTGATACTAAAGAGGTGCCCGTCGACATTCGTATTTTATCGGCGACCCATAAAGACTTAGACCAGCTGGTACAAATCAGTGCATTCCGACAAGATTTATATTACCGCATTAACGTCATTGAGCTTAAATTACCTGCTCTTAACGCACGTTATGACGATATTCCAGCCTTGGCCCAGCACTTTTTGGCATTGATTGCCGAGGAATGGCAGCTAGACACGCCATCACAATTGACTGATGATGCTTATCAACGGTTGCAGCAACATGACTTTGCCGGTAATGTTCGCGAGCTACGCAATATACTTGAGCGGGCGATAACTTTGGCTGAAACCACAACGATTGATCTGAATCATTTAGGGCTGCCCGAGTCTGGTAATAATCCTCAATTATTAGATTTTCACCCTTTAAATAATGATCTTCTAAATACCAATACTACTGCCGCTAATAACAATACTGACAGTGCAAAAGCCACGCTTATCACTACTTCAAAATCCGAAAATATTCGGTCTAGTGCTCAAATAGCAAATGGTCACACCGCTATTAATTTGCACCCCTATCGTACCCATAATCAACCTTATCCTTCTGCTATTCAAGCCTCCAGCACTGCCAGTTTTGGTCCAAGTAGTACTCAAGATGACGCGGGTGTTAGCAAAGCATCAAATAAGCTTGAAGGTGAAATCACTCCACCCCTATCAATGCAGACTAATAGCGCTGATTTGCCAGAAAAAGGCTTAGAAGTTTATTTACAAGAACAGGAAAAGCGGCTCATCATCATGGCTTTAAAACAGACTGGCTGGAATAAAACTCAAGCGGCTGAATTATTAGGAACCACTTTTCGATCCTTACGCTACCGGATGAAAAAGTTAGAAATTGACGAAGATTAATAGTGCTACCAATGATTAACCTACTCGATAATAAGTGTTACTAGAGGCAGCACTGACAATTAGCACCAAAATTAAAAGTTAATATCAACACTTAAGTTTATTCCCTAGTCTATTATTTTTCGTTACTTAGGCTATTATTGCTACTGTCTTTTTGCACAAATCGAAGTCCCGAAGTATGTACTTGCTTACGTAATAAATCTAATGCTTGCTGTTCCCACTCGCGCTCAGTACCCGATAAGATAACATCTGGCTGCACACCGATTTTATCTATTTTTTTACCAGTAGCAGTTAGGTAATGGGCGACTGTTAACTTCACCGCTTGTTCCTCATTAAGTGGTATCACCGATTGTACCGAACCCTTACCATAGCTGACTTCACCAACGATGGTGGCACGCTGTTGCGTCTGCAAGCTGCTGGCAAGCACTTCAGCTGCAGAGGCTGAATAGCGATTTTGTAATATCACAACGGGTAGAGGTTTCAGTACCGCTGTGCCGCGAGTAATCAAGGTACGTAACTCACTTTGGCGGCTTCTTATTTGTACCACGGTAGTGTCATCCATAAATAAGCTGGCTACTTGTACCGCTGAGGTCAGTACGCCACCAGGATTGTCCCGTAAATCTAGCAATATACCGTTAACGGGCGCATCCAAACTGGTCAAGCTTTGTAAGATTTGCTCGCGGCTGGTGTTTTGAAAAGCAGGCAATTTAATAATGGCGATACCATCAACCAACCGCGTCTCGATGGTTTGAGGATGGTTGTTATTACGCTGTAATGTGGTGGTGTGTTTGCGGCGTCCCGCTTTGGAGGTGATGACATCGACTTGCGTGCCAGCAATGCCAGTGAGTAGTTGCTCAATATCATTACTTTGCTTGTCTTCATCGAGCTTAAATTCATCAATTTGGTGCAAATAATCACCAACGGCAATGCCTTTTTTATCCGCTGGGGAATTATTGATCACATCTGTAATCACCCAATACCCAACTGCTGGTTGATAGACTACCTTTATCCCAATATCACCCACGTCCCCTTCGGTAAAGGCGCGCAAGTTCTCATAAGCTTCGGCATCCAAAAACTCAGCATGACTATCCAGCTTGGTTAGCATCCCACTCATAGCGTTGCTAAACAACTCTTCATCATTCACAGAATCAACATATTCGCGGCGTACCAAATCTACTACGGCGACAAAGGTCTTTAAGGTTTCAGGCGAGATAGCATTGAGCGAGACTGTAGCGACCTCAGCTGGAATATCAGTGTTGATATAGTCCGATTCGTCGACTAAGGGATTACTATCTGGCGTTATAGCAGCATCGTTTGGCGCTATAACGCCGTTATCAATCGCAGTTATGTCGCGGGTCTCATCAATCCAATCATCACTTTCATCACCAATTGGAGCGATATCTGACAAGTCATCAGCACCATTATCTGGGCCAACCTCATCGCCTTTTAAGCTGATAAGCTGCAAACCTGCCGTTGGACTATTGGCATTCGTAGCCACAGGAGCTAAGGTAGCCGCTTGAGCGTAAAAACTGACACAACTCAACCCTAGCAGACCAATCATGAGCACAGGCTTAAAAACAACAGCCTTTATTAGATACGGCATTACTGGTTTTTCCGGTAGTTTAAAAGCTGATGAACGCATAGATGGACTCGTATAAAATAGGGAGAATGCAGCGTACTGTTATTATAAGATTATTAATGGGTAATATAATTCTTAGGTAATATTACTCAATAATCATAAAATAGCATTAAGCAGGCGTTAAAAACTAGACTAACATTGCAAGTGAGCTATTATTATAAGTAAACTAAGGTTGTAAATGAATAAGACAAAATATAATAAATAAGAAGAGGGAAGGATAATGATTACCCTTCCCTCTTCTTATTTATTAGCAACTAGCAACTGAACTTTATCAACCATACTATTCAGATGCTGGAATTAATAGATTTTCTCCAGTCATCTCAGCAGGTGGCTCAAGGTCCAGCAGCGCTAAAATGGTAGGCGCAACATCACTAAGCTTACCACCTGCGCGAACTTGTACTTTTTTATCACCCATATAAATCAGTGGCACATGCTCAGTAGTATGCTGGGTGTGTACCTGTCCACTATCATAGTCCTGCATCTGCTCACAGTTGCCATGATCAGCGGTAATTAGCATTTCACCATTAGCAGCACGTACTGCGGCCTCAATGCGTCCTACGCATACATCCAGCGCTTCTACTGCTTTCACAGCAGCATTGAAAATGCCCGTATGCCCAACCATATCACCATTAGCATAATTGACGATTAAAACATCATATTTACCATATTCAATCGCTGCCACTAGCTTATCAGTGACCTCAGGCGCGCTCATCTCAGGCTGCAAATCATAAGTCGCTACATCTGGAGACGGTATTAGAATACGTTCTTCACCTTCATACTCCGCTTCACGACCACCACTAAAGAAAAACGTCACATGCGCGTATTTTTCAGTCTCAGCGATACGCAACTGGGTTTTACCTTGGTCTTGTAGATATTCACCCAAAGTATTGCTCAATGACGCCGGATAATAAGCGATGCTAGTCTTAGGGTTATCAGCCAAGATATCTGAGTATTTAGTCAGCATCACAAAGGCGGCAAGCTTCGGACACTTATGACGGGCAAACCCTGAAAACTCATGATCCGGTAAGACAAACGCTTGTGCCAGCTCACGCGCGCGATCAGCGCGGAAGTTCATAAAAATCAGCGCATCATTATCATCAACGGTATGTGGAACCTCATCGCGTCCAATGACCGTAGTAGGACTAACAAACTCATCGGTCTCACGAGCTTTATACGCTGCTTGAACTGCGCCATCAGCACGAGTTGCTAGGCGATCTGCTGTACCTTCGGTAATTAACTCATACGCCTTTTGTACTCGATCCCAACGATTGTCACGATCCATAGCATAGTAGCGGCCGATAATAGTAGCAATCTGGGCGCTACCTTCATAGTGCGCATTGAGCTTATTCAAGTACTCACGCAAACGATTGATATACTTATCCGCAGACTTTGGCGGCGTATCGCGACCATCCAAAAAACAATGCACAAAGACATTTTTGGCACCATGGACTAGTGCTGAGTGACACATCCCCTCTATATGATCTTGATGCGAATGAACACCACCATCAGACAACAAACCCATTATATGAACATTACCGCCCAGCGCATTAGCTGCCGTTACCGCGCCTACTAACGCCTCGTTTTTATAAAATTCACGGCTGGCCAGCTCGCTTGAAATACGGGTTGAGTCTTGATAGAGGACCCGACCTGCACCTAGGTTCATATGTCCGACTTCTGAGTTACCAAACTGGCCTTCAGGTAAACCTACATCTTCCCCTGAGGCAGATATTAGCCCATGCGGATACTGCTGATAAATCTTATCTAAATTTGGCATGTTGGCAGCAGCAATGGCATTATCCTTGTCTTCTTCACGATGCCCAAAACCGTCCAATATCATTAATACATGGGGTATTTTTTTATTCTTATTCTGTGTGGCCTGACTCTTGTCAAGAGACTCTGTTTTTTGCTGCGATTGTTGCTGCTTACTGGTCATAGATTACCGCTCCTCAAGTGATTGAACGCCTACCGTGCATTATTAGCACTAAGAAAATTGACATTAAACATTGGCATTAAAAGGTATAAAATTAAGATTAGCAGCTATAGTAGTCTCTATATTACCACATATCTCAAAATAGCCGAAAACTCGACATTATTAAGCACTATTTAACGATACTATTCTATTATCCTTACAAGGTTTAGAAGTTAAAAAACTACGACGCCCAAGAGTTATTTCCTATTAATAAAAAGACAGCGAATACTTGATTTCAATAAATATCAATCTGCAAATCGAACTTGCAATCACCTATTTCATTGGTTATCATGGATTCATTCTGGAGTGTTGGCTAGTGGATGTTATTCCCTGAGCCGATAATGTATTACCTGGATGTGCTACCTATTGTCTCATTGTGTATGCCTGCACCGCTTGCGGTGTTTCAGGAAACCTGCCGAGGCAGTGACACATCCGCCCTGAACTTCACGGTTCATGGGTCACCATCTTACGGCGGCACTCCGGTTGTTATATTCCGTTAGTTTCCCCTATTACTTGGCTAAAAGCTACTTGGCAAAAATGCAGTAAAGGTGAGATAACAACTAAGTATCGAAATAAATACTAAGAAGCCCCTATTGTTAATAACGATAGGGGCTTCTTAGTATTTATTTCGAACATATTATAGTGATCAAATCATAGCTTCTATTTGCTAAATTATAATGGTTCAACTAACTGTAGGGTTTAGATCAAACATAGGGCTACTGCGGTATTTTCTCAGTAGCCGTCACTTTATTAGAAAGGACTTATTAATCAGAATATTAATTATTCATCGTTGGCAGATTTAGTGATTTTCTTCACGTCTTTAGGCACATTTTTAGCAGTACCATCAACGGTCGTATGCTGCTTAAAGACATTGCCAAATGGATTTTTCTGCTGCTTATCGAACGGATTATTACTTCCTATATCGCCTGCACCACCAAATGGGTTCTGACCACCCATGCCGCCTGCCCCGCCGAACGGATTTTGACCGCCGCCCATGCCACCAGCACCGCCAAATGGATTTTGACCGCCCATCTGCTTGGCCATCATCTCCATCATTTTTTGCTGATTGTTCATGACATATTTATTGGCCATATCTTTCAGCTTCTTTTGCACTGGCGGTAATATTACTAGCAGCGCTAACACATCACTGATTATCCCTGGAATGAGCAATAGAATACCAGCCGCTGCCATCGCAACACTTTTAATCATGGTCGACTCTTGCGGGCGCATCGAAGGATTCATCATACCGCCAGCTTTCATTTGCTGCGCCATGGGACTAAGAGAGGCCATACCTTTGCGAATTAAGGAGAGTCCAATCACAGCGGAGATAATAAACCAAACAAATACCCACCAGCCACTAACGAACTGGGCAATTAAATACCACAGTAGCATCTCGATAATAAACCAAACAATGGCGATACCAACTATCTGACCCATAAGTGTCGTCCTATAAAATAAAAACTATTAGTATTAAAGCTAAGAAATTAAGCGTTACACAAATTAAACTGGTTAACTTATGATGTATATGGGGATGGCTTGCTATACTATCAAACTTACGGCTAATTTTTAAGCATTTAAGCTATCAAATAATATAGCAGCAATATGGTTTATTATATGAATTACTAAATGGCTTAATATATGGAACATTATGGCAATTATTATCGGGATTGACCCCGGTTCACGTATGACAGGTTATGGAATTATCCAACAAACAGGCGATAAGCTGACATATATTGATGCGGGCACTATCCGTACCGATACTAAAGAGATGCCTGAACGCCTTAAGCGCATTTTTAATGGTTTAACGCGGATTACTCAGCATCATATCAAATATGCAGATGAGCCCATTTATACCGCTATTGAACAAGTCTTTATGGCAGAAAACCCTGACTCAGCGCTCAAGCTTGGGCAAGCCCGCGGAGCAGCAATTGCAGCGTTGGTTGCTTTAGATTTAGAAGTGTCAGAATATACGGCGCGTCAAATTAAACAAGCCGTGTGTGGCTATGGCGCGGCGGCTAAAGAACAGGTTCAAGATATGGTCTGTCGTATCCTAAAGCTGGATGTAGTACCACAACAAGATGCCGCCGACGGTCTTGCCTGCGCCATCTGTCATGCGCATTCTAGCCACTCTATGAATAAATTACTATTAAATAGTTCAGTACGTGGACGCGGAACCTCTAAGAAGAAGGGCCGCTGGCGTTTAACGGAAGAAGATTTGAATAATCTACGTTAGACTGAATACAGAAGTTAAACGACATGGATAAAAAAACACGTGTCATTATTTATAGGCCAGTCTTTATGAACCAGCTTTTATAAAAAATGATACGTGTTGTTGGCTGCAGCTTATAGAACTTAATAAATTTGTAAATTTATTTTGCAACAGTACGTTCAATAACAGTATCCAATACATAAGCATATTCTTCGCCTGTTGTCTCTGCTTGGGTAACACTACTGTCTAGCTTATAACGCTGTAGACGCAATACTTCATCGTGCTTATCATCATGCTGGTAGCCATCAATATTCCCTGTAAACTCAGTCCACTTGCCTTCGCTAGTTTTAACACCTTGGTCGTTATAAATGACTGGTTTGACTTGTAAACACTGCTGGGCACTATTATCTGAACAAGGATTAGTCTCGGCATTTACTGCCCAAAATATAGTCTCGCCTTTGGTATTATACTTTGCCTGCGCCGTCATTTTTCCTTTCCAAACTAAGGTCACAGAATTGCTAGTTAGTTGGTTCAACATTGGTGTTTCGTCATCAACTAAGTTTAACTGGCTGTCACCTTGCATTAGCTCATTTAAGCTATTTTCAGCCGAATTTAAATCAGCACACGACATTTTAGTACTCATACTGTCTTCAATTGTCAGAGTAGTGCCTTGAAGCTGATAAGTTGCACTCATAGTATTACAGCCCACGCTATAGCTGACCGTATTTTGTCCTTGATACTGACTAAAACTCAGGGTTACTTGATCTTTAATAGTCATCAAAGGGGTTAGCGGCTGGGTGCTGTTATCAGTGGCAGTAGCTAGAGTCCAGCGATAGCGTGAAAGGTTTTCAATCATTTGCTGTTCAACAGTCATAGAAGTATCTGCAGTGGTTGCGTCCATTGGGTTCGCACTTCCAGTAGCCGCTGAATTGACTGTCTCGCTAGTCGTATCAACAGTATCTTGGCCTTCTATATCGGTAGGTGAAGAAGGATCTTGGCAGGCACTTAACGCTAAGCTTACTGCTAATAAACTTGGCAATAAGGCTAATTTTAAAGTGGGTCTAGAACTTATTTTAAAAGTCGGTTTCATAATTATACCTATCATGTTACAGATCACTCGTTTTCTGTATTCATAGCCTAGGGTTCTATGACATCATCTGAATACAAAGCGTACTGGCCACTTTTATAGAGATTCGTTTCTACATTAGATTCCTATGTTAGAATCAAGCTTGAGACATACAGAATTATGCGACTACTATAACCCTGATACTTCCAGTTTTTGTAACGAAGTGTTTAGTTTTATTACCTAATTTTTTAACGTGAAATATACAATATTCATTCTTCAAGTTATCCATTTTTTATAACAATTTATGGATAATTATTTACTATCCTAATCATCCATAAATTATATTGAGTAGCACATAAGATTGGCAGAATGACGGCTATTACTATCTATTATGTCTATTCACTAGCTGTGGACTTAGCGTTTACCGTGTTATGTATACTAAAGCGCTCGTTCATATTTTTATAAAAACGGGCGAGATTATCACCTTGTTTGATTGGATTTACTTTTAATACTTTGCCAAAATCAAGCCCTAAATAAAGCACAATATCAGCAAAACTTAACTGATCGCCAACTAAGTACTCATGTCCTTCTAAAGCATTTTCAAAATAAGCCAAGGCTTTAACTCCCCGCGCAATAGACTTAGCAGAAAATTCTGGCACTTGATCAACGCGCTGGGCTTTTGACGGATGACTGTGTTGAAAGGCCAGCATAAAGTTATACAGCACCTCAAACTCAGCAACACGGCGCATGGCGCAAACTTGTGCACGCTGAACCACATCATTACCCATCACTGAACGTTCACCAAAGACGCGGTCGAGATACTCACAAATCGCCTGTGAGTCATTAAGGACAGTCCCATCATCCAAAACCATCACTGGTACTGTTTGCATGGGATTGATTTTAGTAAAGGCCTCAGTCATATGTTCATTATTAGAGATATCAATATCTACCACATCAAGGTCGTCCATATCATCGATATCGATACCTTTTGAAGCCAATAGAATCAGTGCTTTACGTGGATTAGGGGCGGTGCGGGTTACATATAATGTTTTCATGGCAAACTCCTTGTAAGGAACATCAACCAGCATTTCGGCGCTGACGGGCGTTAACTTAAGTTTTAGTTATGGTTATTTTTTTAAGAAAATAAATTGTTGTGGTTATAGCTATAGTGGATGTAATCATTATTACTTTGGATGACTATTTTAAAAGTTACTTTAAAACAGCTACTTCGAATATAAATTCCACCTTTTCCATCATAGCAAAAGTATATCGACGCTTGTTAAGAGAATAGTAAAAAGCCCCATAACCTAAAGTTATGGGGCTTTTTGAGAATAGTGACAGCACTAGTTTTTGACTTGTAACTTTATAGCATAAGTCTTGACGCCTAATTATTTATTCGGTGCAGGTGTTGTACGTAGATAAGGCTTAATTTCTGTATGGCCTTTAGGATAGTTGGCTGCGATATCTTCATTTTTAACACTTGGTGGAATGATAACGTCATCACCTTCTTTCCAATCAACAGGGGTGGCAATGTTATATTCATCAGACAGTTGCATGGCGTCAATCACGCGTACAATTTCGTCAAAGTTACGACCACAGCTAGCAGGATAGGTAAGCGTTAAGCGGACTTTCTTCTTAGGGTCGATGATAAATACGCTTCTGACCGTAGCCGTACTATCAGCATTCGGATGAATCATGTCATATAAATCTGACACTTTGCGATCAGAGTCGGCAATGATAGGAAAGTTTACGGCTGTGCCTTGAGTTTCTTCGATATCACTAACCCAGCCTTTATGATCCTCTAAACCGTCAACTGATAGCGCGATAGCCTTGGTATTGCGTTTTTGGAACTCGCCGCCTAGTGCTGCGGTACGACCAAGCTCAGTGGTACATACCGGCGTATAGTCGGCAGGATGGGAGAATAGTACGACCCAACTATCCCCTGCCCAATCATAAAAATTAATATCGCCTTCTGTGGTACTCGCATCAAAATTTGGTGCAGTGTCACCTAAACGTAAATGTGCCATAGTTTTGTCCTTATTTTTCAATATTTGAGCGCTCACATTAAAAAATAATGTCTACGCTATATTATTATAATCGACGTGCTCAGTGGTTAACGAATAACTCATCGCACATCAGTTAAATGCCTTTTCATCTTAACAAACTGGTTATGAATGTCTTGTGACGGAATGTAATGCGGTTGTTCTGTTTGTAGATAAGTAAATCAATTCTATATGAGCAAGTTTTCTAAACCACCATTCCCGCATCCCACAGACAAAAATCGCCAAACTTACCACGTTTGCTTATTCCTCCAGCAGCACTACCAACATCGGTCAGTACTAGCTCGCCCTCTTTATCTTCTAAATAGCCACTTTCTAGCAGCTTGTCGTTTAGCTCTTGTGTTTTAAGCCCCAGCTCTTTGGCAAGCTTCGCGGTGGTCAATTTAGAATAGTTAGGTTTCGCCGTTTCTACCGCTGGTTTATCAGCCACAACAGAGTCAGGATTAGCTATTTTGTCATCGGATGGAGCAACTTTTTCAAACGACATCCGTACTTCATCACTGATGCGAATAATACGCTGGGCTTCATCATAGGTATCAGCATATAGCTTCGTATCTTCATTACGGTAGATAAGCACACCCATTTCATTATTATTGACTTGACTAAATTCATAGAGATTCAGACTGGTGATGATGCATTCATTTTCATTAAGATAGCATTTAGCATGCAGGTTTTTACAAAAGCTGGTACGAATAAAGGTTAAGTTTTTAAGCCAGTTAATCTCTTCTGGTTGTAAGTCGTTTTTACCATAGACAATACGAATATCGATTTTAAGACGATTGCGGTCCTCTAACAGCTCTTTGATGCGGTCGTTAAGTTTTAGATACGGGCTGATAATAATCAGACGGTCAGATGCACTTTTAATGAGCTCTTCTAAGTGATAAGTAGTGCCACTGCTGTTCAAAAACTTTGCCATGTGTATTCCTCAATATTTACTGTTTATAATTATTACTACTGATTAAATAATTTATTATTTTCCACAAAAAAACCCATCTCTAGCGTACTAGAAATAGGCTATCTTGCAAACTGCTATTATTTAGTAGCAACTTACTACAGTAGGTTTTGCAAATCATGCGGGCTTATAACTATCACGTAAGCTGACGATTTGGTTAAATACTGGATACTCACTACTGTGCTCGATAACATCCGAGATAAAGTAGCCTTCACGTTCAAACTGGAAGCGCGTGCCAGCCTCGGCATTGGCAAGTGATGGCTCAACCACGGCAGCCAGCTCAGTCGAAGAATTAGGATTTAGGGCAGCATGTACATCGCTCACGCTACTAGGGTCTTCAACACTAAACAATGACTCATATAGACGCACAGTAGCGGGAACACCTAGGCTGGCCGATACCCAATGAATAACACCTTTAACCTTGCGGCCTTCAGGATTATTACCTAAAGTAGCGGGATCGATAGTCGCTTTTAGCTCAATAACCTGACCCTTATCATTAGTAATGTGCTCGGTGACGGCTAGCACATAAGTATTGCGCAGACGAATTTCAGTTTTTTCTGGTGACAGACGTTTGTAATCTGCTGGCGGCTCAATCTCGTAGTCGCCTTGGTCGATATAAAGAGTTTCAGTAAAGGGGATTTCACGCTCTCCCATATCTATATTAGGATGGTTCGGCTGCGTCAACCATAAGGTTTGCGACTCATCATCCCAGCGCGCATTCACGCTATCCGCTTTCTGCGATTCCCAACTACTCACAGCTTCGCTAAAGTTAGTGATCGTTACTTTTAACGGTTTTAGGACTGCCATACCGCGAGCGGTAGTGTCATCTAATGACTGACGAATACTAAACTCTAGCAAACGCATATCGACTACGCCGTCGGCTTTAGCGACTCCAACGCGATCACAAAAATCACGTAAGCCTTCAGGAGTATAACCACGGCGGCGCATGCCAGCAACCGTTGGCATACGCGGATCATCCCAACCGTCAACGATACCTTCATCAACCAATTGCTTAAGCTTACGCTTACTGGTTAAAGTATGGTCAACATTGAGGCGCGAAAACTCATATTGATGCGGCGGTTGCTCAAAGCCGATTTTATTGACAATCCAATCATAAAATGGACGATGGTCTTCAAACTCTAACGTACACAATGAATGAGTAATGCCTTCAATCGCATCTGATAAAGGATGGGCAAAATCATACATCGGATAGATGCACCACTTATCACCGGTCTGATGATGCTCTTGATGCATCACACGATAAACAATCGGGTCGCGCATATTCATATTGGCGTCAGACATATCAATCTTGGCGCGCAATACTGCCTTTCCATCAGCATATTTACCGTTTTTCATATCATTGAACAATTGCAAGTTATCGGCAACACTGGCATCACGCTGCGGGGACGCCGTACCGGCTTCTTTATATGAGCCGCGATTGTCTTTGATTTGTTCAGGCATTTGTAAATCTACATACGCCTCGCCTTGCTCAATAAGCTGTATGGCCCACGCATACAATTGGTCAAAATAGCTGGAAGCATGTAACGCCTTGCCTGCCCACTCAAAGCCCAGCCAATGCACGTCTTTTTTGATATTATCAATATAGTCTTGCTTTTCAGCCGTTGGGTTGGTGTCGTCATAACGCAGATGGCAGATACCATTAAATTCTTCAGCAACACCGAAATTTAGACAAATAGACTTTACGTGGCCAAGATGTAGATAACCATTAGGCTCAGGCGGAAAACGCGTGACAATCTGCTTATATTTTTGCGTTTTAACATCCTCACGAATCATATTACGAATAAAGTCGTTTTTTGGTTCGTCTTTTGGTTTATTGTTGCTTGAGTGCTCACTCATGGGGCATTGCTCCTAACGCAAGTTATCAGGTTATAGTGCATGACATCACGTATCATAGAAAAATTCAAAAGTTAATAAAAATTATTGAAGAAATATACTGAGGAAAGTTAAAGTTGCGTTATTCTATCAGGTTTCGCGAATGCATTAACAGCCTGATACATGACAGGCGACAAAAAAGCCGTTAGACTAACCATAACTTTTTATCAACAACTCACCACAGCACTCTTTTAAGTGCTGCAATTAGAAAGGAATACAATATGGTAGATATGCCAGTAGTAGAACTCGACACCACGATGGGTGCTATCGTTATCGAACTTAACGAAGAAAAAGCCCCAAAAACGGTAGAAAACTTCTTAAACTATGTAAAATCTGGTCATTATGACGGCACTATTTTTCATCGCATCATCGACGGCTTTATGATTCAAGGCGGCGGAATGGACGCTGATATGAATGAAAAAGGCACCAATGCGCCCATTGAAAACGAAGCGGATAACGGCTTAAAAAATGACGCCGGCACGCTTGCTATGGCCCGTACTCAAGACCCACATTCAGCCACCAGCCAGTTCTTTGTTAACGTCAAAGACAATGACTTCCTAAACCATACTGGCAAAAATGCCCAAGGCTGGGGTTATACTGTTTTTGGTAAAGTAACTAGCGGTATGGACGTTATCGAAAAAATGAAAGGCGTTCCTACTGGTCGTTTTGGCATGCATGCTGATGTGCCAAAAGAGCCTGTTATTATCAATTCAGCGAAGATTGTTTCTGAATAAGTATTTCCTAAAAAAGCACTTCTTAACAGATGTGTTCCATTAGTTATTAGGATAAAGATAAATGCAGAGTTTCGACCATCTGATTACCACCCGCCCTCATGAGGTGCGGCAAATATTAATTAGCGATTTGCATTTATCGCCTGATGAGCCTGCCTTAGTGCAGGCTTTTTTGGCGCTGCTTGATGATTGCTTAGCCTTGCCTGCCCTTAAGCGCTTATTCATTTTAGGCGACTGGTTTGAAGTGTGGCTGGGTGATGACGCTTATCTATCACTATCAGCAGACGAACAACAGACACATTGGCTAGCCCCGCTGATTGCGAAACTGAAACAGCTACGCGTCGATGGTTGTGAGGTTTTAGTGATGCATGGTAATCGTGATTTTTTATTAGGCCAGCCCTTTTGCAATCTATTCGGTGGTGAGATAATTTATGAGCCTTATCTTTTAAATGTCGGACAGCAACGTTATCGTTTAGAACATGGCGATGCACTCTGTACCGATGATAAAAAATATCAGTTCTTCCGCAAAGTAATGCGCAACAGATTAACCCAGTGGTACTTACTTAATAAATCATTAGAAAAACGCTTGGCTATTGCCGATAATATAAGACAAAAAAGTAAGCAGAAGAACACAACGAAAGCCGCCTATATCATGGATGTGAATGAAGCTTCAGTGAACAGAGCCATTTATACCTATGACGCACTGCTACACGGTCATACTCATCGTCCCGAAATTCATCGCAGCTCTGAGGGCAGAAGCCGCTATGTGCTTGGCGATTGGCGTCTGCTCGATGACGAAACGCGCCAGCCTAAAGTTAGCGCGGTTATTGGTGCAATTACAGCCGATGCAAACTTAGAAAGTAATGATAATAGCGAGTTTGAAATGGTTGAATTTAACTTTTTACAAAGATAAATAGGTCGATATTACCAAGCTGAATATTATTTATTAAGTGATATTAGAAGCAAGTATATAAAAAAATAAAGGTCTGTTGAATAATCAACAAACCCTTATTTTATACTAAGCTAAGCCTCTAGAAGTTCTTAATCCTGAGGTATTAAGTTAAAAAAGTGCTGACGATAGTGTTTAAGTTCGCGAATAGAATCGCGGATATCATCTAACGCTAGATGGCTACCGTTCTTCTCAAAGTTCTTAAGAATATCGGGACGCCAGCGAAAGCACAGCTCTTTGATCGAGGACACATCAAGATTACGATAATGGAAGAATCTCTCTAACTCTGGCATTTGCCGCGCCATAAAGCGACGGTCTTGGCAAATAGAGTTACCACACATTGGCGACTTACCGCTGTCCACCCATTTATTCAAAAACTTGATAGTTTCAGCTTCCGCTTCTGCTAAGGTCACAGTGCTACGGCGCACGCGATCTACCAGTCCTGACTGCCCGTGTTGCTTGGTATTCCAATCATCCATACCATTTAATTTACGGTCAGATACTTTAATGGCAAAAACTGGGCCTTCTGCTAAAACATTCAAATCTTCATCGGTAACGACAGTAGCGATCTCGATAATCTCATCATTCAAGGTATCAAGTCCGGTCATTTCTAGGTCAATCCATACCAGCCCTTTTTTACCTTGGTTCTTAATTCTAATCTTATTGGGATGGTCGCTGGTGCTCATAAAGTATCCTATATATAATATATTAATCGGTAGTTACTAATAAATGCAATCAGGTACAAATAATGCTTTAAATCGCCCGCATATGATTTGCATGATGCCTAAAACGTTACAAAATCACTGGCTATCACGGGCGCTTTAGGCTGTATGTTAGCAAATTTTCACGCTACACTTAGAGATATTTTTTTAATAGGTCACCATTCATGGCATTAATTCGGCAACGCAAACTGACCAAACAGCAGATTCGTCGCATCGATAAACAACAGCTATCCAATCAAAACAGCATTGATGAAAGCCTAATGGATGGCGTAGTCATGGCGCACTATGGTAAGCAGTTGGAAGTACAAGTGACCAGCTTGCCAGCCGTCATCGCTGTTCAACCTGAATTTGCACCCGATGACCCTGAACCGTTTTGGCAGGAGTTAGAGCTTGGCGATATTTGGCGCTGCCACGTACGTACCAATCTGCCAATGCTAGCTGCTGGTGACAATGTACGCTGGAATGCCGATTCTAATACTGGATTTGGACGTATCGAATCAGTAAAGCCGCGTACCTCTTTAGTCTCACGCCCAGACCGCTATCATAAGCTCAAGCCGGTAGCGGCCAATGTTGATATTCTCGCGATTGTCTTTGCGCCTTTGCCTGCCGCTGCGCCAACTTTGATTGACCGTTATTTAGTGGTTTGCCATCATGCTGGCGTACAGCCATTATTGGTACTCAATAAAGCGGATCTCTTGGCAGAAGACGATGATGCCAATACCAATGAATTACTAACCCAATATGCAGCGCTCGGTTATCACAGTGTATTGACCTCAGTTGATTGTCCTGAGAATGTCGCTGCTAGTAATGATCAGCAAGGACTTGGTGAGCTTAAACATTATATTGATAATAAACTGGTCATTTTTGCGGGTCAATCAGGCGTGGGCAAAAGCAGCTTAATCAACGCGCTACTGCCTGAATCGGCACAAAGCGTTAATATCATCTCTGATAACTCAAAACTTGGTCAGCACACGACTACCACCAGCCGCTTATTACCCTTTAATCCAGAATACTTAACCCGAGGCGGCATTGTCGATACCCCAGGTATTCGTGAGTATGGCATTTGGCATTTGACCCCTGACGACATCATCTCCGGCTTTGTTGAGCTGGCGCCTTTGTCCGGTAATTGTCAGTTCCGTGATTGTCGTCATACCCATAACAGTAAAGGCTGCGCGTTATGGCAAGCGATTGCTGACGGTGAAGTACTACAGCGCCGTGTTGAGAATCTAGTCACATTGCAAATCGAGGCCGATACCAAACCTTATTAATGTTAAACCTTACTAACAACAAGTCTTATTAGAGCTAAATTTTTTCAAAATTAACATTAGTAGTTCTAATCGTTATGACAGAAGCTTGATGATGACACGTTTACTATAGACCGCCTTATCGGTATAATAGTGCCTTGTTCGATGTTAGGCTGTACCTATGGCTTAACAGAGCACCTATTTTTTTGGAGGTATGGTTTGGATCGTGCGCTTGGATTTGTGGGCAACCACCCGTTTTTATTTGGCATTTTAGCGGCACTTGCCGTACTGTTTTTTGTCATCGAAAATAAACGTAGCGGCAGAAAAATATCGCCTAACACCCTAGGCATGATGGTCAACTCTCAGAACGCGCAACTTATTGATATTCGCGCCAAAAAGAAGTTTTCCACCGGCTATATTCAAGGCAGCCGCAATATTCCTTTTACTGAGCTTAAAGAGCACTTAGAAGAAATACGCGCCATTGAACATCCTGTTATCATTATTTGTGATATGGGCGTACAAGCTGGCGCTGCGGTGCAGATGATTGGTAAGGCTAACGTCTATCGTTTAGAAGGCGGGATTGGCGGTTGGCAATCGGGCGGCATGCCTCTAGTTGGTCTAAAAGACGTCCAGACTAAAGGTAAAGTGAAAGCGAAGCCTAGCTTACATAAGTAACTTATATAGGTGATGTAGCAGCTAAAAAACACTTAATAAAAAAAGACACCTTCAACGTAGGGTGTCTTTTTTTATTAAGTATTTGTTTTTATGAATGATTTGTAGCACTTTTAAACGATTACTCGCCAACTGACTTGAATTTACGGTACTCATCCCCACTTTATAATGAGCGCAATCAAATACTGCCTTGTGCTTAACTTGATTGCAGCCAACAATAGCAACTCTTTTAATATTAATATCGCATGATAAATTTATAAATTAACTAAGGATCGATAATGACTGTATCTGTTAAAGTCTATACTACCCCTATTTGCCCATACTGCTCAAACGCCAAACAACTGCTTAAGTCTAAAGGCGTTGAATACGAAGAGATTGGCATGCATGACATGAGCAGCGATGATCGCCGTGCGTTAATGCAAAAAACCAATAACTATCGCACTGTACCGCAAATCTTCGTCGGTGATACCTTCGTTGGTGGCTTTGATGAGCTGAATCAGTTCAACCAACAAGGTAAGCTTGACGAGCTATTGGCCGGTTAATTTATTAAATTACTTTTTCTATCGTGCTGCTCGTATTTGTGGCAGCATGCTAAGATATAAGTTAATTAGTAAACGCTAGTTTAATAAGGATTTATTAGCTTTAGATAAAGATTATAATGCTATTTTTTCCAACATTTGACCGATTATTATAGGAATTATCATGGCTGAAGAACAAGCACAACCACAATTGGCACTGGAACGCATTTATGTCAAAGATATGTCACTTGAAGTACCGGGCGCAGACGTATTCACCAAAGAGTGGAATCCTGAGCTGGATATTAACTTATCAAGCAATGCCGACAAAATCGATGACGACCATTATCAAGTGATTTTGACTGTTAGTGTCAATGCTAAAAATGCCGATGAAGCAGCATTTATCGCCGAAGTTCATCAAGCGGGTATTTTCTTATTAAAAGATATTCCTGAAGACCAAATCGGTCAAATCTTAGGTGCTTACTGCCCTAATGTGTTATTCCCTTATGCCCGTGAAGTGATCAGCGACATCGTTACTCGTGGTAGCTTCCCGCAGTTATTGCTAGCGCCGGTTAACTTTGACCAAGCCTATGCACAAAGCCAGCAACAAGCACAAATAGATGCTGAAGGTAATGCATAAGCATTGAGTTCAAAACTTCTAAACGCTTAAATAAATGAAAAAATCCTGCTTATTAGCAGGATTTTTTATTTGCTTCAAATAATAGCTATTTAGCTTAGCCTTTTAGGGCTGACAATATTTGTTGTTTAACATCTTCAATAGCTTGAGTGCCATCGAATTTATCATAATCAGGCGCATTCTCGCCTTCTTTAGCTTTATCTTTATCTTGGTAAAAGCCAACCAAGGCTGATGTCTGTTGATGATAAGTCGCTAAACGCTCACGAATGGTAGACTCTTTGTCATCTTCGCGCTGAATAAGCGCTTCGCCAGTGACGTCATCAACACCCTCTTGCTTAGGTGGATTGTGATCAATGTGATAAACACGACCTGAGCCTGCATGCTGGCGACGACCTGAGAGACGCTTGACGATTTCGTCATCGGGAACACTGATTTCGACCACATGATTAATCGCGACATTAGCGTCGGCAAGGGCTTGTGCTTGTGGAATAGTACGCGGAAAACCATCAAAAATACAGCCATTCGCACAGTCAGGCTTAGTGATGCGCTCTTTTACTAGATTAATGATTAAATCGTCAGAGACCAAACCACCAGCATTCATGATGCCTTGGGCTTGTTTGCCAAGCTCGCTGCCTTCTTTAATTGCTGCACGCAGCATATCGCCAGTCGAGATTTGTGGAATATCGTATTCTTTAGAGATGAATTGGGCTTGGGTACCTTTACCGGCACCTGGTGGACCTAGCAAAATAATACGCATCATGATACGGCTCTCCTCAATAGACAATGTTCAGGGTAGATAGGATTTAGGGATTGATATTTAAACCTTAACTCAATATTACCATAATGTTAATTAGGTACCTAGTTAATTGCCATACTTACCTTGTGAATTTGCAAATCTCAAGTTTTTTTAGCATCAAGATAGTAAGTTATGATGATTTAGCTGTTCATGTCACGCATTATTTCATCTATCATGTCGCAAAATTAAGCGCCATAGAGTTACCCTACAGCGCTATATGTTATGCAATTCTTATAACTGCTACGAAGCTTTTATAGCTGATATGAGGCTTATTTAGCAGTTACTGATTACGGCACTTGTTGATTGATTTCTATATTAACTTGGTTTTGCTCAGCGCTAATGACTATCGGGTTACCAGATAAGTCGCCTGACTCCGCTACAGCATTGCCACTATGACTGATACGAGCAACCACTGCCAGCTGAGTTTTTTCTGCACGAGCTGAAGCTATGGTACGCTCAGGCATCATCGCATCCAAGTCGCTGAGGCTAATATTAGCCTCAGCTTGTTTAATAATACTGATAGGCAAACGCTTGGCGGCATATGGTGGTCCACCTTCAACGTCACGAATGGCAATAAACAACACGTCGTCGCCTTTTACTAAAGGTAGTAAACTAGAAGTAACCTTAACGGTTACTTCAATACCTTCAGAAGCTTGCTGTTTTTGCGCGTTAACGTTGGCACTTAGCTCGTCTAAACTTGCTAACGCTTTAGTATGATCCCCCGGTTTGGCAGAAATACTATCACGTAAGCGTTTAATCCAGCCTTGTGCTTGTTCAAAATTACTACCGCGTGCTTCGCCCATCGCCATTAGCATTTGTGCCCCTTCATGCTGCGGGTTCTTAGCTAGCACGTCTTGTAATACGCGGCGGCTATTAACATCTAGCTGACCATTATTAGCAAAAAAGCTAATCTGCGCATAAGTAGTGGCAATCTCTTCATTATCAGGCGATAGACGATAAGCGCGTGATAATGCCTCTAAAGCTGAGGGCGTCGCCTCAAGCGAGAGGAACAGCTCTGATAAGCGCATCCAGCGATTAGGATCATCGGCATGACGATGGACGTTGGTCTGCATCGCGGTAATCAGCTGACGACCATCTTCAATCGCCCACTCCGGTGGCTGGTCGATTTTTCCGGTCAATAAGTCATCTGCAACTTGTCCAACTTTATCTTCAGCTTGCCACAACTCAAATACTGGCGTGCGATTGCCTATTAGTAAATATGCCATCGCTGCTAATATTGGTACCCAAACCGCCACGATTAAACGGCTTTTAACACCAGGAATAACCATCGGCGCTATTTGGCGCTGCGCACTTAATAGCTGTCGTTCAAGCTCAAGCTTTTGGTTTTGATAATGGCTGTCATCAATGGTACCGCTATCTTTATCGGTTTTAAGCTCGGCTAGACGCTCGCGAAATACCGCGACGTTAATATCTAGCAGTTGGTTATCCACAGGATTATCCTGCGAGCGCGCTGCTCGTAGCCACGGCGTGATAACAATGAAAGCAAGTATAAGAACAATCAGTAAGCTTAAGGCGATAAATAAGCCGGCAGTAGAAAAAATGGTCATTTTTTGTCCTCTGGGCTAGTGATGTCATGGTCGACATTCTCGGCTCGCGATAATAGGCGATCAAGTTCAGCTTTTTCCGCAGGGGTCAAAGCTGCGGCAGTGTCGTCTACTATGACGTCCTTTTGACCACGGGCCACGACTTGGCGACGCTTACTCTGCCAAAACCAGCCGATAATTAAGACTATTAATAATAATGGTGGAAAAAACCATAATATCCATGTCGATGGGCGTACAGGCGGTTTGTAGCTGATAAAGTCGCCGTAACGTTCTTGCATATAGTTGCGTATCTCGCCATCACTACGATTATCTTTAATCATATCGTAAGTTTTTTGCTTCAAATCTTGAGCAATCGGTGCATCCGAACCAGCAAGGTTTTGGTTCTGACATTTCGGGCAACGTAGCTCCTCGATGAGACCGCGATATTGGGCTTCTTGCTGCACGGAATCAAAGTCGTATACATCAATCGCGGCATAGGTTGTCATACTGAGCATACATGCCAGTATTAAGCTTGCTAGCCTAAAAATTACATTGACTTTTATTTGACTGAGTTTCATTTGCACGCCCCCTTAACCTTACTTGGATCTGGGCTGACACTATTCTTATTGGCCTCGTTGAGCACCATTAAGCACGGCGTAATGCGACTTTGCCAATTAGTCTCATTAATCTCACCAATAATATGCTGGCGAATGATGCCATCACCATCGACTACAAAAGTTTCAGGCGCCCCAGTTAAGCCTAAATCTAGCGCAAACTGACCCGGCAGATCTTGAATCGACATCGAAAATGGATCGCCACGCTGATTTAAGTAGCTGAGCGCATTACCAATGTCATCTTTATAATTCACCCCAATAATATTGACCCCGCGCTCCTCCAACTGCATTAAAAAAGGATGCTCAATAATACAAGTTGGACACCAAGAGCCCCAGATATTCATTAAAAATGGCTGATCTGGCAAATTATCATTGGTGATGGTACGGGTAGTATCTGACAATAACGGCAGCTCAAAGGTAGGAACCGGACGCTCAAGGGCTGTATTGGTCACAATCTCTACCGGTTTACCCAAGCGCATGTACAGCATAATCATCAGTCCTAAAAAGACGATGAGCGGGATCAAAAACCAGACCTTGAGCTGCTTTTTATTCATCGTTTTAGGACTGCGCCTGTCGTTCTGACTGCTATTTGGATCAGGGGTGTTTTCAGGAGTCGTCATATTACTTCTCCCCTATGGACGCAGCTGGTATCTCAGTTTTAGTAAGCGTATTAGCCGCAATTTGCTGTGGATCCTTGGGTTTTTTAATGCGATAGCGCTTATCCAATATACTGAGTAAGCTACCCAATGCCATGATAATCGCCCCTAACCATATCCAGCGAATGAGTGGCTTAACATAGATACGTACCGCCCATTGGCTACTGTCTTCAGCGATAGGCTCACCCAATGCCACATAAACATCACGCATTAAACTGGCATCAATAGCCGCCTCAGTCATCGGCATCATACTGATGATATAAGTACGTTTTTCAGGATATAAAGTGGTCACAGAGCGGCCATCTTTAGTCACCTCAACCTGTGCTTGCATACCATCAAAGTTACTGCCTTTGACTTCATGGAAATCAGCGATTTCAAAATCGTAACCTTGCACATGGACGGTGTCACCAAGACCCAACGCCACATCACGCTCGATACTCAAACTGCTGGTAAAGGCAATCCCAATCACCGCTATTAGTACGCCAATATGTGCGGTTTGCTGGCCCCAATAGCTCAAACGCAATTGACGCAAACCTTTGAAGAGGTTCGGCGCGTTTTTGGTTTTGTCTCTAAAATCGACCACCATCCATAATAACACCCAAAAACTGAGTGCTAATGTCACGCCAATATTGAGCATGGACGACGGATGAACAAAGTAGGCAATAACAGCACCCAGTATAATACTACTGACCGCAATAACCATACCAACGCCTAATAGCGGGCGATTGTCTTTTTTCCAGCGAATATTAGACCCCATGCCCATCGCTACTAATAGCAGCCAAGTTAAAGGCACAAATAGCGCGTTAAAGTAGGGAGGCCCTACCGATACTTGACCCAAACTAAAGGCGTCAGCGATAATAGGATATAGCGTACCTAAAAGCACTACTAAAGTAGCAATCAAAATGATGGCGTTGTTGATTACCAAAAACGACTCACGTGAAATCAGTTGATACTGACTTTCCACCGTTAAGCGCCAACCGCGAACGGCGAACATTAACAAGCCACCACCAACGATGATGCCGAGAATAACTAAAATCACCAAACCACGGGTTGGGTCAGCGGCGAACGAATGCACCGAAGTAATAACCCCAGAGCGCACCAAGAACGTTCCAAGCAAACTTAAAGCAAAAGCAAAAATCGCCAGCATAATCGTCCATGCTTTAAAGACGCCACGTTTTTCGGTAACGGCCAAAGAGTGTAGTAATGCTATACCGGCAAGCCACGGCATCAATGACGCGTTCTCTACCGGATCCCAGAACCACCAGCCACCCCAGCCAAGCTCGTAATAGGCCCACCATGAACCCAGCGCGATACCAATAGTCAAAAAACCCCATGCTGCGAGCGCCCAAGGCCGTGACCAGCGGGTCCACGCGGCATCTAAGCGCCCTTCCCACAAGGCCGCCATACAAAAAGCGAATGGCACGACCATCCCTACATAACCCATATATAGCATAGGGGGGTGAATAATAAGACCAAAATCTTGCAATACAGGATTTAAATCAGCGCCATCGACGGCTAGATTCGGCAAGGTACGATCAAATGGTGACGAGGTAAAAATTAACATCGCCAGCATCATCAACTGTACGCCGGCTAGAATAACCAAGACCCGCGCACGCATAGACAGCGGCAGACCGCGACTAAAGAACGACACCAGCGCACACCAAGTGGCCATGATGGTCATCCATAGCAACAGCGAGCCTTCGTGCCCGCCCCATGTTGCCGATAACTTATAATACCAAGGCAATAAAGTGTTGGAATGCTGGGTGACATAAACTAAGCTAAAGTCATTATAGTAAAAGCCTGCCATCAGCGCGCCAAACGACGTGATCATCGCCGCAAACTGCGCCCACGCTAAACTTGGTGCCAAACGCTGCAAAGCGATTTGATCACGCATGACGCCAATGGTCGGTAATACCACTTGCAAAATCGCCAACACAAAGGCGGCCAGCAAGGCAAAATAACCCAATTCTGTGATTAACATACGGTCTAACCTTGTTTACCTTAATACGGTTATAGTTGCGGATTGGGCAGTTTAATAATTTTAAAAATACCCAGTATTGGTGTGGCTACATTTATTATCCGTAGCTGATACGGTTTATTACTTAATTTACATTGACGTACATTACCGTCAGTTTATTGCAGCGACGTATCTATGCGGTATGGGCTATGTAGAGGAGCTGTGTGCTACCAATATTATGACCTAACCTCTTAAAACTTTAGACGGCGACCTTATTGCATGGCTGGGAAAAATACTAAGATTAAATGGAGCCAACCGGCCAAAAAGCCAGTTAAACCACCCAGCACAATTAATGTCAACTCGTCTTCACGAAATGCAGGACGCAAGAGATTTTGAAACTCATTAGGCGATAGTGCGCGAATACGGTCACGGAACAGCCCAAATATTTTGCTGGCGCGGCTCTCATTAAGCTCAGGATCCCGCAGCGGCACCATAGTTGCCGTAATTGATTTATCAATAATAGTATTTTTTAATTGACCAAACTCCCGGCGACCAAGTCCCATACGCAAAGTAGTACTGACCACAGGTGTTTCAAGCACTTGATACAGATGGGATTTCATCAGCTCACGGGTTTGCGCAGCGCGCTCGCCATACATCATCTCATTCATGATATTCTCAAGCGTTACCAAATCATTAACCACGATCTCAGCAAAAACGTCAGAAACTTCTTCTTGGCGCTTCATGAAGCCGCCTTGCCAGCGAAACTGTGCCATGTGTGGCAGTTGCAGTGTGATAAATGGAAAACCATTACGGCGTGCAAAAAACTTCAAATAAGGTATAAAGCGCGGCTCAACCGGATTAAACACCATCCAAATCGCAATCCAGTTAGTCAATAACCCCCAAACTGCTGCAAAAAATGGGACGGTCCAATGTGCTGGCACCACCAAGAAAATAAACATCTGGATAATGCCAAAAATCAATCCAATCAAGGCACTAATATGCCAAATAAAATCAATCTCTTTTTGACCCACTTTCAGGAACATATTAACCATCAAGCGCCGATCACTTTCCATCTTATTAACAATCATCTGCCGCATATCGACTAAATCTTCGACATGATAAGTCAAATCAGTCACCAAAGACTGCATGATTCCAGGCAATTCTTGATGCGCTTGATTATATATACGGCGCTTTAGCGCATAAGGAATGTTGCTCCAGAGCGTCTCTGAGCGCTCAAGCATAATCTCATCAATCAAAGCTTCGAGATTCTTATCAACCGTATCAGTGATAAATACCGCCATCTGTTCCGGTTCCATCGCTTGAAAAAACTCATCAAGCGAGCCCAGTTTTGAGAGCGTCTGATCAACAATAACACCCGCTATCTTGCCGGCTTTACGCGGGACGATACCTTGCCAGCCAATACCTGGTAGCCCAAAGAATGGAAATCTTGGAATGCGAATACCCCAAAACTTGATGGGATAAAACAACATTTTTAGCGCCATCCATACATGCACCCAAGTGACAAAGGCTGTCACCGGTGGAATGGTCAGCATGGCAAAAAATTCTGGGTGCTCAGCGAGTGTCTGCCATATTGAAGTTGCAACCATGACTCTTTATGCCCCTGACTTAACGGTTATCGTTATTCTAGCGCCCTTATTGGTATTAATATATTATTAATACTATAATCAATCCAGCGACTACTAATACCTAGCGGCTGGTTAATGGCGGATTTTAATAAAACGGCACTGGCAACAGTGTTAAATACGATAAATAAAATCGTCTGATTTTAGCATACTTACCATTTATTAGCACATAATACCCTCTTTGATAAATGACTATAGACTGATGTATCTTGACGCTATACTTTTCTATGCTGCCTTTTAGCTCAATACTGTCCTTTAAGCATTAATGACCTAACGTCTATCCTTTATTATTCTTAATCCTTTTAATCACAGCGCGCCTTGGTACTGACTTTACATGAATAGACCGCTAGCCCCAGATGCCGAACAAGTCGATCGTATTTTTATGCACCGGATTATTATCTTTGGCTTGCTTATTTTTGTAGGCCTGAGTGTTTTGCTGCTGCGTTACGGTTACTTGCAAGTGTACGCGCATGATAAATATAAGAAGCAAGCGGATAACAATCGTATCAAGCTGATATCAGCACCGCCAAGTCGGGGTTATATCTATGATCGCAATGGCATATTACTGGCGGACAACCAGCCGGTATTTACCGCGATGCTTAGTCCTGATGAAGTAGACAATCCTGAGCGCACCTTAACCCTGCTAGCGCCTATTTTCGAGCTCACTGATGAAGACATTGCCAATATTTTAGCTCGGCTCAGCCGAAGTAAAAAAAATGACCCAGTCACCATTAAGATTGATCTCACTGACGCGCAATTAGCGCAATTTAGTGAACGTCAGCCGTTCTTTCGCGGGGTCACTATACAAAGTAAGCTGACCCGCTCTTATCCTTATGATGAGCTGTTCGCGCACGTTATCGGCTATGTCGGCCGTATCAATGATAAAGAAACCAAACAAATTAATAAAGATCGCTATGCCGGTACCGACCTTATTGGTAAAATCGGTATCGAAGATTTTTATGAAGATATTTTGTTAGGACAACCCGGTTATCAATCAGTAGAAACTGATGCTCATGGCAATATCCTACGCCAACTAGATACCAAGGCACCGACTGCGGGTAACGATATCACCTTGAGTTTAGATTATGGCTTACAGATGGTGGCGCAGGAGCAACTCGCTGGTCGCCGTGGCGCGATTGTAGCGATTGACCCGCAAAATGGCGACGTGCTGGCCTTTGTCAGTAACCCCAGCTATGACCCCAACCCTTTTATATCTGGTATCTCCTTTAGAGACTACGGCGACCTACGGGAAGATTTAGATCAGCCATTATATAACAGAGCATTGCAAGGAATGTATCCGCCCGGCTCAACTATCAAACCCTTTGAGGCCTTAGGCGGTCTGCATTATGGTCTGCGCAATTGGAATACCACTATCTATGACCCCGGTTATTTTAGCTTACCTGGCGACTCGCATCGGTTCCGCGATTGGAAGCGCGGAGGTCATGGCACGGTTGACCTCAAAAAATCTATCGTCATGTCAGTGGATACTTATTATTATAACTTGGCGTATGAGATGGGCATTCAGCGCTTGCACGACTGGATGGTACGCTTTGGCTTTGGTTCAGAAACCGGTATTGACTTGCCTAATGAAAAGGCAGGTATTATGCCGTCACCAAAATGGAAAAAAGACACTTATAATAAAGACTGGTTACCGGGTGAAACGATATCCGTTAGTATTGGTCAAGGTTATTTTCTGGCAACGCCACTGCAAATTGCTCAAGCCACGGCTATCACTGCTAACAAGGGTCATCACATCACCCCGCATCTATTAAAACACAGTGAAGGCGCTGCAGAAGTTAATATCATTGATAAGACGGACGGAAAAATTGACTATAATGGTGAGGATTCCGACTGGACACGTATGCAAGATACGATGGAAAACGTCATCAAGCAAGGTACTGGTCGCCGCATTTATACCTCACGCTATCGTATTGCGGGCAAGACCGGCACCGCGCAAGTAAAATCCATTGCCCAAGGTCAAAGCTATAATAAAGCAGCGCTAGATAAACGCCATTGGGATCATGCGTGGTTCAATGGTTTTGCGCCAGTGGAAAACCCCCAAATTGCGCTATCGGTATTGGTTGAAAATGGCGGCGGTGGTAGCGTCGTTGCAGCGCCTATAGGCCGCGCTCTATTTGATTACTGGGTATTACAGCACAAAAACGATCCTATTTTACCGCCAACTGCCGATGAGCTAAAAGCTATCAAACACCAAAAAGTCCAAGATAAAGCGGCACATGATGCTATACGCGATAAAGAAGACGCGTTAAAAAAACAAGCGGAAGCAGAAACAGCGACTAAAACAGCCAATACTGAGACTACTCTATAAAGACATTACAAATACTATGAAAAGACTATCAACACCGCGAAAATCTAAGCCTAAAACGCCTCACAATGGTAAAAATACAACCGCCGGTAATGTGCGTATTATCGGTGGGCAGTTTAAACGTCGTAACGTCACTTTTATCGATGCCGATGGGTTACGCCCTACCCCAGATCGCTTGCGTGAGACTTTATTTAACTGGCTACTCACTGATATAAATAGTGCACGCGTACTTGATAGCTGCGCTGGTAGTGGTGTGCTTGGGTTTGAAGCGTTATCACGCGGCGCGGCGCATTGCACCTTTATTGAAACCAATCGTACCCAAAGTCAGCTGCTACTGCAAAACGCCCAGCAACTGCGTATTGATGTCGACCACTACCGTATTATTCATGGCGCAGCCGAGCAGGTTTTAAGCCAAAACAATAATCTCAATCAGCCCTCTAATCAAGACTTTAACGTGAGCTTTAATGCGGTCTTTGATGTGGTCTTTATTGATCCGCCTTATGCTGATGATTTATGGCAGCCAATTTTGACGGCTTTAATTGCTAAAGAATTAATCACGGTAAAAACGCTGATTTACTTGGAAGCGGATAAAGACCTGAATCCACAATTGGATGAGCTGACCATATCTTTACAAGAAACTTTGTCTTCACAAGGGCTTGTGGGCTTTAATTGCCTCAAACAGACCAAAGCCGGGCAAGTTGTTGCTGGACTTTATCAGCTGGTATCGTCATAATTAGACAACCCGCATTAAGAACTGCTAAAAACCCGGCTAAATGCTTGTATTTGATGCCTAGCAGCCTAAAATAAACCACAATGCAGCTTGCAAGCGTAAGCGCTACTGCTTATAATGTGCAGTCTGTTTTTTGAGAGCCCCGTTCCCAGACAAACTCTCAACGAATTTTAATTTTAAGGTTTTATCATGAAAACACTTAGTGCAAAACCAGCTGAAGTGACCCATGACTGGTATGTCGTAGATGCTGACGGCAAAACCCTTGGTCGCCTAGCTAGCCAAATCGCTCACCGCCTACGTGGTAAGCACAAGGCTTCTTTTACCCCGCACGTTGATACTGGTGACTTCATTGTTGTCATCAACGCTGAAAAAATTACAGTAACGGGTAAAAAAGCACAAGATAAAAAATACTATCGTCACAGTGGCTATCCAGGTGGTATTAAAGAAACCAACTTCACCAAGCTGCTTGCAAATAAGCCTGAAGATGTTCTACACAAAGCCGTTAAGGGTATGCTTCCAAAGGGTCCTCTTGGCTATGCGATGATCAAGAAGCTAAAACTTTATGCGGGTACCGATCATCCACATGAAGCGCAGCAACCTAAAGAACTAGACATCTAAGGAATCACTTATGGAACGCAATTACGGAACTGGTCGCCGCAAGACTTCTACTGCTCGTGTCTTTTTATCAAAAGGTACTGGCACTATCGTTGTTAACGGCATGCCACTTGATGAATACTTCAGCCGCGAAACTTCACGCATGGTTGTTCGTCAGCCATTAGAGTTACTCGATTCTGGTAGTGCTTATGACTTATACGTCACCGTTACAGGTGGTGGCAGTACGGGTCAAGCGGGCGCAATCCGCCACGGTATCACCCGTGCACTTATCGAATCTGACGAAACCTTAAAGCCTGCCCTAAAAGCAGCTGGTTTTGTGACTCGTGACTCACGTAAAGTTGAACGTAAGAAATTGGGCCTACGTAAAGCACGTAAACGTCCACAATTCTCAAAACGTTAATCAAAGCTATTGTTTATCTACTGGTTGCTACTGGTCTTATCATAAGATCATAGGGGCAATTAAAGATAACATAATAGATTTGCAGAACCTTATAAGTGGGTCACCGCTTATAAGGTTTTTTTATGCGCGCGTTTTTGTTGGTGTGTTTTTGCAAGTTAGCCTCTTATAACGATGCGTAAATTCACTTGCAAAGCTGCGCTTGCTACCCCATCATAATACTAACTTTTTATCATTAGCAACGACATCATGAAAGCGCCCGAACAGTTTGATCCCAGTAAACCTAACTCTCAGAGCAGTATGCCACCTCCAAGCAGTGCATCCTCTAATCAGCCTGCCAGGTCGCCGGATATTCCTGCAGGTATGCCCACTATTAAGCAAACTCATAAACAAACCGTACCCCCGCATAAAAAGCCCTTTGAATGGTCGTTTTTATTGCCTAAATACTGGGGTATTTGGCTGCTAATGGCTATTATTTTTCCGATGATCTATTTGTCGCTACGTTGGCAATTTTGGCTAGGTCGCAAGCTGGGTATTTTAATTTATAAAACCGTAGGCTCGCGCCGCCGTGATACGTTGATAAACCTTAGATTAGCGTTTCCAGAAAAACCAGAAGCTGAACGCGAGCTGATGGCCAAGCAAATATTTGTTAACCAAGGTATTGGTGTGTTTGAAACCTTGTGCGCTTGGTTCCGCCCGAATGTATTTACCCGTACGGTTTCTATCTCTGGGCTCCAACATGTAGTCAACGCCCAGAACGAGGGTCGCGCGGTTATTTTGCTTGGTGCACACTATACAATGCTCGATCTCGGCGGCATGCTCTGTACGCAGTTCTTTCCCATGGATGGTATGTATAGACCGCAAAATAACGCGCTATTAGACTGGGTGGTTTATAATGGTCGTAGTAGCATTCTTGGTAAGCAAATCTCTAACCGTGATATGCGTAGTTTGGTAAGCTCTATTAAGGATGGACACGTGATTTGGTACTCACCGGATCAAGATTACGGCTTGAAACAAGGGGTTATGGCACCCTTTTTTGGCGTACCCGCAGCGACCCTTACCGCAACGCGGCGGCTGGCTAACCTCGGTAGTAAAGAACATCCACCCGCTGTTATGGCGCTACATACTTACCGGCAAACGCCCGATAATATGCCGAGTGGTAAACGTCCCCATTATCATCTGACCATTACCCCAGCATTAGATAATTATCCAAGTAACGATGAAGTGGCTGATGCCACACGCGTTAATGAAGTGTTGGAAGGGCTAATTCGCATCGATCCTACTCAGTGGATGTGGTTCCATAGACGCTTTAAAAATGGTCCTGAGGGCCGTACTGATATCTATGACTAAGCGCTTATAAATATAAATATTTAGACTTCATAGAGTGTCAGTCTAAAATAAAAACAGCACGCAAATTTGCTATAATTGTTTGCTAAACTCGTTTTCTAAAATGATGACTATAGCCAAAATAATACCTGACCATACCCAACAATAACTAGATAACAAACTATAACGGATTTTTCATGAATAATAATGACAGCGTAAACCCTTCAAATACCCAAAAGACAGCAGCCAAACGTATTTTAACGGGCATTAAACCAACAGGTACCCTACATTTGGGTAATTATGTCGGTGCGATCCGTCCAGCTATTGAGTCTATCCAGAACAGTGATGATGAAGCGTTTTTCTTTTTAGCAGATTATCATGGCATTATCGGATGTTCTGACCCTGCAGTGATTCATGAATCCACTAAATCCATTGCCGCAACTTGGCTTGCTTGCGGTCTAGATCCTGAGCGCGTCACCTTTTATCGTCAATCGGATGTACCAGAAATCCCAGAACTGGCCTGGATTTTAAATTGCTCATGTTCCAAAGGTCTGATGAACCGTGCCCACGCTTATAAGGCTTCAGTCGATATCAATATAGACAATGGCGTTGATGCTGATCAAGGTGTCACTATGGGACTATTTGGCTATCCGGTGCTAATGGCAGCAGATATCTTAATGTTCAACGCCACCCATGTTCCTGTTGGTCGCGATCAAATTCAGCATATTGAAATGGCGCGTGATATTGCCGGTACTTTTAACCATAAATATAAGCCGCTCTTTACCATGCCAAATGCGGCGGTCGATGATGACACACCATTGCTGACGGGGCTTGATGGACGTAAAATGAGTAAAAGCTACGGCAATACCATTCCATTATTTGGTGAATTTAATCCACAGGCCAATCCTGAGAAGCAGATGCATAAAGCAATTATGAAAATTGTCACTAATTCTCAGCTGCCTGCTGAGCCAAAAGACCCTAATGACTCAGCCGTGTTTGAGATTTATAAAGCTTTTGCTACACCTGAAGAGATTGCTGCTATGCGCGCGCAATTCTCGGCAGGTATTGGTTGGGGCGATGCCAAACAAGCTTTATTTGAAAAAATAAATAGTGAAATTGCGCCATTTCGCGCACGTTATCAAGAGCTGATGGCCAATCCAAAAGAGTTGGAAGAAATCTTGCAAATGGGCGCGGATAAAGCACGTCGCCATAGCCGTAAGCAGCTGGATAAAACTCGCCGTGCTATTGGTATTCGCCCGCTTGCTAAGCTTAAATGATCGCTTAAGTAATAGTGTTGCTTAAATAGTAGTTTAATTATTGCTTAATCATTAAAAAATCAGCTCCCAACTTATATAAGTGAATGCAAGTGACATCAGCTATCCGTGCAGACATACAAACACCGGTAAGTATCAGTCCCGTATCAGGTGGCATTGCGGCTGTTGCTAAGGTTCATGATATAGCCGATGCCTGTGATAATATGGCATTGCGTATTTATCAGACACCCGTGCAGCACTTGCCGGAGGACTTATATGTACCGCCACAAGCGTTTGCCATTTGGCTCGAGCAATTTGCAGGGCCGCTGGATTTTTTATTGTATTTGGTCAAAAAGAATAATGTTGATTTGACCCAAATGCCAATCCTGCCCATTACTGAGCAGTATTTGGCTTATATCAATGAGCTAAACGCTGAACATTTCGAATTAGCAGGCGACTACCTATTGATGGCATCGACCTTGATTGCTATCAAAACTGAGCTATTACTCCCTACCCCGCAGACGCCTATTGATGAGCGTGATCCCAAAGCAGAGCTGATTGAACGCTTAGAAGCCTACGCCCAAATCAAAAGTGCAAGCCAGCGTTTGGATAACCTAGTACGCCTTGAGCGCGATGTGTTCTTAGCGATGGTTAGTATGCCCAATCAAGATATTATGCAAGCTGAATTACCCAGCTATTCACCAAACTTACTAATTGATAGCCTATTTAAAATGCAGTTAATGCCTGGCTATCATATGAAGATGCATACCGTTAAAACAGATGCTGTACCACTTGCCGATCGAATTGTCAGTATTAGCAGACAGCTGAGCACTGATGGCGCACGCTCCTTTTACGAGTTACTAGATAAAACGCAAGGTAAGATCGGGGTGGTGGTTAGCTTTGTAGCGGTGTTAGAGCTGATGAAACGTCAGCTGGTTGGCGTCGTTAATGCGGATAATATAGCCGGTAGCCATACTAGCAATCAGCTTAATGAATTAACTTTAGAGTGGTTAGCATAGGCTTCAGCCCAACAAACGGTCATGTAAAGTTATAATATTTTATAGCAACGAGCCAGACGTAGATACCATCTTGCCAATATCTGAGACTTCCTTTTTACAAAATTATTTATTAGAGAGCAATATAGTAATGGCCATGGTTGACAATGCTAAACAAGATAATAGTAAACAAACATTATCAGTATCTTTAGAGCAGCAAGACGAAGCTATTAATAAGCACGAAACCATCAGTCGCCATATTGAAGTGTTACTACACGCCTCAGAAGCCCCGATTACTGCCAATGTACTTAAAAAATATTTATCTTTATCCACTCAAGAGCTACAACAGGCATTAGAGATATTACAAGCGCGTTTAAAAAATGGTGTACTCAGCCTGAATGAAACAGCCAGCGGCTATCGACTGCAAATTACTGATAGCTATAGCCCGCTCATTCAGCGCGTATTCCCGCAGCGCCAAGAGCGTCTGAGCCAAGCACTACTAGAAACCCTAAGCGTGATTGCGTATAAGCAGCCGGTGACCCGAAGCGATATTGAGTATGTGCGTGGCGTCACGCTTTCAAGCAATATCTTACGACAACTATTTGATAAAGGCTGGATTATAGAGAACGGTTACAAAGACACGCTAGGTCGTCCGGCATTACTACATACTACCCCACAGTTTTTGGACGCCTTTGGGCTGACCAGTCTAGAGCAGCTTCCGCCGATGCCGGATATGGAAAGCATTAAAGCTATTTCTTAACTATTCTATTTTTTATTCACTTAATGAACCGTGCCAAATACATTGGAACGGTTTTTATTTATTTATAACTTACACTAACATAATGATCGCTTTATATCGAAACTTTAGCCCTACTTAAAGACTTCATCATATATAGGTGAAATAACTTCTGAGCCATAAATACTTAAATGATTATCATCCAAGTAGGTAGGGATACCATCAACATCTCCATAGCAGTATTGATCATCGCAAAGATATGGAAGAGGATCTAGTATTTTAGCCCCACATTGTTTTGCCGCTTTATCTTGCATTCTAAATGCAAATTCATGCCTTTGACTATTTTCAGCTAGTGGTATTTTAATGGACTCTTTACGATTATATAGAACTAAAGAGTTAAACATACTTTTAGAGACATGCTTTGTCATTTCAGGCGTTGGTCTTACTAAGTAAACGGGATTATTCTCAGTAAATTCACAGATAGTATCAACCATATGACCAGCTAGATTATTTTTATATCTCTCATCTCTCTTAGTAAAGACTTCATCAACGAAATAATGGGGAGGCGCCAATTGAAAGTCTTTGTCTTCATTTGGTCCGTGTATATACATAGAAGTTCTATTGATAATAATAACAGGAATATTGGGATATTTTTCCGCTGCAATATCAATAGCATTTTCAACTAGCCATCCACAGTTATAATCCGCATATTGGTTACTAGACCCGCCTCTATATACAACATCTTTGATTGTAGGGCAGGCTGACAGTCCTAAGCTTAGAATGCTTCCACCCATTAATGTAGCTCTATTACCAATGGCAACATTCTGAAATTGTGAGTGACTGTCCCCAATAACAATGGCTTTTACTGGTCCATCGCCATAAGTACAGCCTGGAGACACTCCATTTTCTACAGCTCCACAAAAAGCTACCTTAGGATCCCGTTTTTGTTGATCTGTTATTAATATTTCATCTGCTGTTAAACGCATGAGCGTAAAGGTATCAAATTTTATAAAAACTACACTTCCTAATACTCCTATAAACACTGCGATATAGATTGGTATGTTTTTAGAGTAGCTCAATAGACTAGAAAAATCATTCCTGAATTTTATTTTTTCAACATATTTATAACTTAGAAAGCCAAGAAGTATAGACAGCGCTATACCTGGATATATATAGGCCTCGTCTAGTGAAAAATAGTAAATAGCGACGACAATCGGCCAGTGCCAAAGATATATGGAATAAGACCAAGTCCCTAATTTTTGAAAAACTATATTGCCTGTGATGACGCTATCATTATGCTGAGCTTGAATAATAAGGAAAGAACCTATAACAGGAAATAGTGCTAAATAACCTGGCCAAGGATTTTCTGCCGATATTAAGAAGTAAGAACCAATAATTAGCCCTAAGCCTACCCAATGTACAATTTTTTTTCTATTTTCTTGTAATGTAAAAGGATAAAGATAAGCCACACCACCGATCATCATCTCCCACGCTCTGGCAGACAATAAAAAATAAGAAGCATTAGGCCATTTGTAGGTAGAAAACACACAGAAAATAAAGCCTAGCACTGTTCCAACTATCAGCATTAGTTTCATAGTCTTTATCGACAGAAACTTGCGCATAGCGACCAGTACTAACGGGTAGATGATATAGAACTGCCATTCAACCGATAATGACCAACTATGTAACAACCATTTTTCATGAGAAGCGGCATCAAAGTAGCCAGCCTCTCTCCAATAAGCGAAATTGGATAAGAAGCTTATACTACTGCCAGCATGCTTGCCTAGGGTCTTGTAATCGATTGGAATAAGATAGAACCAACCAAAAACTAATAATACAAGACACAGTAGTGCTAGAGCAGGAATAATCCTATTAGCACGAGCGACATAAAACTTAAAAATGGAAAAGCTATCTTTCTCGACACCTCTAAATATTATTCCAGTCATCAGGAAACCTGAAATAACAAAAAAAACATCAACACCAGCAAAGCCGCCGGGCATCCAAGAATCATTGAAATGGAATAGCACAACTGCGATGACAGCAATAGCCCTAAGACCGTTAATATCTTTTCTAAATTTCATAAAAGTATGGACCAAAAAATTGATGCGTGTTAATTACAAAAACAGTAAAAAAGACTAAGCTATAGAGGGCATAAGACGGCGCTAACCGATGAAAGTTTATCTATAGAACTTGGGGAGAAAGTCTTTTGGAAGAGATTGATTATGGAAAATTTTTTGATGTTGATTTCTCAACTACTAATGCAGATTAAAGTGGCTCATCATAACCTCATAATCAGGATGATTGATGAAGTGTTTTGCTGAATATTTTGATCCTAAAATGGAGATATGACCACCATCTAAGCTATATGGAACTGTGACCTCGCCCACATCAAATGTGTTGCTTTCTTCATAAAGTAATGATCTATCTATATAATAAACATTACTATATTTTTCAGCTAGAGCTTTTAGTTCTCTATTGGCCTTAGCCACGACTGTATCTTTGCCATCTATAGCATCAATATTAAAGGGTAAACCAAAATAAATACTTTTCTTAAGTTCTGCTAAAAGATTTTTTTGATAGCGATAAGGGGCTGCCATGATGAAGATATTTTTATCAAGGTTCGCAGCTTTATCAACCACTTGCTTGAAATCTTCAAGCTGTCCTAATATTAACGGAGTATCCCAGGACCCTGCGAATATTATATTCTTATAATCATCCATATTATTTTCTAAATAGCGTCTATTCAATAGACACTGATCATAAGCGCTATTTGTTTTAACACCAGTATATCTTTCAGAAAAAGAAGGGATACACCAGTTAGTTGTTATTGATTGAAATGATGCGCCATTCGCCTTAAATACTTCATCAAAAAACGGCTCATTATGACCCGCATATGAGTCTCCAAACAATAGTGTTGTTGGCTTTTCTTGCTTGTCCCCTAGATAGCATTCAACACCTTTACTTTGGCTAACTTCAAAATCTGGATCGTCTGAGCTATAGAAACAATAACCATTACTTCTAGTTGCCCGGGTCAGCTCATGAATAATAATATCATCAGTAGCATTTAGTGCGAATCTACTTCCAACCCCGTTATCTCCGAAAGCAATACTGCCTAACAGCCCGACTATAAGAACCATATATGCAGGTTTATACCTCAGATAGCTCAATAGACTAGAAAAATCATTCCTGAATTTTATTTTTTCAACATATTTATAACTTAGAAAGCCAAGAAGTATAGACAGCGCTATACCTGGATATATATAGGCCTCGTCTAGTGAAAAATAGTAAATAGCGACGACAATCGGCCAGTGCCAAAGATATATGGAATAAGACCAAGTCCCTAATTTTTGAAAAACTATATTGCCTGTGATGACGCTATCATTATGCTGAGCTTGAATAATAAGGAAAGAACCTATAACAGGAAATAGTGCTAAATAACCTGGCCAAGGATTTTCTGCCGATATTAAGAAGTAAGAACCAATAATTAGCCCTAAGCCTACCCAATGTACAATTTTTTTTCTATTTTCTTGTAATGTAAAAGGATAAAGATAAGCCACACCACCGATCATCATCTCCCACGCTCTGGCAGACAATAAAAAATAAGAAGCATTAGGCCATTTGTAGGTAGAAAACACACAGAAAATAAAGCCTAGCACTGTTCCAACTATCAGCATTAGTTTCATAGTCTTTATCGACAGAAACTTGCGCATAGCGACCAGTACTAACGGGTAGATGATATAGAACTGCCATTCAACCGATAATGACCAACTATGTAACAACCATTTTTCATGAGAAGCGGCATCAAAGTAGCCAGCCTCTCTCCAATAAGCGAAATTGGATAAGAAGCTTATACTACTGCCAGCATGCTTGCCTAGGGTCTTGTAATCGATTGGAATAAGATAGAACCAACCAAAAACTAATAATACAAGACACAGTAGTGCTAGAGCAGGAATAATCCTATTAGCACGAGCGACATAAAACTTAAAAATGGAAAAGCTATCTTTCTCGACACCTCTAAATATTATTCCAGTCATCAGGAAACCTGAAATAACAAAAAAAACATCAACACCAGCAAAGCCGCCGGGCATCCAAGAATCATTGAAATGGAATAGCACAACTGCGATGACAGCAATAGCCCTAAGACCGTTAATATCTTTTCTAAATTTCATGAGAATGACTAACCAATAAGATAAAAACAGTGCGTATTATCTGTTATTAAATGCTGTATTATAGTTTCCATTTGTAATGAAAGCAACATAGCTTAGTAAAAAAATAGGACCTGTTGAAATCCTAACAGATCCTATTTTGAATACACTGAACACAAACCAAACTTAAAAAGTCTTTAGCTCCAGTCCTATTGCTGCCCCTACATCAGTAGACTCTATTTTTGAGTCTACTGCCCACAACCTAGTAGTAATCAGTGCTTGTGGTTTTAATTGATGTTCCCAAGCGACATCGATTGCCTTTAGCGTATCCGTAGTGGGGAATGCCTGATTAATCGGCTCATCCGCCTGATTCACTTTAGCATACTGCAGCTTCGCTCGGATAAAGTCACTACTACTCAACCATAGCTTGCTGCCAACTGATGCACTTTGAGTATCGCCGCCCAAAGAATGACCGAGAGGATAGCCTTGCTGATAGTAACCGTCTGTATAGATAAAGTGATTATAAGAAATATTCCTCACTTCGCCATTGGTACGCGTATCTGCATACTCAGCATATAATTGATAAGGCTTACCATAAACATCAGAGGCATAATCCACACCGAGCAGAGACATGTATTTGGAAGGTAGTCCGCTTGCTTCATCTTCACCCACGTACTGAGCATAGACTGCCGCTGGAATATTAACTAAAGGCGCAAGATTAATACGTGCATCAAAGCCACCCAGCTGGTTGGCAGGGTCTTCTTTATTATCTTCAATTTCTATGTTATCTTTAGTTCCTATAACAGCATCGACAAATGAGCTAAAACTTTGTGGTCTGCCCTCACCGCCCCACATAAAGGTACGTGACGCCCCAACCTCTAACCATGGCAATGGCGCTGCCGTGAGACGCATGCCAAACAGCTTAGTTCTTGGCACAGCGGTATAATCGTCAAGCTGTCCGCCAAACAATTGATATTGCCATGGACCGACCCATGATAGATATTTTGAGGCAGGTGCACTTTGCTCATCACGCTGCATCGTAACACCAACGACAGGAAGGCTGGCATCCCCTCGAATAAGACTACCATCATTTCCAGGCCCCCACCATGCAGGGATTTGACCCGCTATCAACCACTGGTTGGCAGCTGTACCAGCGATATACGAACCTTCAAAACTGACATCATTATCATCAATTAGCTTATCGTTTTTTAAATTAGCTTGTAGGTTAAACTCCCAATTCTCTTCACTAAGTCCCAACGCTACAGAGGCTTGCTGTCCTGCCAGCTGATCATCGGCAAAGGTTTGTGGCAATTGTTTTCGATCAGTTTGAGCATATAATCCTACAGAAGTTTTAACAAGAGATTGAGATCTTTCAGCTTGATTAAGCAAAGTACTCACTGACTGTAAAACTTGCTGCTGCGCTGGTGTCACCGTATTAGCAGAGCTTAGTGCGCGCTTGATTTCGTTAGCGGTTAGTGGCCATGTACTAGTACTAATCTGAGTGACACCTTGGGTATTTAGCCAATCGAGGTCCGATTTGAGCCTCATATCATTCATATATAGGTTCTGTGCTGATGCCAGCATAGACACCATGCTAAAACCCAGTAAAATACTCAGTTGTTTGTACTTTAGTTTTTTATACATAGTCATCTACCTTTAGAGGTTATCTATTTTTATAGATAGAGTTTATCAATCTATATTAGTCTTTTTTCCAACTTTTTTGTGTTAAAAAAGCTATGAATAATAAATTACTTTAGCGAGCTAAACCAGCTAAATTTACTTGACTGCATCGCCGCTCCCCTTACCTAATGCTGTTCTTATAATATAGGAAAAATAATTTTTAAAACTCATAGTGTCAATCATTTTTTTATCTGTTTGAGCGAGAAGCTTAGGTGTAGACATATCTATATTACTGAGTTGCGCCAATCCAGTAATCCCAGGTAATACTTTATATACCCCTATCGCCTCTCTTTCATCTATAAGTTCATACTGATTAAACAAGTTGGGTCTAGGTCCAGTTAAGCTCATCTCACCTTTTAGTACATTTAATAGTTGTGGTAGTTCATCTAATTTTGTCTTGCGTAAAACCTTACCAAGTTTGGTAATTGAAGTATTATCAACAAGATGGCTAGCTACAGATTCTGTTGACACTTTCATAGTGCGAAACTTAATTAGTTTAAATGATTTTTTGTCTTTACCGATACGTTCTTGGACAAATAAAGGCGATCCTGTGTCGAGATAACCAATTACCGTAGCACCAATTAATAATGGTGAAGCCACTATTAGACCTGTGGCTGAAAATACAATATCTAACGGTCTTTGCAACATCATCGATTTATTCGTAGTTAAGTTTGATTTGTAGAAACGGGCAGTTTGTTCGACAGACTCTTCAAAAGTAACTTTATTGTAATCCATAACACTTGGTCCACCCGGTAGTTTTGGATCGTAAGTCAGACTGCCAAAAGCTTTTTGTACAGTGTTAGAAAACATTAAAGGTTTGAGCGTTAAGCCTAACAACTTTGACATATATATTTTTTTTGAATGGGTTTCCGCAATTAATGAAACTGTATCTGAAGTTCTCATATACTCATCATTTTGAGGAAAGAGTATACCTTGTAAATTATCTTCAATCACTATCCTCAGGAACTCGCACAGATTATCAACGTATATAGTACTTCTTCGATTATCAGTATCAGGGAAAACAAGGCTAGATAGTGCAAACTTACGAAGAGTATTATAATTTCCTTTATTACCGTACCCATATACCATTGGCGGTCTAATAATAGCAACCCGATAGTCCGATGCGCTTAGCTTCTGTAAGGATTGTTCTGCCGACGCTTTAGACCGAGCGTAAAATGACCTGGGATTAATAGGTGTATTTGCTGTTATGTGGCCTGTACTAAGCCCATAAACACTCATAGTTGAAAGGAAAATAAATTGCTTTACACCATCTTCCTTAGCTTTTTTTGCCATCGCGACTACTAACTGATGATTCACTTTGTCATATACATCATAGCTGGCTTTTTTTTCAGACTGATGGACAATAGCCGCAAGCTGAATAACGACATCAAACCTTTGAAAAGACTTGTTTCTCCATGATTCATCGCGAATACTGATTGCTTCGATCTCATAGCTAGCGTTATATCGACTAATTAACTCAATAAAATTTTTGCCAATAAAAGAATTCTTGCCTATCAGTAGTATTTTTTTCAAAATTAAATTCCTTATCTCGAACTTAGGGTTTTATTAGACTTTGGATATAACGGCTACGAATATTTCATATATTAACTCAGAATTAAGTAGATATAATAACCGACCAATATTTATTTATTTTTTCCACATCAAAAATTTATTAAGGTAATATATAGCTCCTGTAGTCCGTTTTTTTCACTCTATCTCGCATATTATATAAAACACAATATCGTTTGCGCTAAAGTATCCATATCTTTAATAAGGATTAAAAAATATTATAATCCTCTATCGCAGCTTTAAGGTAATTCTGTGAGTTACTAAGCCATGCCTGCATTTTGATGATGATAAAAATGGGAGTTTTTAGTCAAACAAGGAAGGCTTCTAGTTAAGACGAGTATATTAACCAGATATTTCATACAACTTGGTGTGAATTTAGCCATTTTTAATCCATTAAGATGATTTCGACCTAATTGAGGACATGCCCTAGGTATGACTAGTGAAAACTACCTAAAATTATGGCGTCTTCTCAGTAACGAGCAGTAATAATGACCTAATTCAGAATTAATCTAAAAATTTTAAATAAACTTTTGACATAGCTTCCAGTGAATTTTTAACTTCAAACCTCGAAGCTTTCCTGATAGCTTCTTCAGACATCTTAAGGCGAAGTGCATCATCTTTATACATTTCAAATATAGCATCTGCTAAAGCTTTCGAATCATTCTGAGGAAATAAGATTCCATTAACTTTATGATCAACGACTGTACAGTGCCCCCTATCAACAGTTGCAATTACAGGAGCGCCACACATCATTGCTTCTACAAGATTAATACCCAACCCTTCTTGCTTACTAGAAGATAGAGCCACATCAGAGATCTGAAAATATTTTTCAATATCAGTTACATATCCGAGAAAGCGAACATGTTCATCTAAGCCACAGCTTGTAACATATTCTTTAAGCTCATCTAGAAGAGCACCTATCCCAGCAAAAAAAACTATGAAATGGTCAATTTTAGAGGATAGCAACCGGATAGCGTTAATAATAAGTTTATGATTTTTTCTATCAATGAATTCGGCAGCATATACCATAACAAAGTTGTTTCTATCTACATTTAAAACATCTCTTAATTCCATTTTTTGATTAACCGATAAAGGCTGGAATCTACTCGAATCTACCCCAATACCTGGAATCAAATAGTAATTAGTAGATGACGAGCCTTTTTCACGTATAAGGTCGAAATCTTCTTGATTAATACAAATAATCGCATCCGTAAGATAAGATAACCCTACCTCAACTGGATAGTAGGTTAACCAAGACCATAGACTTCCTCCTTTGAAAAAATGAAATCCATGAGCTGTATATAATAATCGCGTTCCATTTCTTCTAGCAGTAATAGAAGAAAGTCTAGAAAGAACACTAGCCACAGGCGTATGACATGATATCAATAAATATTCATTTTTATTAATTATCTTTCCAAGCTGAAAAAGGCTTTTGAAGTTTGATAGAGATACTGGGGACCTTTCAAAGTCAACGTTCCATACCTTAGATACATGAATATCAGAAAACTCTCCATTACATGCTACATGGACCTCATAACCTTGATCATGGAACCATTTTAAATAAGGTCTATGAAAAGTATGAATATGACCAGCAACTGTAGCGATGAAGAGTACTTTTTTTTTATTCATTATCAATACCTGGAATTAGGGTTGAAAATATTTTATCTAGCGAATTATTAAATAATTCTATTAACTTTTCATTTTTATCTTTTTTATTTCTACGATGAAGAAGATAATCAAGAGTACCTGTCAAATCCATAACCTGAACAATACAGGTTTTTACAATAGATTTGGAAATATACTTCCATCTAGCATGTCTAGCTTCAATTAAAGGCGCAAAATTATTTCTCTCTATCCTGTATGCTGTCAACAACTTTTTAGGCGTCACATTGCCTTCTTCTCGATACATATATAAAGGCTCTTTAATTGATATCGCACGAAAATCTCCTACTTTAGCAGCTCGAAGCCATAAATCAGAATCCTGTCCTAAAGGTAATAGTTCATTATAACGGTTGCGTTCGTACCAACTCTTACGCGCAACAAGACCTGCATGTAAGAACCTTTGGGACTTATTTAGAAGCCCTTCAAAAGTATAGTTTTTCTCGTCACTACCTCTATATCCGTTAAAAGTCCCATTATTTCTAATAGAATAAGTACCACATGAAGCAAGGTCATATTTTTCATCAGCATACAGAATTTCAAGTAGCGTCTCTATTCTATTTGGAGCCATCATATCGTCAGCATCCATACGTGCTATGAAGTCATATTTCGCAAGACCTACTAATTGATTGAGGCGCCCCGCTAACTTACGATTTGTACCATCTGAGTACACAGTAACTCTAGGGTCCCTGATTGATCGTGCCAACTCTAAGGAGCGATCTGTAGATCCATCATCAATTAATATGAGCTCCCAGCTTTCATGAGTCTGTGCAAAAACTGAACGCACTGCATCTAACAATGTGGATTCTGCATTATAGAATGGGATACCAATTGTCACAGAAGGAAGTTTATTCATTAAAATATCTCAAAAATAGGATTAATAATATAAGGAGTTAAACCACTAAGTCTGGATGTAGACAAAACGAAATAAGTTATTGCAATTACTACAAAAACGACAGAAACATAAATATTATTAATTCTCTTAAATACTATAGGCAACAATAAAACCAGTGTCCATGTGAAGTAAGTAAGGAGCCTCTGTGGACCTGATGGACTAGCACCTAGCATGGCTATTGGTATAAGAAAAAGCACACCAACAGCGTAAAACGTGAATAGTTTAATAAAACGTGCTTCTCGTATTTTATAAATATGAATGATAAAATATATAAAGACAACCAGTAAAGCAAAAAAGCCCAACGTCAAATAACCACCACCTTTTTCAACTACCTCTGTATAACTCTCATATTTTGAGTTACTTGCAGCAATATAAGAGATAAGAAGCCTACTCCCCAATATAGAAGTTACAAAAGCTATCGACAGTTTATAAATTAATTTTATATTTATATTCACTAAAAAATAAAATGGAATCATAAATAAAGCACTGGTGTGAAAGAGAGAAGCCAAACCACATATCAATAAGTATGGAATAATTCTTTTTTCTAACAAATAAGGAGTTGCCAATGCAAATATTGCCATTGATAAACCTTGGCGCAAACCATTAAAAAAGAAGGTATAAGTTCCTAAAGTAATGAATAAAAAAATAGAAAAACTGTAATTCATACTATATTTTTTAATAACCTTTAAATAGCAGTAGACAACTATTAATCCTGATATAAAAAAAAGCCAAAAATAATTATGTGTTAATTCTAACAAATTATATTCTAATAATCGATACCCCAACTCGAAACCTTCTCTCAACTGAAGGTTATTAACACTCAGTTGATTGACAAAGTATCTGGTATAAGTTTCCGAGTCAGTACCAACCAAATTACTGCGAATTCCAGCAAACAAAGCCAAAACGATTAAAGGCAACCAAAAGGCTTTACGACCAAGCGCTTTCTGCTCTAATGTTATCCAAAACATGACAAAGCTTAGAACTAATAAATATGGAAGCATTTATTCCTCTATAGAAGGTGCTTAAAGTAAATTAATAGGATAATTAAAATTCCAGATAAAACTGAGCTAATTTTTTCGCATTTAAGGACACATCGAAACCACATGACCTTAGTACATCTAATACCTCCTCTTCAGAAGGAGTTGAACGCTTAGGTTCTAACAAACGATCAGCCCAGACTTCTGCAGAATTAATAGGTAAAAAATCAACCAATCCTAATCCTAAATCTACTTCACTTGAAACTTGGTCTGAGACTATTGCAGTTAGTCCAACACTATGACTTTCCACTAATACGACAGGGAAGCCTTCGTGCAAAGAAGGCATTATCATATAGTCTGCACTAGCCATCAATTCAGTAATATCATCACGTACCCCTAAAAATATAATGTTATCTGATAATGACTTATCTTTTACATGCTGCTTTAGTTGATCCTCTAGCGGACCTTGTCCGACAATATACAATGTAAAATTTACTTTACGTTTTTTTAGTTGTTCAGCGATTTCTAAAGAAAACTGATGATTCTTAACATTACTTAAACGTCCAACTTGAATAACTTTAAGGCCATTATCACTGAATTCTTGGCTTATGAAGTCACGTGATTTTTTAGCAATAGTGGTCATTTCTCGTATATCAACAGCATTTGGTAGTAACCAAACATTTTCTGTAGTGCCGAATAAATACTGAGCGGCCAATTCACCACACGCTATTTTATGGGTTGCTACCTGCCGATTAGTTATTAAAGCCCACTTTTCATATACCTTTTTTATTACGCTAGGTTGACCATTACTAGTATTATGCGCATGTGAGATACGATTCTTTACTCCAGCACTCTTAGCAGCAAGTAAGTGAAAAGCATTACTCAATAGCATGTGTGCATGTACAACCTTATATTCAGGGTTCTGCTGCAATAATCTTTTCAGTCGTAACATACGTTCAATTGGATTATTAGCTAAAATTGGAAATACTCTCCCACCTAATTTTTTAATCTCAGCGTCATAATCACCTGTTCCACCTGTGAAGGTTACAAAATCAAATTGAATTTGATTGCGGTCAATATGCCGATATAAATTCATTAACATCGTTTCTGCACCAGCACGGTCCATCCTACCTACAATATGTAAAGTCCGTTGTGGCGCCATCAGTTACTCACCTTAATTTGTTTCGCATCTGATTCATACATAGTGATAATTTTCTCTGCAAGAACGAGGCGATAGGCCAAGGTTGTCGCCGATAATCTCTTGCCGTCTTTAGTTTTAATATAGGCTTTAAGCAAAGCCGGTAAATTACCAGACAGCCACGTTCGAGCCTTTTTAAAAACTGCTGCTTTTCGAGAAACTGCTGTATGCTGTTGATCTAATGTTGGGAGTTTCTGCTTAGAAAAATGCTCTTGAACGGATTCAACCAAACTTGAAGAAAAGTATTTATTTTCTCCAAGAAGCGCAAGCTTACCAAGTAAATAATCACTACCTTGCTCGCTATTAAAATATGAGTCCATTGAGCGTAACGAGCCTGTTGTGTTGGAAGATATGCCACTGCGATCATATTTTTTCCAAAGCCTTTTAATGTGCAGTTTATCTCCTTTTTCCTTGTCGGGCAGTCCCATATAAAGCTTAAATAACGTCCAATTTAACATTGGTGTTCTATTCTCTGCAAATGCACTTATTTGATGTGAAAATGCCGCAAGCACTATAGGTACACGAACATCTGTGAAAGTTCTATCTCTCCATCTTATTAGCGACTCTCCATTTAAACGTTTAGTTAGATATTCATTCTGCAGATCAGAATATTTTTTTACGTTGAAATCTTTTATATTTGAATAGTCACTAAATAATTCTAATCCCATCATCGTTCTAATCTGAAACTCATCAAGGCAATATCCAGCAGGGAATGGAATATCGCCTCTTACGATCATTCGATACCCGCTCTGAAAAAACTTATCCCACATCTTAAAACCATCTGTAAACGCATTGAAGTGGTCAAGACGACCTTCACTTGCCTCTACAAAACTATCTAGAACTTGATCATAAGAATCAATTTCAGTAGGCAAAGACATATCCAATAAATCTTTACCATAAAAACTTGCTACACGCTGTGCAGCTACCTTGTCGTCAAAAACACCTTTCTGTTTTGGCGCGCCCCAATTTACGAGCGTCACCTTATCTTCTAAACCCACCTTTTTACTAAGAGCCAAAAGTAAGCGGCTATCTAATCCACCAGACAAGGGCATTAACACTTGACCTTTAGGATAGCTATTAATAATTTGATCAAGCGACGTAGTTACTTGGCTCTGGTATAGCTTAAGGTAGTCACTTATTTTAGTACTACCTGATGGCGGTAATTCCATACCTAGCTTCTGTTTCCAATCTAGGCACCAATCAGCAATATTTAGTTTATATTCTAAGTGAGGAAGTACCTGTTTAATATCTTGATCCCAGGAAATATACGGTCCTTGACACCCTGAAGATAAATACCAAGCAAGCGTTTCATCATTAAGATGAAAACTACCCTTCAGAGCTACGATTGCACGTTGCGAGGTGGAAACTATGAGCGTGCTATCATCATAGTAGTACCACAAAGTTCGCGAACCAAACTGATCTGAGAAAAATGATACCTCATCTTCAGTGTTTTTAACCACCGCGTAAGACCCATCAGCTTCAGAATCCCATATATCTACCTTTTTACTATCTAACTGCTGAATCCAGCCAATGATCAATGCGCCCTGCTCTGGTTTAGCCACACTCTCACTATTCTGAATAGCATAAAAAGAGCTTAAGTCTTTCGACCATACTTCTACAGTATTTTGACTTTTCTCTTTAATTACTTCAGGCGTCAATAAGCTACAAATGTGCTCAAGCTTTTGAAGCATTTTTGATGATTCAAAAGCTTGGCGAGTTTTAACAAAGAGATATTGGGCCATTGAGTTTCCTATTTTATAGTTTATTAGTTGACGAAAAACAATAGTCTCAGCGTCCAGCTTGTCTGTGAACTGGAGACAACTGGTTGAGTCCAGTTCGCAGACCCAAAATAGCGAATACAGCTAAAGGAACAAGCAGCTTAAGATTCAAAAGCAACAAGCGAGTTTTAAGTTCAAGTGAGCCATAATCAAGATAATTGCGTATTGCTTCGATATGTTCTTTTGCTTTTATAACCGTCTCTTTAAGGTATTGTATATTTATTGGCATTGATGCAAACCAAACTTTATCATAAGTCTTATTCGCCCATACTCTCCTAACTTGAGGAAAGTCTGAATACTACTCAGCTATATATGCTACCAATCTTTCTTACGAAAAGGTATGTAACAGTTTCAGATCGTAGGACCCAGTAATAGAATCGCCACATTGACAATAGTGGTAATAACCATCATTATTGTCAACAATATTAGAGGCAATAAAACCCGTTTCCCAATGAAACGGCCAGTTTTCATAACATTGCTCAGCAGGGAACTGTAGACCCTTACTACCTACCAACTCAGGCCGGATAAATTGTAACTACGCAAAATGTGCATATATAAAACAATCCGTTTGAGCTATAGACTGATAGCTATTAAGCCTACCCTTCAACTCTGGAACAATTTGTACCGGTCCGCCGTCTTGAAAAGACTTATCCGTCAGTAATACGACATCTGCAGCAGATTCTAATGCTCCCAGCAAACAAAGCCAAAACGATTAAAGGCAACCAAAAGGCTTTACGACCAAGCGCTTTCTGCTCTAATGTTATCCAAAACATGACAAAGCTTAGAACTAATAAATATGGAAGCATTTATTCCTCTATAGAAGGTGCTTAAAGTAAATTAATAGGATAATTAAAATTCCAGATAAAACTGAGCTAATTTTTTCGCATTTAAGGACACATCGAAACCACATGACCTTAGTACATCTAATACCTCCTCTTCAGAAGGAGTTGAACGCTTAGGTTCTAACAAACGATCAGCCCAGACTTCTGCAGAATTAATAGGTAAAAAATCAACCAATCCTAATCCTAAATCTACTTCACTTGAAACTTGGTCTGAGACTATTGCAGTTAGTCCAACACTATGACTTTCCACTAATACGACAGGGAAGCCTTCGTGCAAAGAAGGCATTATCATATAGTCTGCACTAGCCATCAATTCAGTAATATCATCACGTACCCCTAAAAATATAATGTTATCTGATAATGACTTATCTTTTACATGCTGCTTTAGTTGATCCTCTAGCGGACCTTGTCCGACAATATACAATGTAAAATTTACTTTACGTTTTTTTAGTTGTTCAGCGATTTCTAAAGAAAACTGATGATTCTTAACATTACTTAAACGTCCAACTTGAATAACTTTAAGGCCATTATCACTGAATTCTTGGCTTATGAAGTCACGTGATTTTTTAGCAATAGTGGTCATTTCTCGTATATCAACAGCATTTGGTAGTAACCAAACATTTTCTGTAGTGCCGAATAAATACTGAGCGGCCAATTCACCACACGCTATTTTATGGGTTGCTACCTGCCGATTAGTTATTAAAGCCCACTTTTCATATACCTTTTTTATTACGCTAGGTTGACCATTACTAGTATTATGCGCATGTGAGATACGATTCTTTACTCCAGCACTCTTAGCAGCAAGTAAGTGAAAAGCATTACTCAATAGCATGTGTGCATGTACAACCTTATATTCAGGGTTCTGCTGCAATAATCTTTTCAGTCGTAACATACGTTCAATTGGATTATTAGCTAAAATTGGAAATACTCTCCCACCTAATTTTTTAATCTCAGCGTCATAATCACCTGTTCCACCTGTGAAGGTTACAAAATCAAATTGAATTTGATTGCGGTCAATATGCCGATATAAATTCATCAACATCGTTTCAGCACCTGCACGATCCATTTTTCCGACTACATGTAATACTCTTTCCATATTAAAATCCAAGTTATCTTTATAATCTGTCATACTTGCATTATACCTAAACTTCAAATTTTTTATATAACCAATCGAACATAAATGTGCACAGACTATAGTCAATCCAGTGTAAAAGAAGTACACTCCATATCTTGAAACAGTTTATTCAAATCATTCTCCATCCAACCTTGACGGAGAAACTTTACTTGTGCCCACTTTTTCTCAATAGGATTTAGATCAGGACTGTATGGCGGAAGAAATAATAGACGATGACCATGTCTATTAAGCAGTCTTCGAACCCGCTGATGAAAGCTTGCATTGTCCATCACAATGACGCACTTGGTTTTAAGACTAGGAATGAGTATATTCTTGCACCAGTCATAGAAGATGTCCCCGTTGATATTTTTCTTGAAGGTATCCAGCGCGAACAGCATCTTTCCTTACAATGCCCCGATGACGTTGGTTCGTTTTCTCCCTTGCCAGTTGTAGCTATCAATACAAGGTTTTACCAATCGGTGCGTAGCCAAAGGGACGTATGGTCTCATGCTGCTCAAAGCCACTCTCGTCCATATAGACAATAGGAAAGCCCTGAACGATATAGTCTTTTAGTTTACTCAGATAGTGAGCTCTTTTTACTGTGTAAGCTTTTGGATGCTCTAAGGTCTTTTTTTTGCTGATGCCAAGGCGTTTTAAAGCCGCTTCAATGCCTGATTTGCTACAGTTAAAACGCTGGGCTCGCTCATATAAATAATCATCTGGATAGAGTTCAACATCTTTTAATAACGCATCGTTAGGTATCTTATTAGGCGTTTTGTTTCTTGTTTTTTGAATACTTGGGTCTTTAAGCCAGCGCTGTAACGTGGTTTTACTAATATGATAAAACACACAAACTTGCCGAATGCTCATGTCTTTCTGTTTGATGTTTCTAATCACTTGGTTGCGGAAGTCTGCTGAGTAGGTCATCGTTCTTATGTCACTTTGCTTGTTTTAAAAGGATTGTATCCTTTATATTTTGGAATGACTATATACACTAAACAGTTTATTTGAACCATTCTCCATCCATCCCATAGTAACTTAGTCTATACACATTTATGTTCAATGGGATTTAATTGAGTACTATAAGACGGTAACCATACCTATTAAATAGTTTTAGTATATGATTAACGACTATACTTATGAAAGCTGGTATTGTCCAAGACGATCACCCATTTATTCTTTAAGCCTGATATTAGAGTGTATTTACACCAGTCATAGACTTCTTGCCAACTAATATTGGTTTTGAAGTAATCTAAAGCGAACAGCATCTTTTCATACAAAGCGCCAATAATTTTGGTTCCGCTCTCGGCTTACTAACTACAGCTGTCTATGCAAGGTCTACCAATGGATGCATAACCATAAGATAACTTTTCTGTTTCTTACTTTTTATAAGCGGTAAGCTTACTTTGAGACGACACTCTTTTAATGAGATACAATTTTGAGTAATTTAAGAATTTTTTGGATGATACTCAATCTATTCAACACATAACTAATTCAATTTTCTCTACAGTCTAAAAGCTGTACTAGTTCATATAAATAATAGTCTGAGTATTGTTCAATGTTTTCCAAAGGGCCTCATCAGGCACTTCGGCCAAAGATTTTTTTCTTGTGGATTCGATACTTAAAACTTTGAGTCACTGTTATACGGTTATTTCAATAATACTATAAAAACCCAAACTTTCTTTATACCCATATTTTATTTTTTCGATAGACAATTTATAATTTCACTTTACTCATTCTAAATATATGAGATTTATTTTATGTTGAACTGTCTATCTTAGCACGTAACTTCTTTCTTAAAGCAAGGAGGATAAAGAATAACTCTGGAGATAATATTGATAATTTAAAAACATAAGATTTTATTCCTACTTTCTTTACTTTCCAGGACTTAACTACATATTTTTCAAACAATTCTTTATCTTTTATGGTTATTGCACATAGGTAAGAAAACCTTAAAAGTATCGTTGCATACTCCTCTTTTATTTTTTCTATGTCACTATCAGAAAAATAGTTCTTATCAAAGTTTTCATAGATAAATAAAATTCTTTCTCTTACTAACGAGCTTACAAAGTTATTCTCGTAGGTAACCCCAACAAATTGTCTATAAACTCCAAGTTGCTCTTCTATGAAATAAATATCTCCCTGTTTCGCCTGCTCAATATGAACCTCTTTATCTAAAGTATTGACATCCAATCTATCTATATACTCTTCAATTTTATTCACAAACATTTTTGATGAATGAATAATAAAAGAAGTAATAAGATATATGTCCAATAATTTATATTTCTTTTCATCAACAAGCCGAAAATCTCTCTTCACTTCCTGACTTTCGGAATTTATTGCTTTCATATTATGAACACATATAGAACAATCTGGATTCGCTTCCAATATATCAAACTGTTTTTGCAACTTATCAGGTAACGCCATATCATCACCATCCATATGTGCGATATATTTACCTTGAGCCTTCTTATATACTTGTCTAATATTTTCAACTGCTCCTACATTCTTTTCATAGAAAACAGGAACAATTAAATTAGGATGTTTTTCGACGTACTGCTGTACAATCGTGTGGGTATTATCAGTAGAGCAGTCCTCGCCAATAATGATTTCAAATTTAAAATTGGTTTGCTGCGTTACTAAACTATCTAAACATTCAGCAATATAATTTTCTTGATTGTATGTTACGACACATACTGACACTTGGATCTCATTATTATTCATATTAGTCTCTTCGGGAACCTGGATTTTAATATATTTAAGACTCGAATAGAACTCATCATCGCAATCAACACACTGCAAACACTAACTAAAATAATTTTGAGTAGGATAATAGGACGATCGCCTGAATATTCTATCCATCGTGTTGTGAGTAGCATGAAAATAGACACTGTCGCTAAACTAGGCAAGAAAGTTTTAAACCAGAGCAAATTAATATTAGGCTCAATTTTTGAATGGACAAAACTGACCCAAAATACTAAGTAAATAACCTGAGTTAAAAACCACACCCAACCTGCTCCTATTGCCCCATAATGTGTCGCCGCCCAAATTATAGCTGGGACTAGTATAACAACACCTGCAATATTCCCAATAAGATGGTATTTTAAATTACCTTTTGCATACTGTAAATAGTAGGGAAAAGCCCCCAGTGCTAATAGAGCATTACCTAGTGCATATAACCGCAAAACTGGGGCTGCTTGAACTGCCAAGGCCATATCTCCGGTCCAAGCATATAATACTGGTTTGGCTACACCTGCTAGTACAATACCTGCGGTAACCACAATCACGGCAATAAACTGCGTCGCATTCAAATAAACTTGCCGCATTTGTTCATGTTGCTGCTCGCCTTCCAAACGCGCCATACGTGGCATAATCGGTGCACTAATAGGCGCACTAAGTTGTAATATTCCACCTGCAACCAATACAGCTAAAGTAAAGTAACCATAATCAGATAAAGGCAAAATACCCGACAATACAAACTTATCCAATTGGGTAAACAACACCCAAACTGAAGACGTAAATGCAATAGTCAAAGCAAAGCTTAGTAGAGGCTTCACAGGCTTTAAGGACCATCCAATTAAATCCTGTGCGGCTGGCCTAGGTAACAGTAAGTAGCTTTTTATCGCTAAAAACAAAAACTCTAATACTGCTACAAATAGCTGAAAAACAAAAAAACTTCTGACAGTGAATCCAAAATAATACATGTATAACAATACACCTGGAGATCTTAAGGTGGCAATTATAATATTGACACCGCTTAACCAAACTATCTGTTCAAACCCAGCAATCACGCCACGATATAACCCTGTCATCCAACGCAGAGCTACACATATTGCCATAACTTGGAGACAAAACAGAACCTCATTTATATTCAGATTCTCTAAGTTTAACCAGTTTGCCGCAATATACCCATTTAATGAAAGTAAAACTCCGCCTCCTACAACTGCGATTACTGCAAATATTAGACTTAAGGCTCTAAATAATCTTCTAAAATTTAAAGCAGTTTCTATTCCAGCATTATAATGCGCAGTTTGGCGGCTAATAGTAGGCGTCAAACCAAAATCGAGAAGATTAAATAAGCCTTGTAGCATGGCAAAGAAACCGACTAAGCCATATGCTTCTGCGCCCATATATTTGATATAGATGGGCAGAATTGCAATACTAATAACAATTAAATAAATTTGGCTAGCATAGCTAGCCAAAATATTTAATTTAAGCGAGGGTTTCTGCATAATTTGAACCAACATTGACGTAAGAAAGCTTACTGTTTTTGTTATGAGAAGCAATGGCTGCCCTAAAAAAGTTTAATATCTATTCTTAGTTTTATATTTTACAATAAGTATGACATCAACTCACTTAATAAAATTATGTCGAAAACTAGCAGTTAAATTCAATTGCTAAGTTAGAATCTAAATTAGGTAAAAATTCAGATAACTCATATTTAGACTCTATAATAGAACAACCTTTGATCGATCCATTCTGCAAACTGAATAAATATTTTACATTGCTGAATAAATATACTATTCTTATTTTACTCTAACGTAAGAGATGGTTGATATAGATGAGCAAAATTGTAATACTAATAACAATTAAATAAATTCAGCTAGCATAGCTAGCCATGACCTTAAGCTTTAACGAAGGTCTTAGTACTTAGTTATTCCAGTAATCATTCTTTTCCATAAATTCATCATATTGCTGATGAGTAATACCTATTAAAACTTGGTCATGAAATCTACCATTACGATAAATTGATTCAGTTTTTTTACCTTCAATTTTCCAACCACATTTTTTGGTATGAAATCCAAGAGATCTAGTATTGTACTCTATGACATAACTCTCTATACGATTTAAGCCTAGTTCTTTGAAGACATAGCGCATGATGGACATTAATGCATCTGAAGCATAGCCCTTACCTCTAGTTTCAATATTACCAAGCATAATGCCATAACCAGTACTTTTATTTTTCCAATCAATATCAACTAGACTCACTGTACCAACTAATCCAACATCTTTGGCTTCTATAGCAAGAACCTGGTGTTTCATATTATTGTTATCTATGTTTTTGATATACTTTTCAGTACTTGAACTAGAATATGGGAAATGCCATCCTCCTAAACTATGCCAAAGTTCAGGGGAGTTTGACCATTTTGCTAAAAGCTCTAAATCATCCATTTCTATAGCACGCAATATTACTACTTTGCCTTCAATATTCATTATAAATACTCCTTGACCATATTTATCTGGATTTGCATTTCTCTTAGAGAATACCTTTGATCACAAATTAGATGCGTTGTATTTGAAATAAAATCATATTCAAAACTATCAACCACTACTCTTTCTAAGCTATCCAACCAGTATGTAGGTGTAAAGATCTTATTTTTAATCAACTGACTAGATATATTAACATCTAATAATAAGGGATAAGTTAGTGGTGACTCTATATCTTCAAAACCAATCTGTAGTTGATTTATTTCTTTCAGTTGAGAATGTAAAAATCTAAAATTACTTAATCTTATTTCTTTAAAACTTGGATAATCTAAACTGTTAAGTAAGTCTTCAGTAATACCTGACATTTTTTTAGGTTTACCATTACTTAATAACATCTCATTATATTTAAATGTTTCATAAGCTTCTGGAGCATTTGATAAGCGCCGAACAAAACAATGTTGATATTGATGAATCATTTCTGCTATATCTCTAGAAGTAGAGTATTGTGCAGCAACAAGAACTTTACTAATTAGCAACCCACCTTCGGCTACAGGTAAAAACTTTCTTGGAGAGTAAATTGTACCAAGACACTCAAAAGGAGGAATAAAGAAAGCCTGCGAATGATCAAAAATTATTTTCTTATGAGAATAATTACTCAGTAATTTTTTCTGCAATGAAGTACATAAACCAAAATAATTTACATAAAAAAGATATTCATCTTCTTTTAAGTCATTTGGTAATTTTGGATAAAAATCTTGTTCTAAATCATAATATTGAACATCTATTCCCAATTTTCTTAACGGTCTAATCATAGAGTCACAAATAAACTTGGGCATCCAGATTTTTTTAATATTGGTCTGATTCAATAAATCAAAAAAAGCTGATTGTGCTGAGTTATATTTAATAGCATCTGGGTAAGGAAAATGACCTAAATTTGGTAGATCAAATTCAAAATACCCTCCAATTTCTACTTGATTTTCTAACATGTCTTAGCTCCATTATTTATTGTAGCGTCAAATTAGCTCGAAATCATCAAGCATATCTAATACCTCTTTCTTATCATTAAACATAAGTACATCAATGATAGATAAAAAAGGTACAAACTCCGCTGAGAATTGCTTATATATAGATTTATTCGATTGAACAAAAAACAACTCTATACCTTGTTCCGAAAAATCAGCTTTAGAATAGAGCTCTATGCCGCCTATTGGATTTATATAGGTACCTGCTTTTTCTTGCTTACAGATATCAAACACTCTATATTTTCCCGTTGAATCAGTATTATCGTAGTTTTGACCACAAATTTCGAACTCAGTCTGCAAACCTAAGTAATCTGAAACCTCAATAACGCTTTTAATTGCTAGTTCAGAAATAGTTTTTGGTGGATCTAATAAGATACTCTCAATTAACGCTCGTACTTGTTCATAGTTTTTAGCTTTTTTATAACTAAACATAATTGATCTTAAAAAGGATTTTTTCCATTCCTCATATCTATCTTCACTTATTAAAACATCTTTAATAAGCGTATGCGAACTAGCATTCGCTAGAGGAATACTAAATATTTTTGCCTGATTATTGATCAAGATTTGATTTCGATTTATCCAACCTTTTTTAATAAACGTAACATCATCATAAAAAATGAATTTGTCTACTGTATTAATAAGTTGGAAGTAACCAATATAAGGCATAAAATAAGGTTGCATTATTGCAAGTTTCATTCTTTAATACCACCTTTAATTACTTGTACAATTCTTTGAATGTTATTAACTTCTAGGTTTGGATACATAGGTAAGCAAAGCACTTGTTCGGACAACAGCTTTGCATCTGGCGTATCCGATTCATATTGCTGATAAACGCTTAACTCAGTCATGAGCGGATGAAAATATTTACGAGCAAAAACATTATGTTGCTTTAATTTCTCAAACAGCGCATCACGACTTAGTGGGTATAGCTCAGAGATTACGATTGGAAAATACGCATAGTTATCTTTTCCTGAATTTAACCGCTGAATACAGCGTATTCCATCTACGTCAGCTAGCAATTCACGGTAACAACGATCGACCTCTTCACGGGCCTGCAATGTTTGATCGATAGTTTTTAGTTGAAGCAATCCTAACGCTGCATGAACCTCACTGAGCTTTCCATTCAGTGAGATATCATTAACCGTTGTTTCATTAACAATGCCAAAGTTCTTTAATTGATCAATGCGTTGTTTCATCTCTGCACTATGGCAAACAATGGCACCACCCTCGAAAGTATTAAAGACTTTCGTGGCATGAAAGCTAATAGTGCTCAAATCCCCATAATTTAATAAACTTTGGTTATTACATTCAATACCAAACGCATGCGCAGCATCATAAACAAGTTTTAGCTTATGCTTTGTCGCAAGTGCTTGCAGTGCTGCTACATTACAAGGAATGCCATAACAATGTACAGGTAAAATAGCAACGGTATCATCGGTGATGGCTTGTTCTACTTTTTTGGGATCAATGTTTGATGTAACAGGATCAATGTCTACAAAAACAGGGGTTAGATTGTTCCAAACGATAGCGTGAGCTGTCGCTAAAAAGGTATAAGGGGTGGTAATGACTTCGCCTTCTTTTAAGTCCAAAGCCTGTAGCGCTGTTATAAGCGCTATTGTACCATTGTTAAATAATGAAATATAATCGACGCCCAGATATTCACACAATTCTTGCTCTAGCTGTTGATGGAGCGGACCTCCATTAGTCAGTATTTTGTTTTCCCAAATCTGCTCTAAATAAGGAATGAACTCACTTAGTTCTGGTAGCACAGATTGGGTAACATAGATGGGATTGCTCATATATCCTCTTCCACTAAAGACACTAAATATTGACCATAGGCGTTTTTACTCATACTCTGGCCGATTTCTAACACTTGTTGCCTGGTCAGCCAGCCATTATTAAGGGCGATTTCTTCTAAACATGCCACTTTATAGCCTTGACGCTTTTCGATAGTTTCTACAAACTGCGCGGCCTCTAACAGACTTTCATGCGTACCAGTGTCTAACCAAGCAAAGCCTCGTCCTAGCAACTCTACATTTAAATCACCACGTTCAAGATACATCTGATTGATGGTGGTAATTTCTAGCTCACCTCGCCCGGATGGCTTCACTTGCTTGGCAATTTCAATAACATCATTATCATAAAAATATAAACCAGTGACTGCAAAGTTAGATTTTGGCTGCTTTGGTTTCTCTTCCAGAGATATGGCACGCTTTTCTTCATCAAACTCAACCACGCCAAAACGCTCGGGGTCTTTGACTTGGTAGCCAAAAACAGTGGCTCCTTTTTGACGATTTACCGCTTGGCGTAGCATGGGTGTAAAGCCCTGTCCATAGAAAACATTGTCGCCTAACACTAAACAGACATTGCTATTGCCAATGAACGCTTCACCGATGATAAATGCTTGAGCCAAACCATCTGGACTCGGCTGCACCGCGTAAGTCAGACTGACCCCAAACTGCGAACCATCTCCAAGTAAGCGCTTAAAACCCTCAATATCGTCAGGAGTACTAATAATTAGTATGTCTTGGATACCTGCAAGCATCAATACTGATAAAGGGTAATAAATCATAGGCTTATCATAAATAGGCAATAGCTGTTTTGATACGCCCTTAGTAATCGGATATAAGCGTGACCCTGAGCCGCCAGCTAAAATAATACCTTTTGTATCCATTATACATCTACTCCTAATCTTTCACGTTGGTAACTGCCATCTTGTACTCGGCGGCACCATTCTAAATTATTTAAATACCATTCAACAGTTTTACGGATACCGGTTTCAAACGTCTCGTCGGGTGTCCAGCCTAAATCATTTTTGATTTTACTGGCATCAATGGCATAACGTAGATCATGCCCTGGCCGATCTTTAACAAACGTAATTAATGTCTCATACGGTACAGTATTAGCTTGTGGTTTCAGGTCATCTAAAATCTGACAAATGATTCTGACGACGTCAATATTCTGTTTTTCGTTATGTCCACCAATGTTATAGGTCTCACCTACTGTGCCTTCAGTGACCACTTTATATAATGCCCGTGCATGATCTTCTACGAACAACCAGTCGCGTATTTGATTGCCTTTACCATAAATTGGTAAATTTTTTCCATCTAATGCATTCAAAATTACGAGAGGGATAAGTTTTTCAGGAAAGTGGTAAGGGCCATAATTATTCGAGCAGTTGGTGATAATAACTGGAAAACCATAGGTTCGATGCCAAGCCCGTACCAAATGATCAGAGCTTGCTTTAGAGGCAGAATAAGGAGAACTTGGTGCATAAGAGGTGCATTCAGTAAATAAATCTGTTGTCCCCTCTAAATCACCGTAAACCTCATCTGTAGAAATATGATGGAACCTAAATTCGGATTTTTTGACTTTATTAAGATTTTGCCAATACTTACGTGCAACCTCTAATAAGGTATATGTTCCTACAATATTGGTAGTAATAAATTCTGCCGGTCCATCGATTGAACGATCAACATGCGATTCTGCCGCTAAATGCATCACTAGGTTAGGCTTAAAATTATCGAAAGCTTGCTTTAATGCCTCTGCATCACAAATATCAATTTGTTGAAAAGTATATCTAGAGTTTTGATCAACATCTTTAAGAGACTCTAAATTACCCGCATAAGTTAATTTATCGATATTCAAGATATCATGATCAGTGTTCTTTATAATATAGCGTATAACAGCAGAACCAATAAAACCCGCACCACCCGTAATCAATATTTTCATAGAAGACCTATTTATCTATTAATTTTGTATTAACATACCAAGGCATTGCTTTCTCAATCCCTTCAATAATATTAAATTGAGGATCATAACCTAATCGTGTCTTTATTTTACTGATATCTGCCTGGCTATGTTGCACATCCCCAGCACGAAAATCTTGATAAACAGGATTTTGACTATAGCCCACGCCATTTTCGCTTAGACTTTCTTTTAACACTGTAAACAAAGTATTTAGTGTCGTACGGCCACCGACTGCGACGTTATATACCTGATTTTTAGCGTCATTATTTGCAGTTGCAGCTAAAATATTAGCCTGCACCGCATTTTCAATAAAGTTAAAATCACGGCTGGTTTCACCATCTCCATTAATAAATACTTTGTCCCCCTTAATCATAGCAGCAGTCCACTTGGGAATCACTGCAGCATAAGCACCATCAGGGGTTTGTCGTTTGCCAAAAATATTAAAATAGCGCAGACCAATAGTACTAAAGCCATAAGTGCGAGCAAACACATCAGCATATAGCTCGTTTACATATTTAGTTACTGCATATGGTGATAGCGGATTACCGATGGACTCTTCGACTTTAGGCAGCGCAGGATGGTCACCATAGGTAGAACTACTCGCAGCATAGGTGAAGCTTGAAACTTTAGCATCACGAGCCGCAGTTAACATATTTAGGAATCCTGAGATGTTGGTCTCATTAGTAGCAATAGGGTCTGCTATAGAACGTGGTACAGAGCCTAAAGCCGCTTGATGTAAGACATAGTCTATATCGGAACAAGCGGCTTGGCAGTCTGCTAAATCACGAATATCACCTTCTATAAAGGTAAAACCTTGCCATTGTTGCATGTTCACTAATGTTTCTACTTCATCTAAATTATGCTGAAAGCCAGTAGAAAAGTTATCTAAGCCAACCACCTTTTGATTAAGTAACAATAAGGTTTCGAGTAAGTTAGAGCCTATAAAACCTGCTACCCCAGTAATCAGCCAGTTTTTTGGCTCATTTGCTAGAGTGTGTTTCATTTGTTCATAGGGTGTCATTGTTATTTTCCTTATTATCTAAGACATTTATAAGCGAATATCAGTATCATCTCTTGCAAAGACATATTTTAAGTCGTAAAGGACATGATCGTCTTTACCAAGGCTACGAATATTATCTATTCCCATTTGGACAAACTCTTGATGAGCGACTGCTAAGATGACACCGTCATAATGATTAGATAATGGCTCACTAATGGGAGCAATATTATATTCACGCTGGGCTTCATCAATATTCACCCAAGGATCATAAATATCGACCCCAATATTGTATTCCTGTAGCTCATGCACGATATCGATAATTTTAGTATTACGCACATCAGGACAATTTTCTTTAAAACTTAAACCCAGTATTAATACCTTCGCACCTTCTACTTGGATACGTTTTTTTATCATTGTTTTAATTAGCTGCGTGGTTACATACGCGCCCATACCATCATTGAGACGTCTACCCGCAAGGATAATCTCTGGGTTGTACCCGATAGCTTGTGCTTTATGGGTCAGATAATATGGGTCGACACCAATACAATGCCCACCGACTAAACCTGGACGGAACGGTAGGAAGTTCCACTTCGTTCCTGCTGCTTGTAATACTGCTTCGGTATCTATATTCATCTTGTTAAAGATAACAGCTAACTCATTAATCAAGGCGATATTGACGTCTCTTTGCGTATTTTCAATGACTTTTGCGGCCTCTGCTACCTTGATAGAAGGTGCTTTGTGTGTCCCTGCAGTAATAATGAGATTGTACACTTCATCAACGAAGTCTGCTATTTCAGGGGTAGAACCTGCAGTTACCTTTAGAATATTGGTGACGCGATGCTCTTTATCACCTGGATTAATACGTTCGGGGCTATAGCCTGCATAAAAGTCTTGATTGAATATTAGTCCAGATTTTTTTTCTAATACCGGAATACAGACCTCTTCAGTAGCGCCAGGATATACCGTAGACTCATAGACCACAATATCATCTTGTTTGAGGATACTACCGATGGCCGTTGATGCTTTGATAAGGGGTGTCAAATCAGGCTGTTTATATTCATCGATAGGCGTAGGTACCGTTACGATAAAAAAGTTACAGTCTTTGAGCATTTGCATGTCCGAGCTATAACTCAAACGCGATGCTTGTGATAACTCTTCATCACTGACTTCTAACGTATGATCCGTACCCGATATTAGCTCAGCGATTCGGTTAGTGTTGATGTCAAAGCCTATAACCGAGATCTTTTTGCCAAACTCAACTGCTAGAGGGAGCCCAACATAACCAAGACCAATCACGGCTATTTTAATGTTATCAATGTTTATCATGATGTTCCTTTAAATGGTCTTACTAATCAATATTAAGTGGTGTAAGTATTAAAATAATTACATTATGCTGGCGGCGAACCTTCTTGATAACCAGACACGAAACGTTTGAATTGCTGTTTTAGCCAGATTACATCATATTGCTGTGCTTTATTGGGAAGCTCAGACAGCATATCTTCAATATCCTGCAGTGGAAAATTATGCTCCAATGCCTGCATAATCAATGGATGACCAGTATCTTCAACATTATCTTCACCAATGATGAGTTCTTCATAGAGTTTTTCGCCTGGTCTTAATCCTGTGAAGACAACCTCTATATCGCCATCTGGATGGTTTTCATCCTTAATTTCACAGCCACTTAAGTGAATCATTCGATGCGCAAGATCGACGATCTTGACTGGATCTCCCATATTGAGCACAAATACCTCGCCACCAGTTGCCATGGCACCAGCCTGAATCACTAAATTTGCCGCCTCTGGAATGGTCATAAAGTAGCGTGTCACATCTGGATGGGTGACGGTAATGGATCTACCTTGCTCAATTTGCTTGGTAAATAGAGGTACGACAGAGCCAGATGAGCCTAATACATTACCAAAACGCACCATGCTGATGCAGGTTCGGTTATTTACTTGCTCTATTTGGCTTAATCCTTGACATACCAGCTCAGCTAGACGCTTAGACGCGCCCATGACGTTGGTAGGTCTTACTGCCTTATCAGTAGAGATAAGCACAAAAGTCTCAACCTCAGCCCGAATAGCAGCACGAGCACAACAATAAGTACCCTTAGTATTATTGATTACCCCTTCGAATGGATTATGCTCAACGAGAGGCACATGCTTGTAAGCGGCGGCGTGATACACCGTCTGTATATGGTATTGCTTAAATATTCTGAGTAACTTGTCTTGATTAGTAACACTACCAATGACGGCAACAATTTCGATATCTTTATAATCAGAATGGTTTGCTTGATTGCCGATAAGCTCTTGATGGATGCTGTATAAGGCATATTCTGACAACTCATAGAGCACTATGCACTTAGGCTTATTTTTAATAATTTGTCGACACAGCTCACTACCGATGGAGCCACCTGCACCAGTAACTAACACATATTTATCTGTAATATTTCTTTGTAATAAGGTCGTATCTGGCTCGACCGTTTGTCGATCTAGCACATCTAAGATATCAACCTTACGCATACTACTGACGGTAACTTTTTCATCGACAATTTCATGTAAACTAGGTAATGCTTTTATCTTAATAGAAACACCAGCTAATTTATCGATAATTTGTCTTCTATGAGCTCGGCTAATAGAGGGGACGGCTAAAAAAACCTGTGCAATGTTAAGTTTATCCACCAATTCAACCAACTCATTAGCAGTATAGATTCTTTTACCTAGCAGATAGCCTCCAGTCAGCTGGAGATCATCATCAATAAAAGCCACAACATTATATTTGTGTGAGTACTTTAATCCCTCGAACAACTCTACACCAGCGAAGCCTGCCCCATAAATAATCACATTTTCTTGATCGGCATCACTTTTGGGTCGTCTTTGGCGTTTACCCTGCAAGCGTACCAATAATTCTTTAACTGTTAACCGACTGTTCCATAACCAAATAAAAAATAAGAATAAATACAATATTGGGACAGAACGAGGAATAACTGGCAGCCAATCAAAATAAAGAATGACTTCATAGAATATGATGAGTAGAAAAAATAACCGCAGTACGCTACCCATCATAGCGTCAAAGAAACCCCTAGCCACGCCTTTATAGAAACCGACAATATATAGGCTTACTATAGGAATAAGGGCATAGATACATAATTCTAATGGACTAATATGATTCGCAATGTAGCCATGCCTCAATGCCAATGCAAAGAATAAGCAAACTACTGACATCACAAAATCTGCACTGAGTAAGATAGCGCGCTTAACACTGCGTGGCAGTGCTAATAGGCGCCAAGCAATGCGTTGCAACCAATTACTAGTGCCACTAGGCGAGTAATAAGTATCATTAAGCTCTGGTTTTATGGACATAACATTCAACTATTTTACTTAGGTGATACTTGCTGGTTATTGCCATAGGCATAACTATAATGATAACTGTATTTGTCCATAATGCCTTGCTGCACGTCATTTAGGATAATACCATCTACTTGTACATTGGCTTTATTCAATTGCTTGATCGCATAAGCAAGCTGCCCTTCTATCGAGCGGTTATATCTAGTAACCATAAGTACCTTATCTGCATATGCCGACAATATTATAGCATCCGATGCTGCTAGTACTGGCGGTGAATCCATAATGATGTAATCGTAGTGTGCCTTCAGCTCTGTCATTAAACTACTAAACTTTTCACTAGCGAGTAGCGACGTAGGATTGTGCGGCTGTTTTCCTCGAGGTATAAAATCAATATAGTCCATAAAGGTAGGGTGAACAGTATTAGATAGATCGCTATCTTCTCGTGAAAGATAATCCCCCAAACCGTTGTCTGGGCTCGTATTGAATACTTTATGCAATTCACCCAGACGCATATCAGCGTCTATGATTAGAACCTTTTTATTAAGCTGACTAAATATCTCTGCAAGATTACCACTAATAAATGACTTACCAACGCCTGGGCTTTCGCCTGAGATTAGTATTACTTGCGCACGTTTGTCGGCGCTAGCCTGTTTAGGCATTGAAAACATCAAGTTGGTTCTTAGACTTTTGATAGCTTCATAGCTTAAGCTATTATGATCAATATAAGCCAGCAACCGATTCGATGTTTTACTTTTAGACAATCGTGATAGTGACGGTGAGCGAGGAATGGTAGCAATCACCGGTATTCCTGTCTTGGACTCAAGGCGCTCAGGATCCTTGACTGTGTTTTTCAGTAAGCTTCGTAGCAGTACCAGTATTGTCCCCAGCATTGTGCCCAATAACAATGCCAATAACATTATTAGCATCTTTTTTGGTGCAATTGTTCTATAGGTACTGATAGGTAAATCAATAATACGAGCAAAACCAATTTGACCTGCTTTGACAATTTTTAACTGTTCATAGTTTTTGAGCATCGTAAGATAAACTTCTCTATTAATACCCGTATCTTCTGATAGTTTTAAGAATTCTCGTTGTATTTTAGGCAAACCTGTAATGGTGTTATCTATCTCTTGTTTTCTATTATTGAGTACCTTGAGCTGGTCATTAATTTGAATGACCAAGGGATGTTCTTCAGTATAGTAAGTCGTTAAATCCGCTCTTTTTAGTTTTAACTCACTAAGCTGCTCATCAAGTTTAGAGTTTTCTGTTAACAGCAGCTCAGATTCTTTACTGACATCAATAGTGCCGTTTTCTTCCCGAAATTTATTGAATATTGCTTCAGAATCTTCTAGCTTTTCCCTCAATGATGGTATCTGTGTTTCCATAAACTCAAGCGTTTTAGTAGTTTCTTCAGAGCCACGAGATTTATTTTGATCCACATACGATTGGATAATCTGATTTAATACTAAGGTCACTTGTTGCTGGTTGTGTCCAATCAAAGACAACTCGATAATACCAGTCTTCTGGCCTTTTTCTATTACAGTTAAAGCAGCATTTATATCATCTGTAGTGGTCTGGAGCGACTGCTTAGTGATACTGATAGGATGTTCACGATTAGGCAAATCTTCCACTGTGATTTGTATGATACCATCTACACCTCTAAATTGATGCGGTTGGTTTAATTGTCCTTTAAAATCATCAAAGTCGTTACTTAACACAAATCCTGTATTAGATCTCACTAAGGTAAAAGGTGTATTCGAATACTCTTGCGATACATTAAATTGACTGACCCGTACTTGCCCCTCTTCAGTTTCAAGTATCACACCTTCAGGGGTATTTACTTGAGTATGGATACGACTACTTGATAGTCTATCTACATAACCGACTGTAGGATCACTTATTCGAATACCTAAGTGTAGTAGATTGACGACGGGCTCTAACACCATACGGGACTTTATTAGCTCAGTTTCAGTCTGCGCCTTGCTAACTTCTGATCCTATCAGGTCAGAGATATTCTCACCAAGAGCTTCAATACCTTTTGACTTCTCATCAATCTGTACCAGCCCATCAGCTTTAAAGGTGGGATTGACATAACGGCTATATAACAACCCTAATGCCAGCCCCAATAAAGCAAAGATAATGATGACTTTCCAGCCACGCAATAGCAGCCAAAATAAGGCCGATAAGTCGATCTCATTGTTATCGCGATTATTGGCTTGTTCTGGTAACTTTTTTATATCTGTATTCATATGTATGTTCGTCACTTAGCTAATTTTTTCAGCCCATTGCTCAAGGCTCTCAATGATGTCTTGCCTAGCCGTCTCGAATGCTGGCTTATCATGCTGATACGGATCTGCAATGTCTTTATCATTCCAATGTCCAATTCTAAAAACCTTACCGCGGCAATGTGGCCACTGCTCCTCAATCCACTTGGTTTGATTTACTGACATAGTCAAAATAAGATCTGCTTTTAATACTAGTGCTTCGTTGATCTGTTTGGCAATATGGTTAGTCATATCGATGTTACATGCCGTCATAACCTCAATTGCTTTTGGATCGGCAGAATGACCGACTACTGCCGAGACTCCAGCAGAATCAATGTACTTTTTTGGATACTGGTTCATCAAAAGTGCAGCAGCCATAGGGCTACGACATATATTACCCACACAGACCACTAAAATATTATTAAAACCCATAATATATACTTCTACCTATAGACGTGAAAAATTAGTAATTGCATTGGTAGACGGTAGTAGGGCACTAATGACACGATTCCAACGGGCCAGACCAGTCGGATCGACATATAAAATGTCATTAGCTTGCATCTCAAAGCGATTGGCTAACGCAAAGCTAGTGATTGTCTGCATATCAACATAATAAATATTGGTATACTGGTGCTTTAGATCATCGCGAACCACGTATATTTTGGCAGCATTAGCAGTACTGGAATTTAGACCGTTGGACTCACCCAAGACCTGTGCCAAACTAATGCCTTGCTCAAGAATAGGAACAGGTTCTACTTTTCCAAACTCACCTAGCACATATATTTTATTACGGCTTTGACTGTTAACATGAATGGAGTCGCCATCTTGCAGATAAATCTGGTTGGCTGATGATCCCATTTGTCTTAATGACTGTAGACCTATGTTATAGCTGACGCCTTTACGGTTTAATACGATATTATCTGAGTCGCCAGTTGGAGTCGCTCCGCCTGCCATAGAGATTGCGCTATATAGTGAAACCGGCGCATCGGCAATGGCAAATTCGCCCGGCTTACTAACTTCGCCATCAATAAAAAACTTATTACCGCGATAATCAATAATTTTTACTTGTGGATCGGAGTATTTAAGATAGCGTTGTAACTGGCTTCGCAGGTTCGCAGTAAACTGCGGCACGCTCAGACCACTGGCTTTAATACGCCCTATCAGTGGAAACTGAACAAAACCTTGTTGATCAACAGGATAGCCTGAAGTATAAGGATTGTTACCACTAGCTGATTCTGTAGGCGTCATTTCAGGGTAGCCAATCAGGATAATACTTAGAATATCGCCTTGAGCAATACGATAATCTACTCGATTAGAGGCTTTAACTAAACGAGATAAATCACTACTAGGTACAACAGCTTGTTTAGGAGGAAGGGTCGCCAAACTTAATGGTTGAACATTGAACTGAATGCCATTATCAGCTAAGAAGATACCACTAGGTGGTAAATCTCCGGCCTGCAGTCCAGAATTAATAGTTGTTGTGGCACAACCAGAAATTAAAATACTGACCATTAAACATGCCGCACTTAATAGCTTAGATGACTGACGCATAGAAAGAACCCTTATGAACTGCAGTAATGGTTACGCAATGAGCTTAGTAGAAAAAAAGCAATGACATCATTGTAGTTTCTTGTTACATTATAATCAAAGAAACGACAACATGATAACATAATCTATTGACGATTATCATCATTGATCTCTTTAAGTTATGTTTTTATCGCAAATTAATAGGCAAACCTTTTACATTCTTTATTATTATAGAAGTGGATAATAATCAGTTTTTTTATAATAATAGAAACAGATCACGCTTCCTTATGGTAAAAACACCTAAATTGGGCAATATATTAAAACACAACTCAAATAGATAGAATAGTATTGCAAATATTCAGTCATAAATGACGTATAATAGCGTAGAATGTGCACCTGCAAATTCATACATTGCGAAATGTATTACCGATTCAAGGACAGCATTATGAAAGATGAAAAACTGCAAAAAGCCCTCGCCCGTATGGGTCTTGGTTCACGCCGGCAGATGGAAGAAGTGATTAAAGCTGGACGCGTATCCGTTAATAATGGCCCTGCGACCATCGGTGACCGTGTTGAGCAAGGTGATGAGATTCGTGTCGATGGCCGTCAGATTAAATATACCGCTGAAAATGAAAAGCGTCGTCGGGTATTGGCTTATTATAAGCCTGAAGGTGAGGTTTGTTCTGCTAACGATCCAGAAGGTCGTCCGACGGTATTTGAGCGGTTGCCTAAACTGACCCACGATCGCTGGGTGATGGTTGGACGCTTGGATATCAACTCCACAGGTTTGCTACTATTTACCAATGATGGTGAGATGGCGCATCGTTTGATGCATCCCTCCAGTGAAGTCACCCGTGAGTACGCCGTACGCGTATTGGGTGACGTGACCCCAGATATGGCTCGGGCGATGACCACAGGCGTCATGTTAGAAGACGGCTTGGCTAAGTTTGAGGACATCAAAGAAGGCGGCGGTGAAGGCGTCAATAAGTGGCATCACGTCAAACTACAAGAAGGTCGTAATCGCGAAGTACGCCGTCTATTTGAGTCACAAGGACTTAAAGTCAGTCGTTTATTACGCACCAGCTATGGCAGCATTGCGTTACCAAAAGAGCTACGCACAGGTCGTTTTTTAGAACTAGATAAAAAAGACATCAATACGCTAACGGACCTGGTAAGTATGCGCCCACGTCATGGCACCGGTCTACACGGTGCTGCTAAACGTAAGCAAGAACGTATCAAGGACAAGCCGCTAAAAGCTCGTCGCAGTGATGACAATCGTAGTCATAGCGCTAAACCTAAAAGTAGTGCAAGTCCGGCCAGTCGTGGTTCACGAAATACGCGTGACCGCAATAATCAGCGTTAACAGTTGATTGTTTAGAAAAAAGCAGTCATTTAAAAAGCTGCCAATGGTAAATTATCATTGGCAGCTTTTTATTGTACAAAGCAAATTTTTATGTTGCGAAGAAAATGACTTAGTTTTGACTGTTTAAATAGTTTTTCATCACGCGTAGTTCTTGTAAGCTCTGGGTCTCGAGTGTTTCTAATAATATATCTAAGCGCCTTTCGATATTATCCAAAGCTTCCTGCAATAGCTTACTGGCTTCAGCCTGTTTGGCATCATCGGTGCTGCTAGCTTTTGCATTATTCGTAACACTTAACAAACCCTTCTTAAAGCCCAGCAAGCGATAGTGACTGGCTAACATCTCAGGTAGCCGTGTATATAACAGTTTATGTAGTACAAATTGCTCTTCGCTAACCGCTGATATACGGCCTTGTTCTTGTAAATTCTGCTGGTCATTATGGTAAGCGGCTGCCTTTTTATCGATACGCTGCAATTGACGCAATTGACTGTCTGACAAACTACTCAGATGCTGCCCATTGAAGTCTAGTTTTTGCCATGTGATAGCCGATAACAATAATGGTGCATTGGGGTCTTGGTAAGTAAGCACGCCTGGGGTAATACCAACCACTTTGTGCAGTGCTTGCCAGCCCTTCTTACCCATGTATAAGATAGTAACCATGGTAACTACCCCAACGCCTAGCAATATACTCATACCTGTTCGTCCTTTATCTGCTATGTCCGCTTTCCTTTTATCGGTCGCCTCTATCATTCACAACTGACCATTTACAATTTAATTTTATCAATGGTAGTTTTGTCAATGGTAGGATTCTGAATAGACTTACCAATAACATCCTTATTAACGTCGTCATTAAGAGTGTCATTGGTAACACGTTGAACCTGCATATTAGAGGCGGAATTATCAAAACGCTGTTGCAGATAACGATTGGTCACCAGTAGTTTTTGCCCATCTTGATGATATGACGCATCAAGCAAGTCATCAAATTGTACATTAATGGTTCCAAGCACCTCTAATAGTGCTTCTTTTCCGGTGACATTAGAATGTTTAATCTTGGTACTGTCAACACGCGCACCATCTAGATCATGCAAACGACGGTAATCTGCTACTGCTTGTGGAATATGTTTATCCATCAGATTTTGAATCATAATGTAGGTTTCAGTGACCGAATCAGTATCATCAATCTTGCCATCGTTATTGGTATCACCATAAATAACGCGCAGCTTGTCGCCTTTTTTATTAATTTCAGCAAGCACTGTTTTTACCGCATCTGGTAAGCTCTTTTCCGGAATATAACCCAACTGAGGCATGGCTTTATATTCCAGCATCTTAGGCGCAGTGACTTTTTTGATACCACGGTAGCCCAAATATAACCCAGCTGCTGGCAGCACACCGTATAAAACAAACATCACTAGCATGGCAGTTATTTGGGTCATCATCTTATCCTTATTAAATTATTTACTAAACTTATTGTTTTTATAGTTCTGATTAATTCAAAGCGTGCTTGAGCTACTCACTTTCACTATTAAAGAGTTATTAAGCATATACTATTAAACAAAAAAATAAGGCCGTATTAAAGCCTTATATTGTTATGCAATGCGTCTCTTATTTGTAGTGTGACAATCAACGTTAGCTTTTAGTGCGACTTTTAACATAGCGATGGGTTGAGGCCAGACGGCTCATTACCGTTTGATGCAGCTCATCTAACAATTCATCGAGTTCATAATCAACTTCTAGGAACAAATCAGTAAGCATACCGCCCGCCGTCATATTACCTTGTACCGTACGGTTTTTAGTACGATGGGGACTAAAACGTAGCAGCTGTTCATAATGATGTAGCGCTTCTGGAATACTCTCACTCACCAGCTTATCAATCACAAACTGACGCTCATTATGCTGTTGTTGTTGCTGTTCATTCAGCTCATCGCTCCAGTCGTGGTAGCGTTTTAGTTTGCCATTTATCCGGTCTAGAACAGCCACTGCCTCAATAGGCATGGCATTTAAAGTGGCCTCATCGACCACATCAACAAGCTCAGTCATAATCGGGCAACATCCATATTTGAGATACCATAAAGTATCAGGATCAAAAGGAGGGCGATTGGTCGGGCGCAACTGCGCACGGTTAGCCAAGTATCGATCCGTCAACGGTGTTGGCGTGCGAATATCATTCACTTGCGCTAAGGCATTACAAATACGTTCGACACGTTGGGGTGCGGTAAGCGGTGAAGCAATTGGAGCTTTTTGGTCATCACCCATACTGGTACTGTTGTTGTCATCGCGGTTAGCTTCATTATTAGCATTATTAGCAGCAGCTTGCTGCACATTTTTGGCAGCCGTTGTCGGCAGGTCATCATGTGCTTGTCCAAATGACTGTAGCATTCTCGTCAAACTTATGACCATAACCTACTCTGCTCCTCGCCTATATTATAATTGCATGCGCTGATTCAATAACGTATCTTAACAGTTTTTTACCGCTCTGCCAGTAAGCAAACGTCAACGTTTTATTACCCAAAAAGCACACATTATGCATGCTACTGATTATTTTTCTGGTCTATTACTAGGACTATCGCTGATTCTAGCGATTGGCTCACAAAATGCTTTTGTCCTCAAGCAAGGAATTAAACGCGAGCATATTTTTATTATCTGTCTGTTTTGCGCGGTCAGTGATGCATTACTTATATCGGCGGGTGTGGCAGGATTTGGAGCAGTAACTTCTCAATACCCGCAACTGGTTACTATTGCCAAGCTCACAGGGGTGGTATTTTTGCTTGGCTACGGTTTACAAAGCTTATATGCCAGCGTGCGCTTATCGCATACATTAACTGCTGAGGGACAAGTGGTTACTAGCTTAAAAAAAGCCTTATTGTTATGTTTTGGCTTTACATGGCTGAATCCGCACGTTTATTTAGATACTTTAGTACTGGTAGGAATGGTATCAACCGGTGCGAGCAGCAAACTGGTCTTCGCTAGCGGCGCAGTCAGTGCCTCATTTTTATTCTTTTTTGCATTAGGCTATGGTGCGTGGTTACTAAAACCAATATTTGCACAGCCAAAAGCATGGAATATATTGGATGCCTTAGTAGGCTTATTGATGTTGTACTTAGCATGGCATCTATACCAAAGCTGATATCAGAACTAATACTAAAGCTAAGATAGGCATAAGCATAAGCATAAGCAAAAAAGCCAAACACGCATAGCATACGTGTTTGGCTTAATAAAATAATGATTATATATTGATAATTAACTGGCTTTCTTTATTTTACTTTTCACAAATGATAAGTTTAAATAGTGCTCTAACGAATCATCAAGAACGCTTAACCAAGGCACTGGCAATTCAGGCGCTAAAGTACCTGTTAAAGTAGAACGATAAGCTTTTTCTCTAAAGCCCATAATATCTGCGACTTTATCCTTTTGCCACTCCTTAAAAATATCCCCCTGCTTCTCAACCGCAAACTCTGGATAATCTGTGGCATTGGTCAAATCACGAATATAGCTCGCTTGGAACTCAATTGAATGGTTGACGCTACTAAGTTGCTCGTGACGCGCGAGCCATTGCTGCTCATCTTGTTCGCGTGCCACTAACTCAGGTAATTGAATGTCATCTAGGATGACATCCCGCACGTACCATGCTTGCGCATCAAACATATTAAAGGTGAAGTACTGGTCCTGCATACCTAAATAAATTAGCTTGGGATTAGGCTGCCAGAATATACCTTTATATAAATTGGCTGGGTACAAGCAATTATGGGTTTGTAGACGTAACTCATCAGGCAAGAATGGGAAATGGAATAAATAACCCGTGCACATAATGATAGCGTCATAAATTTGACTAGTACCATCTGCAAAGTGCGCGACATCGCCTTCAAAGTGGGTCAGTAATGGCACCTCTTTGATACCCTCGGGCCAGTCATAACCAAGCGCCTTACTTCGATAGCTAATGGTGACTGACTTAGTACCATACTTATAGCACTGTGTACCAATATCTTCTGCTGAATAGCTGCTACCCACCAATAAAATGTCTTGATCTTGGAACTCTAAAGCATCGCGGAAGTCATGGGCATGCAGAACGCGACCAGAAAATTCTTCTAAGCCTTCAAAATAAGGCATATTCGGGGTTGAGAAGTGACCAGTAGCCACGACGACATAATCAAACTCGTCGGTCTCTTGCTCACCGGTTTTATGGTTCATGACCGTAACTGTGAATTTTTGGGTTTCATCATCAAAGGTAACCCAGCGTACAGGGCACTCAAAGCGAATATATTTGCGCACATCTTGCTTATCAATTCGACCCATGATGTAGTCTTTTAAGACTTCACGCGGGGGATATGACGGAATAGGTTGACCAAAATGCTCTTCAAACGAATAATCTGCAAACTCTAAGCATTCTTTTGGGCCGTTCGACCACAAATAGCGATACATGCTGCCATGTACCGGCTCACCATTTCTATCGAGACCAGTGCGCCAGGTATAATTCCACATACCGCCGATATCATTTTGTTTCTCATAACAAACTATTTCCGGCAAGTTTTTAACACCTGCTAAACGGGCGGCTTCAAAAGCACGCAATTGTGCCAAACCGCTTGGACCTGCACCTAAAATAGCAATCTGTTGCTTAATCAATATCATCTCCTGCTGAAAATAAAGAGGTTTTACTATAACATATTTTCATGAATGCTGTTTAGAAGGGAGACTTTTGGTGATTGATAGGACTGCGGAGACACTCTAGTTAAGGCGTTTTGATTGATAAAATATGGTTGAAAGCTACCAGAATTGAGAGGCTAACATATAGCCATGGTTATAGGTCAGCCTTCCTGTTTTGTCATATTTTTTATATAAGAGGAGTGTCATAAGCTGCTTAATTTTTAAGCAGCCAAAATTTTGATGAGAAGTGCTGATAGAGTGATAAATTTTGGGTGTGATAATCCAATATAGTTCTAGCAAATATAATTCTAGCAAGAGGTACTAAGAAAACCTTTACATCAAATTAGGAAACAACGTACGCAGAGCGGTGACGATAATCTCGATAGAAACTGCCGCTAGTAGCATACCCATAATTCGGCTCATAATATTGAGTCCGGTATCACCCAGCAAACGGCTGATACGCCCTGCTGCCATTAAGGCTAGATAACAAAAAATACTAATCAGCAAACCGGCGATAAGTACCGCAGACACGCGAAGTATGCCAGAGATTTGTGAAGAATAAATAATCACTGTCGAGATACCGCCAGGACCAATCATCATCGGAATAGCGAGCGGTACCACCGCTGCGGCCGTGGTTGGCGGGTTATGCTGTACATGATCGACGTCGAAGTTTTCTTGATCCGGTTTGACCGGATTACCATCACCATTCATCATATTAATAGCAATTAAAAACACTAAAATCCCGCCAGCCATCTGAAACGAGCCGATAGAGATACCCAGTATGTTGAGCATTGACTCGCCTACCACCGTAAAAAAGCTGATGGTGATAAAAATGGTCAGACAGGAAATACGGGCAACTTTACGTCGATTATGCATCGAGTAGCCACGGGTTAAATCCAAAAATAGCGTCAGGGCGCTAAACGGATTAATCAGCACCATAAAAGCTAAGATAATTTTGATAATTTCAGTATCCACTGAACGCTCACTTTTCCATCGGCAAAAAGATAAGGCCATCGTGCGTGTGCAGCGATGACCCAATAGGCGGTTAGCAGCGGCATTGTATCATAGGCGGATAACCTAATTAAATCATTAACTTCACCTGATTTTTGGGCGTTGCAATATCAACTAATTCAAAGCTCAAAAACGATGATCAAGCGATCGTTAAACTATTAAATAATGATACTTTTAAGGCTACTGAAGCCATCAAAACTAAGAGCTGAAATCAAGCCCAATGTCTAACGCGGTGGTACTGATAAAATCAACGCCGTTTGTGCGACGGCTTGGACACTCTCAGGCGTAATGCCACCTGAGGCTTCTGTCTTCACCTGCCCTTGACATAGTGCCGCGACACTCGATAAGCTGGCGTACTTTCAACTATCCGGACAGTTGCAGTTAGCGACGCTAATAGCTCAATCGGCTTATCAACGCTGTAAAAGTCGCGGAGGTCATTATTGAAAATATTATCCTGATTTAGCAGATAAGCCTTTGATAAGTGCCATTGAGCCGTCAATAAATAAGCCAGCTGAAGCAGACAAAACGACTGGCGTAATAGATTGCTTATATTCGCCTCTTCTAACGATGAATTTTGCCTAGCCATTCCAGATTTTATATCTTGTTATGTTACAATCGCCGGTTTAGTAAAAAATTTACGAGCCTGCCCTCATGCAAAGCCTAGTCACCCTTGTTTTAGTCTTAATGCCGCTATTTATTGGCTTTGTTATTCCTAGCAACCCAAAGCTAACTAAGTTTGCGGATAAAGGCTTGTCTTATCTGATCTTTATTATCTTAACCCTCATCGGTATTGAGCTGTCGCAAGTCGAAGAATTAGGCAGTCAGCTGGGAGAGATTGCGCTTTATGTGACGGTATTATCGATATTGACTATCGGTACAGGGTTACTTGCGCTGATGCTGTTTGATCATCTGCACCCGTGGCATGCCAAAAAGCCAAGCGCTAAGTCTCAGCAGCACCGCGTTAGTATTCGTGGCAGTTTAGTTCAAGTTATTTGTGTGGTACTCGGCTTTATCATCGGGCACTTCTTGCCAGCCGCTTATATGCCACATGACACCACTATGACAATTATGCTGATGCTGTTAATACTGCTAGTTGGTATTGGTCTAAAAGGCTCAGGCATCACGCTTAAAGAAGTGCTGCTGAATAAACGTGGTGTGGAGATGAGTATTATCTTTACGCTATCGGTATTGGTTGGTGGGCTAATATTTGCGCTGTTGTTTACGGATGTCTCATGGACGAAAGGGCTAGCACTGGCTTCAGGATTTGGGTGGTATTCGCTATCGGCTATCGTTATGACCGATGCTTATGGGGCGATTTGGGGAAGTGTGGCACTCTTTAATGACTTGATACGCGAGTTTTTTGCACTGATTTTTATTCCGGTATTTATGCGCCAGTATCCATCGGCAGCGGTAGGACTTGGCGGTGCAACGAGCATGGACTTTACGTTACCGATTATTCAGCAGTCAGGCGGCCTAAAAGTTGTGCCGCTGGCTATTAGTTTTGGCTTTATTATTAATATTGTCTCGCCGGTGCTGATGGTGGTGTTTTCGGCTTTAGGGTGATGCGTAAATTTAATATTTGATAATAATTAACCATCATTTATACCGCTATTCAAACTTGTCACAGCGCTTTGCGTATTCACCATATTTTCTTGTATAAGATACATATTCAAGATCCATTAAGTCATTCACTTCAGTGCTTGCCATCAAAGTTACGCGGCTGTCTTTTGACTCAACATTTTTGAGAGTGAGCACTTCAAAGTTACGGTCTAAAGCGTCTGTATCCATAGCAAGATATTGTTTGAGCAATCATAAGTATGGATACGCTCAGAAGCAATATTATGTTCTAGTACCAACATATTTTTGACAATAAGTGCCCGATTACGCGGTAAAGACTCGAAACCAAAGGTCGCTAAAGAGTCTTTATTAGTTTCATTTGATGCGACATGACCAAAAATAAAAACAGTGGCGTCTGGATATTCATTAAGTTTTTCTTCAATTTTTGCAAATTCTAGATGATAAATAGGGGGTAATTGACTGCTCATCGGTGGGAAAAACCCATGAAACTCCATTTCAAGGCCCCCTACATCAACCACTATGGTACAACCTGTGTTATCCACTACAGTATGCAGTGGGGTTCCAGGGCACGCGTCTACATCATCTAAGACGCCATCGCCATCTGAATCAGGAACATCTGGTACTAAAGTGATAATATTTTGATTTCCATAACTTTCACTTTTATAGTTATCAGAACTTTTAGACACAGAGTTTGGCTCAGAAGACGATACCGAAAGAGTCTGACATGCTGATAATGTCAAAGCGCCTGCCATAATTAACATTGTTGTCCATAACTTAGTTTTTATGACTCTTTCCTCATGATGCTTAAACTTTTAAACTCCACTCGCCTGCTTAGCAAACAAACGCATTAGCGGCTTTATTTTGCTAACGCGATACATGCCTTCATTACGAATCTGCTGCACAGGCCGTGATTGTGCCAACTCGCCAGCAAATAACCAGTTTAATGCCGAAAAGCTGTGCATCATCAGACTGTTATGTGGACGGCGCGTACGCTCATAAGTGCGTAAGGTTTGACTCACGCCCCATAAAGTACCGCTACTGCGGGCAAAGTCGTTCTCTAATTGTGCGCTTAACGCTAGGACATCAAGCATCCCGAGGTTTAGCCCTTGCCCTGCTAACGGATGTACGCCATGAGCAGCATCACCAATCAATACTAAATTGTCAGCGATATAGCTTTTCGCCTGCTGCGCAGCTAATGGGAAGCTGGCGATAGATTCAATCTGACTAATAGCACCAAGCTCATAAGTACTAGCAGCCGCCAATTTATCAGCGATAACTCGCGGCGGCTCTTCTATAAGTGCCAAAGCTTGATTGCGCGGTAATGTCCAGACCACAGATTGCCAATGTTGCGGATTGGCCTTATCCTCTACTGTGATATCTGCTAATGGCAATAGCGCTAGCGTACCGGTGGGCAGCATCGCTTGGCGGGCAGTCGCTTGATGCGGTTTGGCGGTTTGAATGGCACAGCAAATCGCGGTCTGGTTATAATCTAAAGTATCCAGCTCAATCCCTGCTTGCTTGCGCACAAACGAGCCGCGACCGTCTGCACCTACCAACAGTGCTGCCTCGATAGCTGCACCATCCTCTAGCGTGACGCGGTAGCCTTGCTGCGCCCCTAACCAATCCATCTCTACGACTTTTTGCCCTGCGATAACGGTCAGATAGCCGCTAACATCTTCTTCCTGCATACGCTGCCACAGCGCATACTCAATAACAAAAGGCTCCACCATACTACCGAGTAGTTTTGGCGAAGAGCTAGCTTGATTAAAATTGTCATTAAAGCCTTTATTACCAAAGCTTTTAGCATCAAGACTTTCGTTACTAAGACCTTCATCACCAAACTTTAGCTCGCCGATACCATTCAGCTGCCAGACCTGCATTTGCGAATAGTCCGCCTTACGCCCTGACTCCACTATCTTTTGCCACGCGCCCACCTCTTTTAATAGGCCAATACTGGCGAGACTGAGCGCATAAACACGCGCATCACGCTGAGCAAGTCTAACTGCCCAATCTGCTTCATTACACTTAGGGCTGGCATCAATCAAAGTGACAGGCCGGTTGGCTTGTGCTAGCTTTAGCGCAAGAGTGGCACCAACAATACCGCCACCGATAATAAGCGTGTGATTGTTTTTCATAATATATCCTTTAATCAGTAAGGGTCACTGCATCGAGTGAGGCCAAAAGCTATCCGCAATATTATTTAATTATTAGCTTTTTATTTTTAAACGCTAAGACTTTAAGCCCATCGCATAATTAGCAACCAATGGCTTAATATTTGGTAATTTATCAAAGGCAACCAAGGCCACATTACGTGCCAGCTTAATCGCAGGATTCGGATGAGTAAAACCATGTACTACCGCATCACAAAAGCGAATGACGCGTTTTTGATCGGTTTGACGTGATTTCTCATAACGTTTTAGCAATTGCGGATCGCCGATGTCGCCACCTTTTAATACTTGCGTACTGAGCATCTGCGCCAATACATGCGCGTCCCGCATACAGAGGTTAAACCCTTGACCCGCCACCGGATGCAAAGTATGCGCGGCATTGCCCATAATGACACAGCGCCCATCAACTTGTTCTTTTGCTAACACTCGCGTCAATGGATAAGCACCGCGACGACCGGCTGTTACAAACTTGCCAGCACGCTGACCAAAGGCTTGCTGTAACGTCTGTAAGAAGTGCGCATCATCCTCTAAATATTGCGTTTCCTCTCCTGTTGGGCAGACCCAAACCACTGAACGCCTAAAACCTGTCTGATAATCATCATTGCCATCACCTTCTGGATCGATCAGCGGCAATACTGCCAGTGGTCCTGCGGGGCTAAAGCGCTCAATCGCCACGTGCTCATGCGGCTTATCGGTCTCCACTACCCCAACAATAGCCGTTTGCTCATAATCATAAGTGGTTATGCCAATATTGAGTAGCTGGCGCACGGTAGAATCGCGTCCATCACAAGCAACCAATACACTGCCTTGCAATTGCTGCTCATGCTCGTTTTCATCATAATAATTAAAAGTGAGCGTCACCCCATCTGTCTGTTGATCAATACTAGTGACCGCCGCATTGTCTATTAAGGTAATCAGCGACTCATGTTGCGCGGCTAATAACAGCTTACGACCCAGCCAAGCATTTTCCATCACTTGCCCAAAGGAGTCGACTTTCTCATCAGTCTTATTCAACTGCGCCCGCCCAAAGCTACCTTGTTCACTAATCTGCACCGCATCAATACGGCAAGCATGACTTTGCAGCTGCGCCCACAACCCAATTTCTTGATAAATCTCTACCGTCCGCCGTGACAAAGCAGTATTGCGGCTGTCTAAATAATGACTGCGTGTCTGATCGTCTTCTGGACCAACAGTTGGATAGCGGTTTTTTTCAAGCAAAGTACTAGCAATGCCATGATGTGCGAGTAATAACGCAAAGGACAAACCGACATGCCCGCCACCAACGATAAGTACCTGCTGATCAGTCACTTGTTGCTTAATCAATAAATCTGAGTTTTCACTTAAATGCTTAGCATCAGTTTTCTCATTATTATTAGCTTTTATATCTGCATTTTTCATGATTATTATTCCTAATATGCTCTGCTTAATGCGCCTTTGATGAGCGCTTTATGATTATTCATAAGATTTAATTATATTGAAAGACTTATCTTTCTGTTACTACTGTAAGGTCAAGGATTAAACACGGCGATAAGTTGACCAATAGATTACCACAAATTGCTCAGAAGTCCGTAACGTCGCGGTATATGCCATATCTATTACCTGCTATTTAGCGCTTAGTTCAGTCATTTGCTATGCTTTTATTTTGCTGTACCATGAATGGAAGATATAGTTACTAGATTAGTATTTACGACTGACTTCGCGATTGCAATCAGCATACAAAAACAGCTTCATCCAGTGCCATGCATTGCTTGAAATTTAAAAACTATCAACCATAATGAAGGTAGTATCTGTGTTTATAATAACTTTATATTAGTAATAACATTAAAAAATGAAGTGCTTTAGCTTTAATCTCTTATTAACCCCCAATTTATATAATTAGCCCCATTAAGAAGGTTGTTTTTATAACTGCAAAGTTATGAGATATGACCATTATTAATAGGGCAATCAATACAAGGATAATCGCTTGACTGACTCCATGAGCCGCCGCATAAAATTCGAATCATTGACCCCAGCCCAACTTAAAACCGTGCTTGGCGAATATAACAAGCACATGAAATATATCCAAGAGCGCCTTAATATCAAAATTAGCCAGCGCCAAGGTGATTTTTGCCTGAGTGGTGATTTGGCAGATGTTGAGCGCGGTGAACACATCATATATAAACTGGTCGATGAAGCTCAAAATACAAAAGACATTACTCCAGAAGAGCTGCACCTCATTATTCAATCGAGCACCTCGCGTGACCAAGATATAGAAGACGATGATGACAGTGACGACGGCAATGTTGATAATAATGTCAATAGTAATGAAAGCGACAATGCAGACGATTTAGACTCAGCTAGTGACTTTACGCCTATAACTCTACGTACACGTAAAGGTAAAATCATTCCACGCGGCGGCAATCAACAGCGCTATGTCAAGAACGTTTTAAACTCTGACGTGTCCTTTGGTATTGGCCCTGCGGGTACCGGTAAGACGTATCTGGCAGTCGCTTGTGCCGTTGATATGATAGAGCGTAATGAGATTGAGCGTATTTTATTAGTGCGACCAGCAGTTGAGGCTGGTGAAAAACTGGGCTTCCTACCGGGGGACTTGACCCAAAAAATTGACCCATATCTTCGTCCATTATATGATGCGCTCTATGAGATGATAGGTTTTGAAAAAGTAGGTAAAATGCTTGAGCGCCAAGAGATTGAAGTGGCACCGCTCGCCTATATGCGCGGACGTACGCTCAATAACTCATTTGTCATCTTAGATGAGGCACAAAACACCACTCCTGAGCAGATGAAGATGTTCCTAACGCGCTTAGGCTTTGGTTCACGTGCAGTAATTACTGGTGACATAACCCAAGTAGATTTGCCGCGTGGTACTAAATCTGGTCTGACCCAAGCGTTAGATATCTTAAGCGGTATTGATGAGATTCATATTACTAAGTTTGATTCAAAAGATGTGGTACGCCATCAATTGGTACAAAAAATCGTCGAAGCTTATGATGTGTTCGACGAGGAGCAAGAGACACTAAAAGTAAAACGCAAACAAGAGCGGATGGCTGAACAAGAACGCAAAGAAGCCATCGCTGAATTTGCAACCAGACTATAACGGACACTATTGAATTCATCATCTTCAACGTTTAGCTTTATATTAAAAAAAACCGGATATGATATCCGGTTTTTTATGGTCTAAATTTACCTACTTTTATAAATTTAACCGTATTATTAACCTCTTCCCATATTTGTTAAAGTGGCACATAATATTCCAAGCTTTCAATACGTTTAAACCAGTCCTTTAGATGCGGATATGCTGACATATCAATTCCGCCTTTATCAGCGACATGGCTATAAGCATACAGACTTATATCAGCCAGACTGACGTTATCCCCTAAGATAAATTGACGATTGCTAAATTGCTTATCTAGATAGCTCAGAGCATCTTGTGCTTTACTAAATTTTCGCTGGTATTCCTCTTGGCGATGCGCAGTCGTATCAGGATGGGTTTTGATAAAACGAATAGGACCAATATTGGCTCTGATTTCATTTTGCTCATACAGTAACCACTGCCACATTTGTGCATAGGGTATCGGGTCAGCTGGAATCAGCCACGAATCATTCGCTAGATAGCGTATGATGGCATTGGACTCTAATAACGTAGTAGACTGATCAGTACTATTAGAGTCGGAGCTGCTTGTATTATTACTTGTATTTATCTGTAACTTTTCTATCTGTAATACTGGTACTTGACCTAAAGGATTGATAGCTAAAAAATCATCTTGTTTATTATCACCAGCGATAATGTCTATTTCTACCCATTTATAATCAAGTGCTAATAATTCGCAAGTTAGCTTTGCTTTGTAGCTATTGCCTGATCGTTTATAACCGTAAAGTGTTAACATCATTTATCCTTATTATAATTTAGCGGCTATAATCCGCTACTGGGTTATTTTTATGAAAATTCATTATTACTAAAAATAGCACTATTAAAAGTAAAATTCACATTTTAATGTGTTTTTTATAATGGTTAGTTATTGGCTTATGACACTCAATATTAGCAGCATTAGTCAACTTCGCTATAGTCAATAAGCAAATCATTCAATAGCTTGCCTGCGTGCTTATTATACCTATTCCCTTATCATACTTACTACAGCGTTCAATACTATAATAGCTCATGAACACTACAACACGAACTTAGGATACATTACGGAGAACAGAATAATGACTCAGTCTAATGATAAAAACGACCATAACAATACCGAACTTGCTGAATTGAACATTAGCGCAGCAGACAGTTTTGATATAGACGGTGCTGATGCCGAGCTATTAAGCACTTTTTACGCCGAAGATATTTTACGACCAACCCTAATGGCAACATTAGACTATATTAATGAGCAACTTAAAGATGGCCTGATGCTACCCTACTTTACTGACGTTGATGATGAGTTATGGGCGCAAAAGCCCAAAGCTTTAGATATTTACATTACTGATAGCATTGAAGGACGGGCGTTAAATCTAGAGGCACGTGGTAAGGATAATCCGACTAATATTTTATCTTATCCAAGCGAGATGCCGGCTAATATTATTGAGCTGATGCCGACATTGCCATTGGGCGAACTGATTATTTGTCATGAAGTGGTGGTGCGTGAAGCCGCTGAGCAAGAAAAAGACGTTGCCCAGCATATTAGCCATTTATTAATTCATGGCGTCCTGCACTTATTTGGCTTTGATCATATGCTTGGACAAGCGGAACAAGACGAAATGGAAAGCTTTGAGATTGATATCTTATCGCGTCTAAAGCTCCCTAATCCCTATCTGTAACCTCAACCTGTAAACCTGATTTTACACCTACTAATCTTTAAGCATGATAGCCTTTAAACCTGATGACCTTTAATCATGTTCAAAAGCTATTCGTCTTTAGTCATGGGCAACTTTTGTGATTGATCCATATTATTTACCAGCATATCCAAACCTTTGACATGAACACTACGCTGCGGGAATGGAATGTCAATTTTATTGTCATCAAGCGCGTATTTAAATTGCTCAAGCAGCTCACACTGCATCGCCCACCAGTCATCATTAGTTGTCCAAACGTTTAAGGTCAAATCAACCGAGTTTTCACCTAAATTGGTCACACGTACAATCGGTGCAGGATCACTAAAAGCGACAGCATTGTCTCTAGCCAAATCTAACATAATGTTTTTAGCGGTTTTGATATCAGCGTCATAGCCAATACGAATAGTGATATCCACGCGGCGACTGGGTAGCGCAGTATAATTGGTAGTTGCTGAAGTGGTAATATCGCTGTTTGGAATGATGATATCATGGTTATTAATGGTGGTCAGATGGGTGTTGACCAAAGTAATCTCAGTGACAGTGCCGGTAAAGGTTTTAATCTGTACATAGTCGCCGCGTACAAACGGACGAAAGGTCACAATCATAATCCCAGCCGCGAAGTTTGACAGCTGATCTTTTAATGAGAGGCCAATCGCAACAGCCGCGCCGCCTAAGATTGCCACCACCGAAGTCGTATGCACGCCGACTTGATTCAGCGCCGCTAAGGCCACAATCACCAATAAGATTCCGTACAGCAAGCGGCCTAAAAAGCTAGCAACAGTATCATCTATACGGCTACGTACCATAATACGGTTGGTAACAGTAACTGCTTTTTTGGCCAGCCAGCGGCCCACTATAAATATAAACAGCGCCAAGATAACTTTAAATAATAGCGTTAAAGCGCTATCCGTCAATGTGGCTATATCGATGGTAAAACCTAAAAAATCCATACCCATTCTTCACTCTATATCTTTTATAAATGTATGTTTGACGCAAGATTTATAGCAATAAACTATCAATGGCGCGGTTTTTCTCAATACCTTATTAGTACTGCGTTATTAGTATAGTTAGGTTATTTGCTACAATACGGGCGCATCAGTTTTGCACCATGCTATTTTGCTATATACTATTTTTATTACCTATATTGCAATTAACTATTTTGTAACCTGCAAACCTTATAACATACTAATTTTATAACTACTCAATTAGTGACTTACTTTGCCATATCAGTCTTTATAAAGGCTGCCCTTTATTATGGGCGCTAACCAAATATATTATAATCAAACATAAGGATAATAAGTTTGAGCAACTTTGATAATACCGATAACTTCGATAATTTTTCGGATAATATTGACTTCCATTCTAACGAGTCCTTTAGCGATGGTTGGGAAAGCCTAACCCACGCCATCAAAAAACTCTATAACAAAACCACTGATAAGCTTGATGACGAGCTGGCATTACCGGTACCGCAAAAGTATGTTAATGATGCGCTACAGAAATTCGTCACTGATAATGTGAAGTCTATCTTAGAGCTGCGTGTCGAGCTACATGACGAATGGCTTCGCTTATATTGTACGATTAACGTTGCAGGTATTTATCTGGAAGTCGCCAGTAACTTTAGTCTCGTTCATCTTCAACTCGATCGCAACGTACAGCGCTTTGTCTTTGGTCAGCTGACTTATACGGATGTGCTCAATTTACGCTGCGAATCCTTTATGAAGCGCCAAGGCATTAAACTTGCTATTTGGTTCTATCATAGCGTACTCAAAAAAGACCCATTGGGCGCTATCTTAACCTATATTAATATCGCCCGCGCCAAAGACGACATCATTTATCTAGATATTCATCGCTGGCTGAAAAAGAACCAAAAAATAATGAGCACCCTGCATAAAGTGCAAGTGAATTATAGCGAGGTCGAAGAAGAACAACTCATCCTCAAGACCCAGGTTAATTACCGTGACTTATTAGGTGGCAGTAGTGGCGAAGATATCATTAATGACGATGATAGTGACAATAATGAGCCCAAATTGATGAAAGGTCCTATCAATCCGTTGGAGGATGCAACTGAACCTAGCCAAGAATAACGAGCAGTTATAAACTATTAAATTTCATTATTTTAAAGCAATATGCCGCTACCTTACATTGATAGAGTCGCGGCGTTTTTTATTGGGCTTAATTTACCAGTAATTTTCTACGGCAATATTACCCTCGCCGCGTCGATTCATCACCAAGCCCAATTTTTTGAGCGCTTCTTTGGTATCTTCTACCATGTCAGGATTACCGCATAGCATCGTATGGGTGCTATCAATATCTAACGCAATACCTGCGTGTTTTTGTAGGGTCCCGTCTAATAATAACTTAGGTAAGCGCTCTGTCAATGCGCCCGCAACTGGATCACGAGTCACAATAGGGATAAAAATCAGCTGTGCTGGAGTATCCACCAAGCTACCAAAATCGTCTTGGAGCTGTTTAATCTTATCGACATAGGCCAGCTCTTCAAATGAGCGGGCGCTGTATGCCAGCACAATATGCTCATAGTCTTCCCATGTTTGCAGGTCTTGCAGCATCGATAAAAATGGTGCTAAGCCCGTGCCGGTAGCCAATAACCACAAGTCTTTTGGGTGCGGTTTTTGATAACGCGCTAAGGTTAAAAATCCAAATGGCAGGGTATTAAGCAACAGCTCATCACCAACTTGTAAATGCTGCAATTGCGAGGTAAATGCGCCATTAGGAATGACGATAGAGAAGAATTCTATCGTCTCATCGAAGGGCGATGAGACGATAGAATAAGCGCGAAAGATGTCTTCATCAGGTGCAGACTCTGACGCTTGATTTCTTTCTTCGCCTTGTTGCTCTTCTTTGGTCTGTTGCTGTTTGCTTTGTTGATAGTATTGCAGCTTACTGGGGTTAACCCCTAAACGTACGAATTGCCCAGCAGTAAATTTGAAGCTATCGGGACGGCTGACCGTAAAGCTAAATAAACTAGGCGTCCAGGTAGTTTTGCTGAGCACTTTTACGGTTTGAATATTGTCACTCATAAGAAATCACTTATAATTTTATTAGGCATTATTTTTTGATAAAAAGGCTATTATTTGTCAGAACAAGCTATTAAATATTTATTAGCAAGACAAACAAAAAAGATGCGCCAAGCTTATCATAAACGAGGCGCATCTTGTTTTTCTATAAGTAACGGCAGAAGCTTAACCTGCTGGCACTTATCGTATTTTATAACGCTCACGTTACCAAATACGTGCCATGCTTGACCAAACAATTAAGCTATTAGGCAACACTCCGAAGAAGACGATAACCGCAGTGACCGCAATCACCATGAGACCGCCCATACGAATACCCCACTGCCCTGCAACGTCAAACTCAATAAACTCTTTTGGACGCTTAAATAACGTTAACATCACCCGTAGATAATAGAACAGACCAATCGCACTACCTAATATAATCATGGCAGCTAAGAACCAATGAGTGCCTTGAACCGCCGCCAAGATCGCAAACAGCTTAGTAATGAAACCTGCCGTTAACGGTATACCTGCTAATGATAACATCATAATAGTCATCGCTGCAGTGAGTATCGGACGACGCCAAAACAACCCTTGATAATGTATCAGCTCGCCCGCTTCACCAGATAAACGATAAGGGCTCGACATCAAGGTCACAACCCCGAAAGCACCGATAGAGGTAAAGGCATAAACCGCCATATACATGCTAGAGATACTATCAGCGGCTGACCCAATGCTCACAATGATAATCAACACATAACCCATATGAGCAATAGAGGAATAACCGAGTAAGCGTTTCAAGTTGGTTTGACGTACCGCCAATAAGTTACCGACAAGAATAGATAAGGTCGCCATTACCATCAGCAGCATTTGTACCGATGGCAATGCCAACAGCGCGGTATCAATTAAGAAACGGACAGCCAGTGCCATCATCGCCACTTTAGTGACTGAGGCTAAATAAGTGGCAACAGGCGCAGGCGCTCCTTCATAAACGTCAGGTGTCCAAGTATGAAAAGGCGCTGCTGACAATTTAAAGGCAATCCCAAACATCATCATCGCTGCGCCTAATATCAATAGCGGCGACTCAAACATACTCCCTAGCTGAAGACTGATCTGCTTAAAGCCTAATGAGCCAACTTGCGCGTAAATAAATGCCATACCCATCAATAAAGTCGCTGACGCAGTCGCCGACAAGACTAGATACTTAAGCCCCGATTCCAAAGATTTGTTACGCAAAAAGGTATAAGAAAGCAGACCATATAGCGGTACTGAAAGCAGCTCTAAGCTCATAAAGAATGCGGCTAGATGCTGGGCACTTACCATGAGTAGCGCGCCCGTCGTCGATAGAAGCAGAAGCAAATACAACTCATCTTTATTGTCTTTAAGATTGACCAAATACGCATACGATAGCGTACAACAGGCCAGTGCACAGATAAGAATCACCACCATATTGAACTGGGCGAAATTATCGATGACAAACAGCTGCTCAGCTTGTGGCAATGCCGAACCGCTACTGATTACGCCGCCTATTTGCCCAAATAAAGTAAACAGAGCGACGTTCAGACCAGCCACTGTAATCGTACCAGTGACGACGTGCGAGCGTTTAATAGTGATAGCAATCATCACTATCAATACGGTAATGACTACCGCAATGATAGGTGCATAAGGCATCAGCCCCATCAAATCATTCATCGTAAATTCATTCATGACTTAACGTGCCTCCATTGCAATTGCATCAAGTAACTGTGACGCATCTACTTGTGTTACCTGATTATAGATATACGCATTATTAATCCACTGCATAGCATGGCTTGAGGTATCAAGGAACGGCTGCGGATATAATCCAAGCCATACCAGCCCAATTGCTAACACGAGCAACAATGATATCTCGCGCTTGCCCAAGTCTTTTAGTGGACGCTCAGGTAAACCATGTGATTTAGTCTCGTGCATAGCCACTTCTTTAATATTATTAGCACCGAATAGCGCACGATGAATCAAGATTAGTGAGTACAACCCTGCCAATACTAAACTGAAGGTTGCAAACACCACAAATACTGGATAATCAGCAAACGAGCCTAGTAAAATCATGAATTCGCCGATGAAGTTACCGGTACCAGGAATACCTAACAAGGCTGCACAGAAGAACATTAATATCGGTGCATAATAGCGAAACTGCCCCCACATACCGCCCATCAAAGTCAGATCGCGAGTATGTAGACGCTCATATAATTGTCCTGCCATGATGAACAGTGCCGCTGAACTTAAACCATGCGCGAGCATCTGAATCATCAAGCCTTGCAAACTTAACAAGGTTCCAGCATAAATGGCCAATACTACAAAGCCCATATGCGAGATACTGGTATAAGCAAGCAAACGCTTCATATCCGTCTGCATAAAGGCCAGCCATGCCCCGTAAAAGATACCAATCGTTCCTAAAGTCATGGCAATCGGCGCAAACTCTTGTGAGGCTGCGGGAAATAACGGTAATACAAAGCGAATCAAACCATAAGCCGCAGTCTTAATTAATACGCCTGCCAAATCCACCGAACCTGCCGTTGGTGCTTGCGCATGCGCATCTGGCAACCAACCGTGGAATGGAATAATAGGCAACTTGACGGCAAAGCCAATAAAGAAGCACAGCATGATCGGAAATTCCCAGCCGCCAAGTGGCGTACCGAGCAAGTCATTATAATTGAAGCTAACCGCACCGCGATAAGAATAGCTAATAATAACCAGTACCAAAATACCGGCGAGCATAATAAGCCCAGAAGCTTGGGTATAAAGGAAGAATTTGGTCGCCGCATATTCTTTGGTCTTGCCACCGACCACATCATGACCCCAAATAGCGATCAAGAAGTAAATAGGAACCAGCATCATCTCCCAAAAGAAGAAGAATAAGAACATATCGATGGCTAAAAAGACGCCTATAACCCCGCCTAAGCTCCACAAAAGGTTTAAATGGAAGAAGCCTACGCGACGTTGAATCTCATTCCAAGAACACGCCACTGCCGCCACACCTAACAGTCCGGTTAAGCCAACCATCAGTAACGACAAACCATCCATCGCCAAGTGAAAGCTAATACCAAAGCTAGGTATCCACGGCACCGCAAACTCAGCGACCCACGGCACAGCAGACTCAGGCGCAATGACCTGTGTGCTCATGCCAGAGAAGTCGCCGACATACCATAGCATTATCGACAGCGCAAAAGTCAAGATCATGCCGATTAAAGCAATCCAGCGCGGCAGACGTTTATTAACCCGCTCAACCAACCAACATAGCAATCCGGCAATAAACGGTATTGCAATCAATGCTGGCAGCATCCACGTTTGTTGTAAGTCTATCATCTTATACCACCGTCATCATTACCAGCACCAACAGTACAGCGACACCCAAGCCAAAGCTTGCAGCATAGCCTCGAAGCGACCCAGTTTGCGTTGCAGACAAAGCTTTATTGCCCACTGACGCCAGCATTGGCAATATATTCCAAGTCTTATCAACAGGGTCGGCTTTGAATAAGCGGCCAATGAATAAAAAGGGTTTTACAAAAACTAAATCGTATAGCGCATCGAAGCCCATGCCGTTATAGCACCAATAATATAGCGCGCCGCCGATTCGCGACTGCTTAAAGCTTGTGAGCATTCGACCTTTATTCACTACATATAATAGTGCCGCTAATACTAAACCTGCTAGCATCGCACCCATGGCGATAAACTCAGCGGTATGTTTACCATCTGCTTGATTCGCCACTTCTAATAAATGACCAACGCTTTCTGGCAATACACCTTGTAATGGCGGTGTGATAAATGCGCCCACTGCTGTTGATAGCACCAATAGCACGCTAAGTGGCAACCAATACGACACGCCAGATAGCTTATGCGCTGGTGTTTTTTCTACACCAAAAAAGACAATCCAAATCATACGGAAAGTATAGAGTGCCGTTAAGAAAGCACCGAATACACCCATATAAAATAAGACTTGGTGACCCGTAGCATAAGTTTCCCAAAGAATCGCTTCTTTTGAGTAAAAACCAACGGTAACCCAAGGTATCGCAGCAAGCGCGCCGCCACCGACAACATAACACCAAAATACCAAGGGGATCTTCTTACGCAAACCACCCATCTTAAAGATATTTTGCTCATGATGCACTGCCAGAATGACCGCACCTGACGATAAGAATAACAAGGCTTTAAAGAAGGCATGAGCCATCAGATGGAAGATAGCCCCTTGCCAAGCGCCAACGCCCAATGCTAAGAACATATAGCCAATTTGACTCATGGTCGAATAGGCTAAAATACGCTTGATATCGGTCTGAGCCAACGCACAGAGTCCACCGATTGTCAAAGTTAAAGCACCAACGGCACCAACCCAATATAGCAATACGCCAGGGGTCAGTAAAAATAACGGATGCATGCGAGCGATTAAATAGACGCCTGCCGTTACCATAGTCGCCGCATGAATCAATGCTGATACTGGCGTTGGACCTGCCATCGCATCCGCTAACCACGTATGTAATGGCAATTGTGCTGATTTGCCCATCGCGCCGCCCACCAACATCATGGTGGTCAGAATCATTGTTGGGTTATTAACGTCGAACACTTCAGGAGCGCGGGTGATAATCTCTTGAATATTAAGCGTACCGAACTCACGGAACAACAAGAACAGCCCGAATGCTAAAAACACATCACCAACACGCGTGACCGTAAAAGCTTTCATCGCAGCACGGCCATTGGCACGGTCTTGGAAGTAAAAACCAATGAGCAAATAAGAGCAGATGCCAACGCCTTCCCAACCGAGATATAACAATAATAAATTATCGCCCAATACGAGTAATAGCATACTGGCGACGAATAAATTCATATAACTAAAGAAGCGCGCAAAACCTGACTCACCCTTCATATACCAAGCGGCAAATAGATGAATCAAAAAGCCAATGCCAGTGATAACACCGATCATCGTTAGCGCCAAGCCATCGAAACTTAGACCAAAGCTTGGCGCAAAATCGCCGACTTGAAACCAAGTCCATAGCGGCATCTCTACCACCGTCCCTGCCGGATAGGTTGTTAAAAAAGTAAAGCTAGCAGCCAGCGTGCACAGTGCAGATAGCAACATGCTACCCACACCAACAAACGCAGCTGCTTGTTCAGTTAACCGATCACGCATAAAGGCTAAAATCAAAAAGCCAATGAGCGGGAGTATAAAGGTTAATGGTAATAAACTCATGACATCATCCTTTCATCTCATTGGCGCTATCGACATCGAGATGCCCACGCTTATGATAAAACTGCAATAATATTGCTAGACCAATGGAGGCCTCAGCCGCCGCTAAGGTCAAAATAAAGATAAACATAATCTGTCCATCTGGATCTAACCAACGACTGCCTGCCACCACAAATGCTAATGCTGCCGCATTCATCATGATCTCAAGACTCATCAACATGAATAAAAAGTTACGTCGTACCATGACGCCGCACAGACCAATGGTAAATAAAATACCTGCCAATATTAATCCGTGGCTCATAGGTATCATACCCAATACATTCTGCGCCTCAGCGACTGGCTGTACTAAGCCCGCCACCTCGTGGGAAAATGGCACATTTGACACCTCTTGTGCCACACTTACTGCTTGTACCATCAGTCTGACTCCTTGCGCACATCTCGCTGCGTACCCACATAATCATGGGGATCGACATCTTCATATTCATAAGGCTTAGCCATTTCGACCGCATCAGTCACATCTGCATTATCATATTCTATAATAGTACCAGCGCTTGGGCCCAAGTTTTGGCTATCGTTACCGATAATCTCATTATCGATAGACTCTTTACCCAAATGGTAAGCGGCGACTAAGGCAGCTAGCAATAGTAATGCAGCCACTTCAACCAACATAATATACTTACTAAATAGCGCCATACCGACCGCTTTTGCAGGGATAGTCACGCCGCCAATAACAGCGGTCTCATCATGATTGAGTCCAATCATCGCATAGAGCACCACCGCAATCACAATCGTTAGACCAGTTGGCACCGCCCATGTTCTAGCATCTAGCCAACGCTCTTCTCGCGCCTCATTCGCCATGCCTAAATTGAGCATCATGATCACAAACACGAACAATATCAGAATAGCACCAGCGTATACGACAATCTCAAGTGCCCCAGCAAATGGCGCACCAATCACAAACATGATGCCAGAAACGGCCAATAGCGATACAATCATCGATAGGATAGCATGGACAGGATTGGCATGGATAACGACTCGCAAACTGGCAAATATAGCCACTGCTGCTAGTGCATAAAACCCAACCAAATCAGGATGATTCATAAAATCCATCACGGCAGCAAGCTCCTTAGATCTATCGGTGCAGCTTCATTTTGTCCGCTACCTTTTGGTTTATCTGCTAACGCCATACCGGATACGCGATAATAGTTATAATCAGGATATTTACCAGGCCCTGAGATGAGCAGGTGCTCTTTCTCATAGACTAAGTCTTGACGCACATATTCACCCATCTCAAAATCAGGAGTCATCTGAATAGCTGTCGTTGGACACGCCTCTTCACAAAACCCGCAAAAAATACAGCGTGAGAAGTTAATACGGAAAAACTCCGGATACCAGCGCCCATCTTCACGCTCGGCCTTTTGCAGAGAGATACAGGCCACCGGACATGCTACGGCACATAAGTTACAAGCAACGCAGCGCTCATCTCCATCAGGATCACGGGACAAGATAATACGCCCGCGAAACCGTGGCGGCACTGGGACCGGTACTTCAGGATACAAAATAGTATCACGCGGTCTTATCGCGTGGCTATTGACCATCCACATGCTGCGAACAATGGTAAACATACCAATGACAGTCTTTTTTATCGTAGTAAACATGGGATTATTATCCTTATCAGCATTACTCTAGATCTTCCGCGATCTTACAGCGTTGGAGAAAAAATCAAAATGACCGCAGCGGTAATCAACAGATTAATCAAGGTCACCGGTAGACAAACTTTCCAGCCAAAATTCATCACCTGATCATAGCGTGGACGGATCAATGAGCCCCGTGCCAAAATAAACATGGTCATAAAGAAAAGTGTCTTAATCATGAACCAAAAAGCAGGCGGAACAAACGGAATATTTAAGTTAAAAGGTGCCAGCCAGCCACCAAAGAACAGGCAAGTCATCAACGCTGAAATTAATACGACGTTGACATATTCACCAATAAAGAACATACCGAATTTCATGCCGGAATATTCGACATGATACCCTTCAGCAAGCTCTTGCTCTGCTTCTGGTTGGTCAAATGGGTGTCTATGCGTTACCGCGACCCCTGCTACCACAAAGGCTAAGAAGCCAAAAAACTGCGGAATGATATACCAACCATTCACCTGCGCCTCGACGATCGCACGCAAGTTAAAAGAGCCCGTTAACGCCACAACGCCCATCAACGATAACCCTAAAAATACTTCATAACTAATAGTTTGCGCTGCTGAACGCAGGCCACCCAACAACGAGAACTTGTTCGCTGATGCCCAACCGCCGAACATTACTGCATAGACCGCGATTCCTGCCATCGCAAAGAAGAACAAAATACCAATATCCCAATCTGCGACGCCAAGGCTTGGCGATACTGGAATGATGGCAAAAGAGGCTAAGGCAGTAAACATCGCGACCGCTGGTGCGAGAGTAAAAATAAACTTATCAGTAAATTTCGGCGTCCAATCTTCTTTGAAGAAGATTTTAAGCATATCAGCGACTAATTGCAGAGAACCAAAGGGCCCAACGCGGTTAGGCCCATAACGGTCTTGCCATAAAGCAAGCATCCGGCGTTCATAAACAATCATCAAAGCGGCGACAATGACGACTACCAAAAAGATGACCAGCGCTTGCACGACCATAAAAAAGATTGACCAAGTATCGAAAGTCATCATACTGGCCAAAAAGCTTGGCACATCAGGAATAATACGAGTAAATGACATATTACACCTCCTGTGTGGTGGTCGGCGCAGTAGCGGCGCTGTTGTCAATATTCGAATCCGCTAGCAAAATACTATCGTCCGCCATGGCATCAGATATTTTTATAGCAGTTACTGGCGCATCCACTTTACGTACCGATGCTGGCAATGAGGGATGGATAATGCTCACCTGTCCAACCGGATAGCCGATACAGCCTTCTGCTAAATAATGTACCAATTGCACAGGCAAAGTAATTTGCTGCTTATCAACCTCAATGGCTAAATAGTCACCATCAGCAATATTCCAATCTTGCGCATCATCAATACCGACACGCCAAGTAGCAATTGGTAATTGCCCAGCAACGATAGGGCTACGCGACGCCATCATTGAACTGGCATAGATATTATAAATAGGTACTAGCTTCGCCTGCCCTTGCTGCATATCAGTCGTATTCAAAGAGGTCGCTTCTGGCGCGACATATTGACGCTGCATTAAGCGCTCTAGCTGATCAAATAAACGCACACCCGGATCGCCATTCTTTAGACTACCACCGACTTTATCTTGATATTTATTCCACGCTTGTGGTGAGTTCCAACCGGCAGAAGACGCAAACGGTATCATCGAGCTTGGCGTCTGTTTACCGCTATAGCCTTCCATTGAAAAGGTTAAAGCCGTATCCCAGTCTTTTGGCTGCATGGGTTCATGTACTGACATTTGCGCACGCATCGCGGTACGACCTGAGTAGCGTCGCGGCTCACGGGCAATCTTGAGACCGGTAATGCGATAATCGGCATCGGGCGCAGCGTCTTTAATACCGGCAAGCTTAGGATGCGTCGCTATCAAAGCGTTAATCACATCATCAAGTTGCGTCCAATCTACAGGTTTACCCATTAAGCTGTTATGAACAGCGTGCAACCAACGCCAGCCTTCTTTAATACTGCTGAGCGGATGAAAATAGTTGTTATCATAGACTTGGAAGAAACGCTGAGCACGTCCTTCAGCGGATACTAAGGTACCGTCAGCTTCTGCAAAGCTTGCTGCTGGTAGGACAATATCGACATCTTTATGCCAATCCAATGATTGATGATCAAGAGCGATAACTGTTTTGTCTGCTAATAGCTGGGTCAGCTTCTGAGCATCAATAGCATCAGTCAGCTGGTTTTCCGCAACCACTACCACGTCGAAATCAGTTGCTAGTAGCTCTTCTACCGAATGACCACCAAGCAGGCATACACCCATACTATTGGCATCGGGGACGGTCAGATAAATACCAGCTTGGGCGCGGTAATTATCATTTGCTTCTTTAAGCTGAAGCTCGGTTGCTGGCTTACGCTCAACGTCGTCTTGCTCATCTTTATTGGTACCAGTCTCAGGCTTGGCAGGTTTCGCTGCTAACTCTTTGTCATCAACAGGCTGCGCGGTTGCTGCTCGTTCTTCAGCTGCCCGAACTTTAGCATTATGAGTCTCAACTTGCTCATGTTCAGTGGCTTTGATGGCTGCCCGTTTTTGACTCAATGCTTGCGTAACTTGAGCAGCTGATTCGATTAAAGCAGTAGACGATAAGCTAGTGCCTGATATGATTAGTGGTTGATCTGCTTGCACTAAATCATAAGCAATTTGCTGTGCTAACGTTTGCATCGGATCAATTTCTTGGTCTGACTGCCCTTGACCTAACTGTTCTTGTCCTGAGTCGGCTGGTGTCGCTTGCGATTCTTCTGGATTAACAATTTGCGCTAAATCATCCGCTAAATTTGCAATCTCATCGGCGACTTTAAAGCCCAACTTAGTAATATCTTCAGGGGTCGCCACACAGCTAACTTTACTGATGTCATCAAGCTTAGTCTGGGTAACGTCAATAATATAAACGGGACTGAGCGCGCCTTGAGAGATACGTTGTAAAGGTTCTGCGAGCCAGACTTGCGTCTTAAGCGCAGTAGCCATTTTGACCGCTTCATTTTTCGCTGATTGGCGCACCGACAATGCTACCCGAGCCGAGGTTTGGGTAATATCTTCACCCAAAATCAATACAGCATCATGACCTTCGATATCAGTTAGATTGGGGTTGTAAATACCTTCAGTACTTAAAACTTCGATGCACTTATTCACCAGCGCTTGTTGCTGATGATTCAAACCAGTTGAGAAATTATCAAAGCCAACCAGGTTTTTTAAGGCAAAGTTGGTCTCAAGGCTGGCACGTGGAGAGCCGATACCGATGACATTCTTATCTTGTAAACGTTTAATAGTTTCATCGAGTGCATAATTGATATTAATCTTCACATGCTTGTTGTTAATAAGCTCAAGCGCTTGAGTTGGGCGGTCGTCACGGTTGACATAGCCGTAACCAAAGCGTCCACGGTCACATAAGAAGTAACGGTTCACTTCACCGTTATAACGATTTTCAATACGGCGCAATTCACCATAACGTTCACCAGGTGAGATATTACAACCGGCAGAGCAACCATGACAAATGCTTGGTGCATATTGCATGTCCCATTTACGGTTATAACGCTCAGAATGGGTTTTATCGGTAAACACACCAGTTGGGCAAACTTCGGTTAAGTTACCCGAAAACTCACTTTCAAACTGCCCGTCTTTATCACGGCCGAAATAAACTCTGTTATTTGAGGAAAAAACGCCCAGATCTTCGCCGCCCGCATAGTCATTATAAAAACGGACACAGCGATAGCAAGCGATACAACGGTTCATCTCATGAGCGATAAATGGCCCAAGCTCTTGGTTGTGATGAGTGCGCTTGGTGAAACGATAGCGGCGGCGGTGATGGCCTGACATATAAGTCATATCTTGTAAATGGCAGTGCCCGCCTTCTTCACACGTGGGGCAATCGTGCGGATGGTTGGTCATTAAGAACTCAACAATCGACTGCCGAAACTCTTTAGCCTCTTTGTCATCGACTGAGATGTACATATCATCGCTTGGCGCGACCATACATGACATTACTAATCTACCGCGACCTGCTTCCATATCTTCTTTGGTTTGATATTGCTTAACCGCGCACTGACGACACGAGCCGACTGAACCTAAGGCGGGATGATAACAAAAATACGGCACATCAATGCCAAGTGACAAACACGCCTGTAGCAAGTTGTCTGCGCTATCTACTTCGACAGTGGTTCCATCAATATGTATGACTGCCATGTCGCTCTCCTTATTTCACTACTGGCTGCTGATTAGCTGCAGCCTCAATGACATCTACACCGACCGCCTGCGCAATTTTTTGATCAAACTCAGGACGGAAATATTTAATCGCACTCATGAGCGGCTCCATTGCACCAGGAGCATGGGCGCAGAACGTTTTACCGATCCACAAGTCACGGGTTAAGCCCTCAAGCTTTTCCACATCACCTACTTGCCCTTCACCCTCATTAATAGCAGTGAGTAATTTAACACCCCAAGGCAGGCCATCACGGCAAGGTGTACACCAACCGCACGACTCACGTTGAAAGAAAATCTCAAGATTACGTACTAAGGGCACCATATCTTGCTGTTCATCAACTACCATAATCAGCCCCGTACCCATACGGCTACCGGCTTTTTGAATGGTATCAAAATCCATTACCACATCTAAATGTTCTGTGGTCAAAAAGTCGGTTGATGCGCCACCCGGTATCCATGCCTTGAGTGTGCGTCCCTCTTGCATACCGCCGGCGAAATCTTCGATGATTTCACGTGCAGTATAACCAAATGGCAACTCCCATAGACCAGGGTCATTGACCATTCCGGAACAACCAAACAGCTTAGTGCCTGGAGTTTCACTCACGCCTTTTTCATTAGGCAATGCGGTATACCATTCACTACCGTGCAAAATGATGGCAGGTACGTTATTGAGGGTCTCAACGTTATTGACAATCGTTGGACGACCCCACGCTCCTGCCACCTGAGGAAATGGCGGTTTGGTACGAGGAATGGCGCGGCGGCCTTCTAGACAATTTAGCAGTGCAGTTTCTTCGCCGCAAATATAGCGGCCAGCACCCGTGTGGACGTTCAAATCAAAGCTAAAATCTGAGCCCAAGATATTATCACCAAGTAGGTTATTAGTTTTGAGCTCTTCAATAGCAGCTTTTAGGCGTTCGGCGGCAACGATATACTCACCGCGAATAAAGATATAACCGGCCGTCGCTCCGATGGCATGAGCCGAAATCAACATGCCTTCGATAAGCTGAAAAGGTAGACGCTCCATGAGTAGCCGATCTTTAAAGGTACCCGGCTCCATCTCATCAGCATTGCAAACCAAATAGCGCGGTCCGCCATCTATTGGCGCCATCAGCGACCACTTAATGCCCGCTGGGAAACCTGCGCCGCCGCGACCTTTGACCACTGCCTCTTTGATAATTTTCAAAATATCATCTGGCGTTTGCTCCAACGCCATTTTAAGCGCTTCAAAACCACGAAGTGACTGATAGGTGGCGAGATCTAATACCGCATCGTGATGTGCCAAACGCCATGTTAACGGCTTGGTCTCACTAGTGGCGGTGGCCTTATCGCCATAAACGGCAATGCGTTGCTCATTCAATTGGCTGGGCGCTTTACCTTGGCTGCGACGGGCAATCTGCTCTGAAACCGTTAAACTCATGCGTATAGCTCCAACAATTGGGCAACTTCATCTGGCTGGACCGGACCATAGGTGTCTTCATCAATCAGTACTGCAGGGCCTTTATCACAGTTGCCGAGACAGCAAATAGGCAATAAGGTAAAGCGACCATCCGCAGTAGTCTGACCATACTCAATACTCAGCTGAGATCTAAGCTCAGTGGATAGTGCTTCGTATCCGGTCAGATAACACGCCACTGAATCGCAAATAAGGATTACATGGCGACCAACAGGCTGACGATAAATACGATTAAAGAAGGTCGCCACCCCATCCATATCAGTCACTGGAATATCTAAAATATTGGCAATGGCGTTCAATTGCGCATCATCGACCCAGCCGTTACGCTTTTGCACGATTTTTAGCGAATCTAACGAGGCGGCACGCGCTTGCGGATAATGATGCATAAACTCATGAATCGCCGTAATCTCTGTGGCGGTTAGGATACTGGCCACATTTACTTTTGGCGCTTTATCGGTAACAATTTTCATAATCTCTTTCTTTCCTCACTCATCACCCTGCAATTACGTTGCTTTTATCACGCAGTTGCAGCGTTTTGGTGTGCCCGTTGGCGATAACATATTGATTAAATTCTTTATCAGAACCACAGCAATTAACTTTTGAGCATTTTATTTTCAAATTAATAACGACTAACGATCACAATCTGCCATTACAATATCAATCGACGCCAAATACATAATGGCATCCGATACCAATGAGCCGTTAATCACTGATGGCATTTGTTGTAAATGCGCAAATGTCGGTGTGCGAATACGCGTACGATAGCTCATAGTAGCGTGATCCGAGGTAATGTAATAGCTATTAAGACCTTTGGTAGCCTCTACCATCGTTGAACATTCCCCAGCCGGCATCACAGGACCCCAAGAAACTGAGAGAAAATGGTTAATCAAGGTTTCAATATCGTTTAAGGTACGGTCTTTCGGTGGTGGCACAGCTAATGGATGATCCGCCTTATAAGGGCCTTGTGGCATATTATCCATACACTGTTTAATAATACGCATTGACTGGCGTATTTCTTCGATTTTAATCATACAGCGGTCATAAGCATCGCCGTTATAACCAAGTGGCACTTCAAAATCGAAATTCTCATAGCCCATATATGGACGTGCTTTACGTAAATCAAAATCGACACCCGTTGCACGCAGACCTGCACCGGTCACACCCCAAGCTAATGCTTGCTTAGCATCATACTGAGCAACGCCTTGGGTACGACCTTTGAGCACGCTATTCATCATCGCGGCTTTGACATACTCGTCTAAACGCTTCGGCATCCAGTCCAAGAACTCACGAACCAAACGCTGCCAGCCACGCGGTAAATCCATCGCTGTACCGCCAATACGGAACCACGCCGGATGCATCCGATAGCCAGTTACTGCTTCAATGACGTCATAAGCTTTTTGGCGATCGGTAAATGCATAGAAGACTGGCGTCATACCACCGGCATCTTGAATAAAAGTACCAACGAATAACAAGTTATTAGTAATCCGGAAAAACTCACTCATCATCACGCGAATAGTCTCAGCGCGAGCTGGAATGGTAATACCGGCTAACTTTTCGACCGACATGATATACGGCAGCTCGTTCATTACGCCACCGAGATAATCAACCCGGTCAGTATAAGGAATATAAGAATGCCATGTTTGACGCTCAGCCATCTTTTCCGCACCACGGTGGTGATAGCCAATATCTGGAATACAGTCGACGATTTCTTCGCCATCCAACTGCAAAACCAATCTAAACGCGCCATGCGCTGAGGGATGGTTAGGACCAATGTTCAAGAACATAAAGTCCTCATCACGTCCTGAACGCTTCATACCCCATTCTTCAGGAACGAAACGCAGATTTTCTTGCTCATATTCTTGCTTGGCGGCATTCAGAAAATAAGGAGTAAATTCAGTGGCGCGCGCATGATACTCTTTACGTAGCGGATGACCTTCCCAATATTTAGGCAATAAAATACGGGTCAAATGCGGATGGCCACTAAAGACAATACCGAACATATCCCACACTTCACGTTCATACCAGTTGGCATTAGGCCAAATTTTGGTCGCGCTCGGCACATTTAAGTCATCTTCACTAAGAGCCACTTTAATACGTACATCACTATTACGCTCAAGCGACATCAAATGGTAAAACACCGTAAAGTCGCTAGCTGGCAACCCTTCACGATGTTGACGCAAGCGCTCATCAATTGCCGATAAGTCAAATAACATGACATAGGGCTTTGGCAGTTTGCGCAAAAACAAAAGAACATCTAACAAGTCGGCACGTGCCACCCAAACCGTCGGAATCTCATCGATAGTCTGCTGCACGACAAACTTGCCGGAATACTTATTTTCCAGCTCTTTGATGACTGCTGGTACGGGTTTAATATTAGGATCTGTGTTTTCGACTACCGTGACCATGAATGATATCTTCCTTCATTAATCATAACTAATTTATCATAACCAAACGGCGATGAGCGCATAAAACGTGACTGCTACCACTCTGAACCTAAATGCTATCCGGGCTACGCAAGTTTTTCACCGCGATACGATCCGCTTGTTTACGGTCACGCTCAGGAGTCATTTGCGGCTGATAGACACCTTTATCATTGACATGAATACCTAGCGGACGACGCTCTTCAGTGATGGACTCTTGTAGTAACATCAGACCTTGAATCAAAGCTTCAGGACGTGGTGGACAGCCAGGCACATAGACATCAACTGGAATAATCTTATCCACGCCTTGTACCACTGAATAAATGTCATACATGCCGCCAGAGTTGGAACACGAACCCATAGAGATAACCCACTTAGGCTCAAGCATTTGCTCATAAAGACGCTGGATAACCGGTGCCATCTTAACAAAGCAGGTTCCTGCCACAATCATCACATCCGCTTGACGTGGCGAGGCACGAATAACTTCCGCCCCAAAGCGCGACAAATCATGAACGGCCGTTAAGGTAGTGGCATATTCTACGTAGCAACAAGAGGTACCAAAGTTAAATGGCCATAAGGAGTTCTTTCGACCCCAGTTAGCCGTTGAATGTACGAGGTCTTCTAAACGACCCATAAAAACGTTTTTATTAACTTCATCTTCGAGAGGATCACTGACTGTCTCACGAGTTTGTGCAGGATAGGTATCTGCATCAGGATTGGCTTTTGTTAATGTGTATTTCATAACATACAACCTTTCAATTAAGCGTAGCGCGGCAACCATATTGTTGGCGCTAGTATTACTGTAATATTGAGCATACCGTTGCTGTAAACTTTACAAATACAGTTTGTAAATACGACTTGCAAATGCAGTTTATAAAAACAAAGTCTAATAACGAACGACCTGCTAATAACTGATATATTTATGGCTCATATATTAACGATCATGCTCAGTATTCGTATTTTGCGCAGACGCAGCAAAATCCACAGAAGTAATATTACCCGTGGTATTAATATGATCGATACTTTGTAGGTGGTGACGATTGGCTTCGATATTGTTCGAGACGTTGATTTGCCCTGAAGACTGCGCCGGAATTTTACCAGTGGGATCCACCATTAGCTCATCGACACCATCGAACTTAGTGATATCGGCTAAATTGAAACCTGCGGGTGACGCATAAAGGCGTACTTTCTTACGGAGTTTATCGGCAGGAGACCAGTCGAGTGCACCTAAACTGAAGGCATACACTAGACCAATCAGCAAGTCGATGATAAAAGTCGCAGCAGCAATAAAGCCTGCCCAGCCGGTCTCACGTACTGAAACCGCATAAGCATATAGATATAACGCCTCTAAGTCGAAAATGACGAAGAAAATAGCGACTAAATAAAATTTAGCAGACAAGCGAATACGAGCGTTACCAGAGCCGACAACGCCTGCCTCGAACACTTCTTCTTTTTGCAGACCCTGCGAGCGACCGCCAAGCAAGCGCGGAATGGCTAGCATAAACACAACTAGACCGATGGCGGCTAGAATAAAAGCAACTGCTGACCAATTAAAGGCAGACATGATAATACGCGCTCCTCACCCAATCGAGTGTCATAACTATCGCAGGCTATCATTAATTACGATGTAGTATCAATAAAGAACTTAGCTAATAAAAAAGTTCAATAACAAAAATTCCAATCAATCGTAATATGACGGCGTAACAACATTCCTGACGCAGACGAAAACACAATTAGTTGTGCTGGTAATGGCCAATTATCAAGATTATTGACGACGGTGTAAGACGGTACCAACCGCAAATCTCTCTAAACGCTGAGCGTTACTGATACTATCTGCCTATTTAAGCCACTCCAAAAATAAAGCGGGGTTAATTTAATAGACTTAAGAAAATTGACTTAGAATTAAAATCATCAATATTCAGAGCTATTAGTAGCAAACAGTAGTAAAAACAGCCAGCGTGGATTGAGCTGGTCGTCGGACTCATTTTTAATAACGTTAGATAAAGTTATTAAATCAATATTATGTTCAATCATTCAATTGATTTAATAGCTCATTACACACGATCAATAACATCATGACAACTGGCAAAACTGGTTACCTACTATACGCATATCAAGGCTTAAAAGCCAGTTTTTAACTGTATTGGTACGTCATTTTATATGCTACAAAATATATATTTTGAGTAAAAAATGGCTATCAGCCATAGTGATTATAAATACAATCAATAATATAACAATTATTTTTATAACATTCTGACATCATATTAAAAACAAAGAAACCTGAACGAAATCTTGTACATCTTAATAAATTCAATTAACTAGGCTGTCATATGATATGCATGATAAGTAAAACAGATATTGTAAACCAAATATGTCTAATTGCAACCTAGACAAGTGGCTTATTTAGTCACGTATCGGTTTATCTAGACTGTCTAAAATGCAGCTCATGTGACACTTTATGCGAAAAAATACAATATAAAATCTATTACTTACTTAATAAATAATAAATACCAAAGGGCAAGCCTTGGTAGTGGCTTGCCCTTTGATATTTATTGAGTAGATAGCTGTAGCAAGATCATCATTTTTCTAAATATGATTGATGATTACTGATTAATTACGTCGACACCCTTTGGCGGGGTGAATTTAAACTGACTGCTGCCGATAGATGGGTTCAGCTTAATGCTGTTAAATTTAATAGAAGTGGTTTGGCCTAAAGTGTCATTCAACACCATCATTACCGGTTTACCCCCGTTAAAGCTAACAGACAGGCTTTTAAAACTGGCGTTGTTTGATTTAGGATAGAGTACATAGTAGTTTTTGGTCGCATAAGGCTGAGTGATTTTAAAGTTCTTATCGATTTTGCTAGGGTCGCCTGACAGTAATAGCGCCGGTGTGTTACCCACTTGGCTATCTACATTTTGCTTAGTCGCTTGCTCTAAATCCTTATCATAAATCCACATCGAGCTGCCATTAGCGACAATTAATTGCTCTGATGGGGATTTGGTTTCCCAGCGGAAGTTATTCGGACGCTGGACACTCATTGAGCCTTTGAAAGTACCACTGCTTGCGCCTTTAGTGGTTTGGGTAAAGTTAGCAGACATGCTTTTGGTATTGGTCAATAGTTTGTTTAAGCGCTGAGCTGCCACTAAGCTAGTTGCTGGGGCCGCATTAGCCGTTTGGGTCAAAGCTACCATTGGAGCAGCAACGCCGAGCGTGGTCATCAATACACCGGCTAAAGCCCCACTCATCATTTTTTGTTTTACGGTTGTGGTTTGTTTAGCAGTACTGTTAGTTAATGCTGTATGGTTAGTTAATAAAGTCATCATGCTTCCTTTGATAAAAAATATCATAATAAAAATAAAATAGCCCAAAAATAAATACAGTAAAAAGTCTTGTTAAAAATTTTGTAATCAATCCATATTTAGTGTCTTAACGATTAAGTCGCTAGAAAGTTTAAACTACCAGCATTTAACTCACACTATTAAGCGATGACCACAGTGTGCCAGCTTTTTTATTACGCGCCTAGTCATGATTTGCAATTAATACTACGCCTGCCATACACGCTTGTAACGTTGACAGTTACACAGTTTTATTGCATTCAATCAAGTAACCATTCAAAACAGTTAGGCATAAAAAAATCCTACTACCAGTCGGTAATAGGATTTTTATGATGATGAATCAAATCATCAAGTCAGTCATCTAGTTATCTTATATATAAATATAAAATAATTTAGATGCGGCAACTATGCACCTTCAACCATCACGTAGCGACGGTTAAACTTACCTTTAGTTGCAAACTTTACCACACCGTCATTCAATGCAAATAAAGTATGATCACGACCCATGCCAACACCTGCGCCGGCGTGGAATTCTGTACCACGTTGACGAACGATGATGTTACCAGCAACGATGGCTTGACCGCCAAAGATTTTTACGCCGAGCATTTTTGGGTTTGAATCACGACCGTTACGTGTCGAGCCGGCAGCTTTTTTATGTGCCATGAGAAAATCTCCTTGTTAATGTGACTTATCGCAATTGCGATGTATCTTAAGCTTTTAGTGCGCTACTAATCATCAATAACTGTGCATTGATAGTTAATTAAGCATTAATCGCTTTGATTTTTAACAAGGTATACCATTGGCGGTGACCTTGCTCTTTGTGATAATGCTTACGACGGTTGTGCTTGATGATACGGATTTTTTCGCCGCGACCATGCTCAACCACTTCAACTTCTACGCTTGCACCATTAACGATTGGTTGACCGATTTTGACGTTATCGCCGTCAACAACCATCAACACGTCTTCAAATTTAATCGTTTCGCCAGCTTCTACTTTTAGTAATTCAACTTTAAGCAATTCATCGACGACGACACGGTGCTGTTTACCACCACTTTTGATTACTGCGTACATTGTATAACTCCGTTTAACCCGTGTGCCGTGGTTAGTATCATACCAACGCTTCGTCAACGAACACGACAGGGAAAAATTAAAGGCAAGATTTTACGGCTTTTTCGTTTTAAAAGCAAGCCGCTTGTCCTGTTTTTGGAAAGTGGTATTCTAGAGGCTATGGCAATAATAACCACTTTTATAAAGATATAAGTATAAAGCGAATAGCAAGTATCAACGACAAAGTCAATAACGATTATAAAACAGCAGTTATAAATAGATGCCAAGCCTCGCTTATTATAACTTATATTATCAGTTACTTACAATGTTTTCTCATGACAGTATTTTTATTGAAACTAGAATATAGACCCTAACATCTAATGCTCGTGACGTTAAGTACATTTTCTATCACACTTAACCATCAATTTGAGGGGGCAGCTATGTTATTATAAGCAACTTGATGGCTATGTTAGTACTAATATTACATGCCACTAGCCGAATGTTCCTTTTTACTTTAATCAATATGACTATTTCCTATGACCAGCATTTCTTTATCTCATGATTCATTTAATACATCTGCTCCATCGTTATCCACGCCAAGCTATGCCGATATTCAAAGCATCGTTGCTGATGATTTTGAGATTATGGATAAGCAAGTTTTTGGTAGTCTTGATTCAAAAGTTCAGCTCGTAATGAGTGTGTCCCAGCATGTGATTAATGCTGGCGGCAAACGCATGCGTCCGCTAATTACGTTGCTATGTTCGCGGATGTTTAATGACAACCCATCTGAGCAGTCGATGCATTTGGCGGCTATTACTGAGATGTTGCATACCGCAACCTTAGTACATGATGATGTGATAGATGAATCCAATCAGCGCCGTGGTAAGCCTACTGCTAATGCCACATGGGATAATGCCACTGCCGTATTGGTCGGTGACTACCTTATTGCACGAGCATTTAATTTATTAGTCGGCTTTCAAAGCCTGCCGCTGTTGCAGCTGTTCTCAGACGGGACTTGTGATATTGCCGAAGGTGAGGTGTTACAACTACAACATCAGCACAATCCTGAAGCAACTGAAAATGACTATTTGCGCATTATTGATGGCAAGACCTCACGGCTATTTATGATGGCGACCCAAGGCGCAGCTATCTTGCGAGATCAAAATCAATATTTGCCAGCGCTAGCAGATTTTGGACAGCACTTCGGTAATGCCTTTCAAATTATTGATGATATACTCGATTATAGTGGCGATAGTGAGCTGATGGGTAAAAACCTAGGCGATGACCTTGCCGAAGGCAAACCTACCCTACCTACTATTAAAACCCTTGAGCTATTACAAGAAAGTAACCCAAATGGCTATAAACAGCTGCGGATCGCAGTACAGACGGGTAAAACACCAAATGCTGAGCAATTAATTGAGCTAGTACGCGGTTCAGGCTCATTAGATTATTGTAAACAGCGCGCTTTAGATGAAACCAAGCTGGCTCAGCAAGCCTTGAGTAATCTACCTGACAATCGCTATCGTCAGGGTTTATACGAATTGACTGAGCTTGCGAGCGCCCGTTTATTGTAACACCTGTTTATTTTATTAGAATCACTGTCTATGTCAAGGACGCTTGTTTTATAATGATGGGTTTACTGCTGGATCAGTGTGACGATACATGACTAAAACTTCTGTTAACTAAAGCTTAGTATTTTTTGCAAAAATCGAAGACTAAGCACAAATACAGAGTGATAAAAACGTATTAGAATAATGCTTGTGTCACTGTTACTGCCATAGTCATTACAGCAGATTATTGATTTAAAACGGTGATTTGAACCCTACTATTTTGGCGTTCACACTTAAGGATTGCTAAAACCATCGTTTTGCTGTCTGTCTCATATTTTACTTGTCTTATACACAAACATTTATTTAATCTGCCCTAAATACATTGATATAACAAAATATAACAATCCTATAACTCTTAAGTTCCCCCTAAATGACTATTACGTTTTTTCGTGTAACGCTTGCATTTTAAGCATTTTTTTACACCTTATGAAAATGAGAAAAAGAATTTATTACGCTTTGGGAGCTTTTCAGTGCTTGACTGTAGGGTACACCCTATAGTTTATAATAGTCGATTGAATTAAATTAGCCTATCCGATTTATGCGCCTAGCTATTAATAAACATAAGCGGCAGCGAATGCATGCTTTGATTCATATCTATCGCGTTACTCTTTATCGCTATCATGTTAAGTTTTATCACCACAATTTTTACATTGTATCAATATTATATTATTGCCGAGGACATTGATGAAGCACTCTTATCTTGCGCTTGTAATAGCATCTGTACTATCTGGAGCTGTACTGGTTGGCTGTGACAAAAACGAGGACGCCGCTGATGAGCAAGCAGCACAGCAGCAAATGCCGCCTGCCGTCGTCAACGTCCAGACCGTTACCTTTGACACCGTTCCTCAAGTAGAGACATTTTCTGGACGTACGACGGCTTATCAAACCGCAGACGTCCGCCCCCAAGTAAACGGTATCATTGACGAAGTCCTGTTCCGTGAGGGCAGCAACGTCAAAAAGGACCAACCCTTATATCGTATCAATACTGATAACTACTCTACTTCTATCACTAGTGGTCAGGCTGCAGTGGCACAGGCACAAGCCAACTATCAGACAGCAATGGCTAATAATGCCAATGCTAAAGCTGAGCTGGTCAGTCGCCAAGCATCATTGTCACAAGCACAAAATGATTTGCGGCGTTTAGAAGGTCTCATCGAAATCGATGCCATCTCTAAGCAGCAATATGACCAAGCGGTAACCCAAGTACGTACAGCGCAAGCTGCTGTCGAAAGTGCGCGGGCTTCTATCGGCCAAACTGAAGCGGGTATCGAAAGCTCAAAAGCGGGGATTCAAACCGCAAAATCAGGGCTAAATGCCAGCACCTTAGATTTGAACCGTACTATCGTACGAGCGCCAATCGATGGTCGTAGTGATCGCTCAACTGTCACTGCAGGCACACTCGTTAGTGCCAGTCAGGCCGATCCATTGGTTACGATTTCACGCTTAGACCCTATCTATGTTGATATCAGTCAGTCGTCATCCGAGCTCCTCAAATTACGTCAGCAAATTTCCGCAGGCAAAGCACAAGCCGGAATGAATACGGTTGAGCTGGTATTAGAAGATGGCTCTGTCTATCCGGTTCGCGGCGAGCTTGCCTTATCTGAGGCAAAAGTTGATGAGTCAACCGGTGCGGTAACGCTACGTGCAGTATTCCCGAACAATAGCAATATTTTGCTACCGGGTATGTATGTCTCTGCTCGTCTCACTCAAAGCGTCATTACCAACGCCGCGTTAGTGCCACAAAGTGCCGTAATGCGTTCTCCTAAAGGTGATACCGAAGTCTATATCGTTGATGCCAATAATAAAATCCAACTTCGTCCCGTTACTATTGATGGCACTTACGATGGACAATGGATAGTCACTGATGGGCTAGAAAGCGGGGAAAAAGTCGTTATTATTGGTGGCTCGAAAGTCAAACCTGACCAAGAGGTGGTCGCCAAAGCGCTTGAAAACCCCAATGCTACTCCATCTAAGCAAGGGGCGCCTACGGCCAAAACACCGCAGCAAGCTGCAAAAAATATGGATAAGCCTGCTGATGGCAAAACTGCCAAGCAATCACCAGAAGCTGGTGCTAACTAACTCCATTCAAAGATAGGAAGACTTAGGGATATACTATGTCACGTTTTTTTATTGATCGCCCTATTTTTGCATGGGTGATGGCTATTATGGTCATGCTCATCGGGATAATATCGGTCATCAATCTACCGATTGAACAGTACCCACGTATTGCACCGCCGACCGTTTCGGTCAGCGCAAGCTACCCTGGTGCGAACGCACAGACCGTTGAAAACTCGGTCGTTCAAATTATTGAACAACGCATGAAAGGGCTTGATGGCTTGATGTATATGTCGTCATCGAGCTCCTCAAGTGGAGGCGCGTCAGTCACACTCACCTTTGAAAATGGTACCGATTCTGATACTGCTCAGGTGCAAGTACAGAATAAACTCCAAGCCGCCATGAGCTCGTTGCCAGAAGAAGTCCAGCGGCAAGGGGTTAACGTTAATAAATCCTCCAGCAGCTTTTTGATGGTACAAGGATTTATCTCTGAAGACGGCAGTATGGATGGCAGCGATATCGCTGATTATATTAACTCGAACGTCGTCGATCCGCTCAGCCGTGTTGAAGGTGTCGGCGAAGTACAAGTGTTTGGTTCATCCTACGCGATGCGCATTTGGCTCGATCCTACCCGCTTACGTAGTTATAATATGGTGCCCTCTGATGTGGTCAATGCGGTACGAGCGCAAAACGCGCAGGTTTCCGCCGGTCAGCTGGGGCAAGCGCCCGCTGATACCGATCAACAGGTCATCAACGCTACCGTTACGGTACAAAGCTATCTACAAACGCCTGAAGAGTTCAAAGACATCTTGTTAAAAACAGACAGCTCAGGCGCGCAAGTGCGCTTAGGTGATGTCGCAGACGTTGAGATTGGTAGTGAAAACTACAGCGTTGTCGCTCTATATAATGGTCAAGAATCTGCCGGTCTCGGTATCTCCCTTGCTGGTGGTGCCAACGCTCTTGATACCCGTGATGCCGTCGGCGCTAGTATGGCTGAGCTGGAACAAAACTTCCCAGCGGGTCTAACCTCTGTTGTTCCTTACGATACCACTCCATTTGTGCGCTTATCTATTGAGCAAGTGGTAATGACGTTGATTGAAGCAATTGTGTTGGTATTTATCGTCATGTTCATTTTCTTACAGAACTGGCGCGCTACTATTATCCCAACCCTTGCCGTCCCTGTGGTGCTACTAGGTACTTTTGCGGTGCTATATATCGCAGGCTTTAGTATTAACGTCCTTACCATGTTTGCGTTGGTACTTTCCATCGGTCTACTGGTCGATGATGCCATCGTGGTGGTGGAGAACGTTGAGCGAATCTTGGAGGAGGACTCTGAAATCTCCATCAAGGATGCCACAATACAGTCGATGGGTGAAATCAGTAAAATCGTTATGGGTATTGCGCTGGTTCTAACGGCGGTATTTGTACCAATGGCCTTCTTTGGCGGTGCAACCGGTGTCATCTATCGCCAGTTCTCCATTACCTTGATTACCAGCATGGTGCTGTCAGCATTAGTGGCACTTATCTTTACCCCCGCCCTCTGTGTGACCTTACTAAAACGTAGTAAGAACCACGGTAAAGGCAATAATAAGGAGAAAAAAGGCTTCTTCGGTTGGTTCAACCGTATGTTCCTTAAGGCCAGCCGCTCTTATGAAAATTTCGTCGGTAAAAGTTTCCGTTTTAAATGGTTATATCTGATTGTTTATGTCGTCATTATTGGTATTATGGCCGTAGTATTCTTACGTATCCCCAGCTCGTTTTTACCAGAAGAGGATCAGGGTATTATGTTTACCTTGGTACAATTACCTGCTGGTGCAACGCTTGATGAAACGGAAGCTGTTCTTGATAAAGTCACCACTTATTATGATACTGAAGAAGAAGCTAACGTTGATTCTGCCTTTACCGTGGCAGGCTTTAGCTTTGCTGGTCAAGGGCAAAATATGGGTCTGGCGTTCATACGCTTGACTGATTGGGCCGACCGAAAAGGTGACGAAAATACCGCACAAGCGGTCGCTGCACGTGCGATGGGTTACTTCTCTACCCAGCTTAATGAAGCACAAGTTTTTGCGATTGTACCGCCAGCGATTACCGAGCTTGGTAATGCCAGTGGTTTTGACTTGATGCTCCAAGATTCGGGTGACGTCGGTCATGAAGGTTTACTCGAGGCGCGTAATATGCTGCTGGGTATGGCTGGTCAAAATGACAAAGTTACCGGTGTACGTCCGAACGGCCAAGAAGATGCCCCGGAGCTTAAGGTTAATATTAACCAGGAACAAGCCGCTGCTTATGGCTTATCAATGGGTGCTATCAATAGTGTCATCTCTACCGCGTGGGGCTCAAGCTATATCAATGACTTCGTTGATCGTGGTCGTATTAAGCGCGTGTTCGTGCAAGGTGAGCCGAGCAGCCGTACCAACCCTGATGATATCGGCAAATGGTACGTGCGTAATGACATGAACGATATGATTTCGTTTGATGCTTTTTCTAATAGCGAATGGCAATCGGGTTCACCGCGTCTGACTCGCTACAACAGCTTACCTTCAATGAACCTCCAAGGCAGTGCTGCCCCAGGTTTGAGTACCGGTGATGCGATGGATTCAATGGAAGCCATGATGGAAGATCTACCTGAAGGCGTGGGCTATGAATGGACAGGCATGTCACTTGAAGAGAAAAAATCAGGTGCCCAAGCACCAATGCTTTATGCCGTCTCAATCTTAGTGGTTTTCTTATGTCTTGCTGCTCTGTATGAAAGCTGGTCAATCCCCTTCTCAGTACTGTTAGTGATTCCACTTGGGGTCTTGGGAGCGGTGTTATTTACCTGGTTCCGAGACTTCTCTAACGATGTCTATTTGCAAGTAGGTCTACTCACGGTGGTCGGGCTATCCGCTAAAAATGCCATCTTGATTATTGAATTTGCAAAAGACCACCAAGAGGAAGGCAACAGTCTCAAAGAAGCAGTAATGACCGCAGCTCGCCAGCGCTTGCGTCCGATTATCATGACCTCGCTTGCCTTTGGTCTTGGTGTTGTGCCATTATTCATAGCCACTGGTGCCGGGTCTGGTAGCCAAAACGCCATCGGTACCAGTGTGCTTGGTGGTATTATCACTGCCACCGTATTGGGTGTCTTCTTTATCCCAATGTTCTACATCTGGGTGCGCAGTATATTCCCTTATAAAGGTAACGAAGGTCATAATCCGGATGATGATGGTGGTGATACACCAACGACGCCAACCGATGATACGCAAGACCCAACTCCCTCTGAGAGTTATCAGCCTGTAAGCTTTGGAGATAATACACAATGAGTTTCCGTTCCTTTTTTACCACTAACTCAGCCACCACCACAGCAGTAGTCACTACTACTGCTAGCGTGCGCCCAATTACAGGCAAACGCTTTACCCCTACCGCTACGATTGCGAGCTCGTCTCTATCACGGGCACGCCATAATAGTGGACGATTATTGGGATTAACGGCATTAGCAATGAGTATGGCGGCGTGTAATACCATCCCAAAAGCTGATATGCGCCCTGTACTTGCTCAGCCTAATTTGCCTATTGAACAAGCTTATGGTGCATTCGATCGTGAGACCGTGAGTAACGCTGAGCAACCCAGTCTTGCTAGCCAACGCTGGCAAAACTTCTATAGCGATGAGCGATTGAAAGGTCTGGTTGCACTAGGTCTTGAGAATAACAAAGACTTTGAAAGTGCACGCTTAGCAATTGAAAGAGCGCGCGCGCAATATCAAATCACCGATATTCGCGATCTGCCAACGATTGATGGAAGCGCTGGCTACTCTCGTCGCCGCCAGCAAACTCAAATAGGTAAAAACACTAGCGATAGTTATAGCGTTAATTTAGGCCTCGCCAACTATGAGCTAGACTTTTGGGGTAAAATCGCCAGTCTAAAAGATCAAGCGTTACAGAACTTTTTGGCGACGACTGCGGCAAAAGATGCGACCCAAATCAGCCTGATTAGTAATATTGCCCAAAGCTATGCCAACTTAAGCTATAGCTTGGCACAGCTAAAACTGGCTGAAGCAACCGTTGAAAGTCGTGAAAGATCGTTGTTCATTGCCAGTAAGCGCTTTGAAGCCGGTATTGATCCTAGGTTGCCGTCTTTGCAATCAAGTGCGTCGCTTGAGAATGCCAGACTTGCCGTATTACGCGCCCAGAGCAGTATTCTAACCTCGCGTAATGCCTTGCAATACTTGGTTGGCGCGCCCATTCCAGGCGATCTTATTCCAACGCCTGCGGTCAGTAATATCACTAACCAGAAAATCTTTAGTGCCGGTCTGCCTAGTGAGCTACTGCGCTACCGTCCTGACGTGCTACAAGCAGAATACAACCTGAAAGCTGCGGGTGCTAATATCGAAGTGGCACGCGCATCTTATTACCCCTCTATTAGCCTTGCTAGTAGCATCGGTGTGAGCAGTGGTAGCTTAGATGACTTGTTCAAAAGTAGTGCGGTTGGTTGGTCATTTGGGCCAAGTATCAATGTACCAATCTTTGATGCGGGTCGCTTAGATGCCGAATATGATGTCGCTAAGATTGAACGTAAGCAAACGCTTACCAGCTACGAAAAATCCATCCAAATAGCCTTCCGTGAAGTCTCCGATGTATTGGCAACGCGGGCAACGCTTGGTGAGCAGCTTGAGTCACAGTACCGTCTACAAGATAACTTTGAGCAAACGTATCAAATTGCAGATGCGCGCTTTAAAGCAGGTATATCCAACTATCTGGATGTGCTCGATGCGCAGCGTTCATTGTTTTCAACTCAGCAAGGGATTTTGGACTTAGAGCTACAAAAAATCGTTAGCCAAGTTGAGCTCTATCAAGCACTTGGGGGCGGGGCCAACCTTGACGTGCCAGCGATTATTCCAGTGCCGCAGTATACTAACGTAGCACAATTAGGTAGTAGGCCTGGCAATAGTGCCGAGTCAAAAGCAGCTTACGCGATCGATGCTGCGAGCTCAGCGCGGGTGACTTCTGTGCAAGAAGCAGTCACTATTAAGCAATCAAAAGCGCCAGCGAAAGCTACTTTTAATCCAACGGCAGTCGTTGATATCAATAATGACGGCAAAGCAGACGCTACCGTTGGTATCGTGACCGAAGAGACCCCGGTTGAGCAAGTGCCTGTGTCGCAGATTATTGAGCCTTAAGCACCTACTCATCGCATAACTATTGAATAAACATCTTACAATTAGCCCTGCCGACTTGGTGGGGCTTTTTGCTTTTAGATGCTAGCTTTGGTTATAGTAGTCATACCGTATTGAGCACTACTTTCTACAAAGCTATTTTTATAAATAACATCTTTATAAGCAACACCTTTACAAACCCCAATCCCGTGAACCACAATTCAATGAAACAATGAAATCATAAGGAATAATAATGACTTACACCTTTAATCGCCAATTCCCCGCTACCCGCCTACGTCGCTTGCGTTACAACGACAACGTACGAGCGATGATTCGTGAGGTTGAGCTGCATCCGAAGCACTTTATTGCACCTGTATTTGTTTTAGAAGGTAATAACCAGCGCGAAGCTATCGCCAGTATGCCTGGGGTTGAGCGTCTATCGATCGACTTGCTTATTAAGCATGCTAAGGAATTATTAGCCGAAGGCGTGACTACCATTGATATATTCCCAGTAATTGATAACTCGTTAAAAACTGCCGATGGTCGCGTAGCTTTCGATGAAAATGGTCTGAGCGCCCGCGCGGTAAAAGCCGTCAAAGATGCCGTACCAGAAATGGTCGTCATGACTGATGTGGCCTTAGACCCTTATACTTCACACGGCCAAGATGGTTTACTTGATGATGAAGGCTATGTTGTCAACGACGAGACTGTTGAAGTATTGGTCAAGCAAGTGCTGGTACACGCCCGCGCTGGTGCTGACATAATATCACCAAGCGATATGATGGACGGACGTATCAAAGCCATGCGTGATGCCTTGGAAGCAGAAGGTTTTGTCAATACTGCCATCATGGCCTACTCAGCTAAATATGCATCCGCCTATTATGGCCCTTTCCGTGACGCGGTTGGTAGTGCTGGCAATCTAAAAGGTGGTCATAAGAAACAATATCAGATGGATTATGGTAATCGTGCCGAAGCCTTGCATGAAGTGGCCATGGATATCAACGAAGGCGCTGATATGGTGATGATTAAACCGGGTCAGCCATATTTAGACCTCATTCGTGAAGTAAAAAATACCTTTGGCATACCAACCTTTGCTTATCAAGTATCGGGTGAATATGCCATGCATATGGCCGCTATTCAAAACGGCTGGCTCAGCGATGCTGTGATTTTGGAATCGCTAATTGGCTTCCGCCGCGCCGGTGCTGATGGCATCTTAACCTACTTTGCATTAGAGGCAGCACGCCAGTTAAATAATACTTAGGGTTAATGCGCTTAGTTAAAATGCTTATTCTTGCGCTAACTGCTCTAGATCAGTTAGCGCGATTTTATTTGTAAATAACCTATCACTAATCAATCACCACAACGATTCAAATTAACCTGATCGATACGCTGATATAACCTATTAAATAATTCTAAAAATGCTTCATCATCTTCTTGGTTATTCTCAGCTCGAGCATCCCTGTCTTTATTACCTTTATATAGACGCTTATGCGTTTCGACAATATCAGGGTCATTGTCAATATAAATAGGTTTTGCATAACGGGACTCTATGTAGTGAGCCGCATTAATCTCATTACTATCAAATTGAAACACATACTCACGCTTACCAGACTCTGAATAGCCAACGCCTTGTAGCATGCAGCCATTTTGCTGTGTTGTTAATGTGAATGCCGCGCCTTCTAAAAAGTAGCCCGACTCTGTTAAATCAATAGTCTGTAAAATAGAGTCTTTCTGCGCGCTGCTACAAGCAGCTATTAACAATGAAAAAATGATGACACTGCTACGATATAGATACCTCATTATTTAACTCCTGCCCAAAAGTACAATTTTTGCTTTATAATAACGGACCTAATTTTAATTACTGGTTGCTAGTAACTTTTCAATCACATGACATTTATAGTGTTATTTGCCCTACTAAATATGACGGTATAGTAGCCTTTATAGATACAATCTATGCTATTGCTACGATACATTGTTAGTGGCTGGCTTCACTGCGCTTACCCCCTATTCTTTTAGCTTAATTTTCTGTACTTAACACTTTCATATCGATGCGCTCGGCGTTCATTTTGTTATTGTCACTATCATCGCTCACCCTCTTTTTTGCTTTTGTCTTACAGGTCACGTTATGAGTCAACTTAATCCCAAACAACAAGAAGCCATGCTCTACGTATCCGGCCCACTATTGGTATTGGCAGGCGCAGGATCAGGTAAAACCTCGGTCATCACCCGTAAGATTGCTTATCTTATTGAAGAGTGCAACATGCCAGCCGAGCGTATCACAGCGGTGACCTTCACCAATAAAGCAGCACGGGAAATGAAAGCTCGGGTTAGCAAATTGATGCCCAGTGACAAGACGCGCGGCCTGACGGTATCGACCTTTCACCAGTTTGGCCTGCAGTTTTTGCGTTATGAGCTGATTCATACCCCGCTCAAAGGCAACTTTTCCATTATGGATGGCGAAGACAGCAAGCGTTTACTGATGGAGCTGATGATGCGCGACAATTTAAGTGGCGCTGAGAGTCGCGAGCTGGTTGGTAAAGCCATGAAATTTATCTCGAACTGGAAAAACGATCTGATTGATCCTGATAAAGCGATGGAGACCTTAGAAGATCCCGAAGATATGATTTTTGCGACTTTATATGCGCTTTATGAGCGTAATTTGCGTGCTTATAATGCCGTCGATTTTGATGATCTGATTGTACTACCGACCAAAATTTTACGCGATAATCTTCAGCTACGTGATAAATGGCAAAACCGTATTCGCTACTTATTAGTCGATGAATATCAAGATACCAATACTGCCCAGTATGAGATGATTAAATACCTGGTCGGGCCGCAAGGGCGCTTTACCGTAGTGGGTGATGATGACCAATCAATTTATGCGTGGCGCGGTGCCAAACCTGAAAATATGGCGCTGTTAAAAGAAGATTTCCCCAAGTTAAAAATCGTTATGCTCGAGCAAAACTATCGCTCAACCAGTCGCATCTTAACTGCTGCCAACGCTGTGATTATTAATAACGAGCATTTATTTGAGAAGAAACTCTGGTCAGATAAAGGTCATGGCGAAAAAATCCGTATTATCAATTGCCGTAATGATGATGATGAATCTGAGCGCGTGGCAAAAGAGATTGTCACCCATAAGCTACGTTTTGGTAATGAATGGGAAGATTATGCGGTCCTGTATCGCAGTAACTTTCAAGCGCGGATGCTGGAAGCTCAATTACGCCAATTACAAATCCCCTATAAGATATCCGGCGGTCAGTCATTTTTTGCGCGTAGTGAAATCAAAGATATCATGGGCTATCTACGTCTGATTCTGAATCCTGAAGATGACAGTGCCTTTTTGCGTATTATTAATACGCCTAAACGCGGTATGGGTCCTGCGACCCTCGAGAAGCTTGGATTATTTTCACAAGAGCATAGTATCTCATTACTGGCGTCTTGTACCCATGCGGGTCTCAGTCATGTGTTGCCGACTAAAGCTTATAGCACTTTAAAAGAATTTGGCGACTTTATCGAGCATTATACCCGCGAGCTGGATCAGCATCCGGATCCTGTGCCTATCGTTCGGCAAATGATTGATGAAACTGGTTACGTTGATGTGGTGCGCTCAGAAGCAAAAACGCCGCAACAAGAAAAAAACCGTCTGGATAATATTGAGGTGCTATATACCAGTATCCAATCGCTTATCAACCGTGCGGAAAACGACGAAGACCGTAACATTGATACCGTTATTCGTAAGTTAGTATTGCTCGATATGTTAGAACAACAGCAGGAAGACGAGAACACCAATAAAGTCAATCTAATGACATTGCATGCGGCAAAAGGTTTGGAGTTTAATTACGTTTATATTATGGGCTTAGAGGAAGAGATGCTACCGCATCGTAACTCTATTATCAGTGAGACGGTCGAAGAAGAGCGGCGTTTGATGTACGTGGGTATCACCCGTGCCCGTCGCGAGCTGACCTTAACTTTAGCCACTCAGCGCCGCGCAGGTGGACAAATGCGCGTTACTTCAGAGTCTAGATTCTTAGAGGAACTGCCAGAAGACCATATCGACTGGCCCGCCAAAGCTAAAAAGAAAAAAGCCACTAAAGATCCAGAAGCGGTGGCTGATGAATATTTAGCCAATATTCGCGCTTTGTTGGGTAAGCGTTAACGCCACAACCTCAGTAGCTCACGGATTGAAGTTACCCCCATCTTCCACAAAACCTGTAATCCTGTACGATAAACGGTGTTATTTGCACGATTATCGTAGCGATAATCGTGCAAATGTGGTTTTATAATACTAAAATTAAACTTTTAACAATAATAACTACCGGTCATTAAGTTATGGTGGTCATCGATAGCCATTTATACAAACTATTAAATCGTTAAGTGAGTGTGTTATGAGAGCTGTACAAATCAAAGTCCTAAACCCAAAGATCACTCAAGATGAGGCGTTTTCGCTACCCACGCGCGCCACCGATGGCTCAGCAGGCATCGACTTACGCGCTTGTATTGACGAGCCTTTCACCATCAAAGCAGGCTCGACACATTTAGTCGGTACTGGTCTCGCGGTTTATATTCAAGACCCTAATTATGCAGGCATGATTTTACCGCGCTCAGGACTCGGTCATAAGCATGGCATTGTACTAGGTAATTTGGTTGGGCTAATTGATGCCGATTATCAAGGTGAGCTGATGGTCAGTATTTGGAACCGCAGCAGTGAGGATTTTGTTCTTAATCCTGCGGAACGTATGGCGCAGTATATTATTGTACCCGTCGCCCACCCTGAATTTACAGTGGTTACAGAGTTCAGTGAGGACAGCACGCGCGGTGCTGGCGGCTTCGGACATTCAGGTCGTCAGTAACATTAAATATAATTCACAATGGTATCAAATCATTTATAACGATAATAAGGAGGGGACAGTAAAAATATGAAAACGATACCACCTTTTGCCGTTCAGCAATCCTTATTTCGTGCTTATGATATTCGTGGCGATCGACAGTACTTTACGTCTCAATTTGTACAAGCTTTGGGTGAAGCTTTTGCTGAGATGTATAAGTCGCAAAAAGTTAATGGGCAAGATAAAAACGCAGCGCATGACACTGAACTAGCATCTAATTACAAGCCAGCATTTAACTATAAGCCCAAGACTATCGTCATTGGCTATGATGTACGCTGTAATAGTGACACTATTGCGCAAACGCTTGCCAGTATTTTGCATCAGCGCGGGCTACAAGTTATCTGTTTAGGTCTCATTACTACTCCAATGATGGCATTTTGGGCAGAGCAGTATGACGGCCATGGCCTTATGGTCACTGCCAGCCATTCCGCTAAAGATACGCTAGGAGTCAAGTGGTTGGTAGGTCATGCGTCTCCTAGCAGTGCAGATATTCAAGCCCTGTATCAGCAACTGCAGGTCAATAATTATCGAGACGATAGCAAAGCACAAAATGTTTTTTTAAACTCAAGCAACGTATATCATAATGATAGCGTCACTGCTAGTTTATCTACTGACACCGTCATGACAACCTATATCAACGCTATCGCACAAGTATTTACTCGCATTCATCAGCATCATGACAAAGCTACAGTAGATAATAGCAACCCCGTTACCAAGACAACATCCAAACTAAACTTAACGATTGTTATTGACTGCTTAAATGGTGCGACTAGTAAAATTGCCCAGCACTTATTTGAGCATTTTTGCAAACGAGTCATTATGCTTAATGATACGCCTGACGGTAATTTCCCTACAGGCAATCCTGACCCCACTGAACCCAATCGTCTTGCTGAATTACAACAAACCGTTATCGTTAATGAGGCAGATATTGGTCTAGCCTTTGATGGTGACGGCGATCGGCTAATGATTGTCGATAATAGCGGTAAAGTAGTAACCGCCGATCATCTACTGTATTTATTAGCGCAAGTAGCGCTAACTGAACGCCCTGAATCAATAACTGACCCAGAATCAGCACCGCAAGTTCTATTTGATATCAAATGCTCCCATCATCTGCCAAAACTGCTAAAGTTACTCGGGGCGCACCCAGTGATGACTAGAACGGGTAGCAGCCTGATGCGTCAACAACTTCAGTCTTATGAAAGCAGCGCCATATTTGCAGGCGAGCTATCCGGTCATTTTATATTTAATGATGGTTACTTTATTATCTATGATGATGCGATGTATGCCGGCTTGCGCTTGCTACATTGGTTGGCATATACCGCAACCTACCTTAATGTTGAAGCCCCACTGAATACAGCTATCGATATGGATACTAGTATCGAAACAGTGCTCATGACCATTGACTTATGGGGAAAACCCAGACCGGTTTTACCGCCTTATCAGCTGACTGATATTACCCGAAGCCTGCCCACACTAGTGAGTACTGCCGACCATTATTTGCCCTTGACTGAGAATGTAGATACCAATTGCACAACCGTCGCTCACTTAGCAGAACTTTGTCGTTATTTACAGCGTTTAGTTAATAATAATGCCAAATCCAAAGGGATTGCTGTCAAAGCAAATAAGCTTGAAGCTACTGCTGTATATAAACTATCATCTTGTACTTGCTTTATGAAAGGCCAGCATATAATGACCTCACAGGCACAGCAATTATTACCTGCAGGAACGAAATTGTCTTGTATAGATGGAGTACGCTTAGATTTTTTGCATGGCTTTGGCGTCGTACGCCAATCAAACACCAGTCATAGCCTAACGGTGCGCTTTGCTGGGGATAGCGTCGCCGCCCTTAAAGACGTACAAGCGCGCTTTGTGACGTTATGCCGCTCATTTGATGAAAGCTTGGCAACAAGAATTGCTACTATTTATCCTGAATGAATACAGCATCAAATACGATTAATCCTTAGTTTAAAAACAATACTAATTTAATAATAGTTTAGTCATAATCCTTTGCTTACTATTAACGTCTGTAAGCCTTTTGAACACAATTTTTAAAAACCGTTTTTAAAATATAGCCCTTAGAATAGTGTTTTAGGAGTGTAAGATGTCGCTTAATTTAGATGATGCCAAAATTACCGCTGAAGTATTAACCACTGCCCTACCTTATATCCAACGCTTTGTAGATAAGCTGATTGTGGTCAAATATGGTGGTAATGCCATGACTGACCCTGCACTTGAAAGCTCGTTTGCCCGCGATATTGTGCTACTAAAAACTGTTGGTATGCATCCCGTAGTAGTACATGGTGGTGGTCCGCAGGTTGATAACCTATTAACGGAACTTGGTCGTCAGTCTCAGCGTATCGATGGTATGCGTGTAACGGACAAAAGCACCATGGATATTGTGGAAATGGTACTAGGCGGTAGCGTGAACAAGTCTATCGTCAGCTTAATTAACAAGCATGGTGGCCAAGCTATTGGCCTGACGGGCAAAGACGCCAATCTTATTCAAGCCAAAAAATTAATCATGGAAAAAATCGGTGACGATGGTATCGCTGTACCGGTAGATTTGGGCTTTGTCGGTGAGGTGGTCAGTGTCAACAAAGACGTGATTAATATGCTCATTGCCTCTAATTTCATCCCCGTTATTGCCCCGCTTGGGGTCGATAGCGAAGGCAATACTTATAATATCAACGCTGACTTGGTTGCCGGTAAAGTCGCCGAGTTCTTGCAAGCTGAAAAGCTCATGCTACTGACCAATATTAAAGGCGTACTAGGCCGTGACGGTAAAGTCGTTACTGGCCTGACACCCAAAAAGGTAGATAGTTTAATTGAAGACGGTACCATCTCAGGTGGCATGATTCCAAAGATTCAATGCGCGCTCGACGCGGTTCGAAGCGGGGTTAAAAGTGCAGTTATTGTTGATGGTCGCGTCCCTCATGCCACCCTTTTAGAGATTTTCACTAATGAAGGGGTCGGTACGCTAATTAGCCGTGACCTAGAAGCAGCCTTGTGCTAGGAGTAAATAATGGCATTTTGGCTATGGTGTTTGCTTTTTACTATCCATAGCTTTTATTGCTGGTGGATTATCGGTTATGGCGGCGCAAAATGGGTAGGAGGTTGGAAGTCATTCTTCCTAGTTGACTGGATTGCGCTCGATTGGAATGCGGAACAAATTCGTATGTATGTATTAATTATTTGGCTGGCAAGTCTGATCTACTTTATTTTGGGCGTTATAAAGCCTGAACTTAGGTTATTCTAAGCTTAAGCTTTAATGAGTTAATAAATATTGTGGCTGATTTATATTAATAGGCGCAAAAATCGACGATGGGGTGGTTACTCATACTATAAATTTTCAGTTGGTAATTGCTTTATGAAAACGTGGTGTCAAACGTCACCTCATCAAAGCCGCATAGTAGTATTTTCTTATCCTCAAGCTCGCCCTCTACGATTGGGCGTTTAATCATACTGGTATTGGCAAGCAGTAATTCAATCGCAGCATCCTCATCTGCATCTGCTAAGGTTTTTTGCTCGTCACTTAATTTACGCCATGTGGTACCGCGTTTATTGAGTACCTTCCCAACTCCTAATTTATCAACCCAGCGCTGTACGCTTTCCTTAGCAATGCCTTGCTTTTTATAATCATGAAAGTCGTAGCTTACGCCCAGCTCATCAAGCTTAGCGAAGGCTTTTTTCATCGTGCTACATGATTTGATACCGTAAATGGTGATGGTCATATTGCCCCCAAGTTTTCTCTATTTAAGTTTTTAACATAAACTATCTCTCATTTAACCCTAGTCTAGCATTTTACCCATCAAATATAACGCGTACTTTGGAGGCAATTGCCTCATCATAGCGTCGCAATTTTTGCCAAATTACGCTATGCTATGGCATTGCAAAATCTTACCCTTTATCTGTATTAACCAATTAGAGCCGACAATGAGTAACTCGCAAACTGCCCCAACTGATAATCAACAAGCAAACACTACCGACGCCAATATTGACGCTTATCAGCCGCAGCTTATTGAAGCGGCGCAGCAAGCCAAATGGGCAACAGACAAGCGCTTTGAAGTCGGTAATGAGCCAAGTGATAAGCCTAGCCGCTATATGCTCTCCATGTTCCCATATCCAAGCGGCAAGCTACATATGGGTCATGTGCGCAACTATACCATCTCCGATGTACTGAGCCGTTATTATCGTCTCAAAGGTTTTGAAGTTATGCAGCCAATGGGCTGGGATGCGTTTGGCCTGCCAGCTGAGAATGCGGCGATTGCCAATCAAACACCGCCTGCCGAATGGACGTTTGCCAATATTGATAACATGCGTGCGCAGCTGAAATTGCTCGGTCTGTCAGTGGATTGGTCGCGCGAATTTGCCACTTGTAGCCCTGAGTATTATCAGTGGGAACAGTGGTTATTTTTGCAATTATACAAAAAAGGCATGGTTTATAAGAAGCTTGCTACCGTCAATTGGGATCCCGTGGATAATACCGTTTTGGCAAATGAGCAAGTCATTGATGGTAAAGGCTGGCGTAGTGGTGCAGCAGTCGAAAAACGCGATATTCCGATGTATTACTTTAAAATCACAGATTATGCCGATGAGCTGCTCGATGATTTAGATCAGTTAGAGGGTCATTGGCCATCTGAAGTGCTCACTATGCAACGCAATTGGATTGGTCGTAGTGCCGGTATGGAAGTATATTTTCCATATCAACTCGAAGGCGAAGACAATACTTTAGATATATTCACTACTCGTCCCGATACCTTGATGGGCGTTACTTATGTTGCCGTGGCTGCTGAGCATCCGTTGGCTCAATATGCCGCTGAAAACGATCCAGTTATTGCTGAGTTCTGTGCGCTTTGCAAAAAAGGCTCGGTCGCTGAAGCGGATCTTGCTAAGGCGGATAAAATCGGTATGGATACTGGTCTGACAGTTACCCATCCATTAACTGGTGAAAAAGTTCCAGTTTGGGTCGCCAACTATGTGCTAATGAGCTATGGCTCAGGTGCTATAATGGCTGTACCTGCGCATGACGAGCGCGATTATGAATTTGCCATCAAATACGACTTACCTATTAAGCAAGTCCTTGATATTCCTGATGGTTATTTTGACGATGCAGAGGACAACAATTACGCTTATACCGAACGCAATACCTTAGTCAATTCAGGTGAATTTGACGGTATGAGCTTCGAGCAATCGTTTGAGGCCATGCTGGCTAAACTTGAGCCGCTAGGTTTAGCACATAAAAAGATTCAATATCGTCTACGTGATTGGGGCGTATCACGCCAGCGTTATTGGGGATGCCCTATCCCTATGGTCAATTGCGAAAATTGCGGTACCGTTCCAGTTGAAGAGAAAGATTTGCCTGTGGTATTACCTACCAATGTCGTACCTGATGGTCGCGGTAATCCACTTAAAAACATCCCAGAATTTGTGAATACCAGCTGCCCGAAATGTGGTAATCCTGCTGAACGTGAGACCGATACCTTTGATACCTTTGTTGAGTCAAGTTGGTACTATGCGCGCTTTGCTAGCCCTCATGATGCCCAAAATATGGTCAATAAACCTGCTGCTAATAAATGGTTGCCAGTAGACCAATATGTCGGCGGTGTAGAACATGCGGTAATGCATCTACTTTATGCCCGTTTTTTCCACAAACTCATGCGTGATGAGAATTTAGTATCAGGCGATGAGCCTTTTGCCAATCTCATGACTCAAGGTATGGTACTTGCCGGCACTTTCTTCCGTGTTAATGCCGATGGTAGCACCACTTATTACTTCCCGCACGATGTTGATATCGACTATAACGAGCGTGGACATCCGATCAAAGCCATCCTTAAAGCGGACGGACAGCCAGTAACGGTTGGTAAAATCGAAAAAATGTCCAAATCGAAAAATAACGGTGTCGATCCACAAACCACTATTGATCAATACGGTGCGGATACAGTGCGCTTATACACTCTATTTACCGCCCCGGCGGATCAAACGTTAGAGTGGTCAGATGATGCGCTAAAAGGCCCTTATAACTTTGTTAAAAAAGTTTGGCGTATTGCTACTGAGCATATGCATGCCTTAACGGCAGCAAGCTTAAGCATTGATACTCTCAATCAAAATGTTTTGAATAGCAATACGTTAACTAATGAAGGCTTAACCAAATCTGCCAAAAATCTACGCCGTAAAACCCATGAGACTATTGGCAAGATTGATAAGGACCTTGGTGACCGTCTAGCGCTAAACACCCCAGTATCAAGCTTGATGGAACTTGCCAACGAGCTGGGTAATTTTAAAGCCAGCAATGAGCAAGACCTACAAGTCCAACATGAAGCACTGATTGATTTACTGATTATGCTCTCTGTTTATGCCCCGCACATCGGTGAGCATTTACTAGAGCAATTGGGGCTTGATACCAAAACGCTAACCTATCCTACCGTTGATGCCAGCGCCTTAGTCCAAGATACCGTCACTATGGTCGTTCAGGTTAATGGTAAAGTACGCGGCAAAATGGATGTGGCACCCAATGGCGATGCTGAGCAATTAAAAGCACAAGCACGTGCAATTGATAGTGTGGCTAAATTTATCACGGGCGAAATTAAGAAAGAAATCGTCGTCCCTAATAAGCTGGTTAATATCGTGGTAGCAAGCTAAGCTTATTTAGCCCCTATTAACAATAAGGATAGTAGTTATGGCGTATCAGCACCGACCCGCGCACTTGTCAGTAGATGCAAAAGGCTTTTATGCAAAAAACCGAGTGAAAGGTCTGACTACAGTGTTACTTGCTGCCTTGCCAATGCTTACGGTAGTAGGTGCAGCCACTAGCCTTAATGGTTGCGGCTTTCACTTACGGGGCTATGATGCGCCTTTGCGTTTCGATGCTGCTAAAACTGCGGTAGTCATTGAAGACAATCGCATATCATTCCCATTAAAACTGCCCTTAACACGACGTTTAGAAGCTTTAGGTGTAGATGTAGTCGATAGCATGACGCTTATCGAGAGTGCAAATAATACCTCTAATAGCGGAGCAGCGGAACAGATCGCTACTATTACTGTCAATAATGTACGCTTTAAGCGTTATGAGCTAGTCGGCGTTCTGACCGAAATTCGCTTGGTATTATCAGCAGATGTCACTTACAAAACCATTCAAGAGGGTCAACCGGTGACTTTGACCAACCCTATCCAAGTTGAGCGTAGTTATCAATATAACGAAGCATCGGTCAGTACCGACGATCAGCAAGGCGGTCAAATTCGCGATTGGCTATATGACAGCTTAGCGCGGCGTATTACCGATCAATATGTAGCCATTGGTCTACCGAAAATAAACCCTACCAGCGCTACTAAGTTAATGCAGAACAGTGTTAATAGCGATCACAGTAACAGCAGCGTTGCAACAACAGTGCCAACTACGACTACCAGTGTCGCACCGCGTCCTTAGTAGCTGACCTATCCTTTTAGATATTTATATTGATTGCACTTCACTTTATAAGCTGATAACTCAACACCTATGCAAGATACCTTTATCCAAGCCTATCCAAAGCTACTGCACACCGAAGTTGCAGTAGCAGGCTTGTGGCTAGCACATGGCGATGAGCCACTGTTACATCAATGGCTTATTGATGCACTGCGACCGCATTGGCGTGCGCAAAATTATGCAATTAAGCGCGTCGAGCTGGTATCAGTCAAGAGTTGGCAGGAAGTCTTGTCAGAGCTGAGTAGTTTGTCTTTATTTGATGATGCCAGTGCCTTGATTGTAACGGGCAATCATAAGCCAGATAAAGCCGTTATCGTTGAGCTAGAACGCTTTGCTCAAGAAGCACAAACAGAAGCTAATGGTCATAGCTTATTGTGGCTGACATCTAAGCAAGACCGCCGCGCCCAAAGTAGCAAATGGTTTTCGCCTTTTACGCAATATGGTCATGTCATCGATTGTAATTTATACGATGAACGCCAACGCCAGCAGCTGTTGCAAATTCAGGCTCAGCAGTTCGGTCTCAAGCTATCTCAAGAGGCTTGGCAGTTACTAATGTCGCATACCGAGCATCATATAATAAGTGCTTATCAAACTTTATGGCGGCTGTCCTATTTATTTGCGCCAGAATTAGCAGCTAACAATAAGTCGTTAGCAGCAAATAGTAATGGGCAAGGCAATGATGGCAGCACGACTAAAACAACTTCTACAAACGTAGCGCTGGATATCAGCGACTTACAAGCGGCCTTAGTCAGCGATGCTCAATTTAGCGTATTTGATTTATCCGATGCCATGCTAGCAGGTAATAGTACGCAAGTGGCAAAGATAATATTTCAACTTCAAGCCACTGATGAGCCAACCACCTTAGTGCTCTGGGCAATCAGCAAAGACATGCGCCAGATTATGGCATTAATGGATGGTCAAGACCCGCAAACGCTAGGAATTTGGCGCAGTAAACAAGGACTATATCAGCAAGCCTGCCGGCGACAGTCAAAGGCTCAAACTTTGCAATGGCCTGCTCTTATTTATCGCTGTGACCAAGCTATTAAAGGAATTGTGCGACAGCCAGCATGGGAGCTGTTATTACAAGCAGCATTGGAGTTAGCGGGACAGCGTTTATTCCCTATAAAATAAACGTTAACATATTCTATCCGCATTTACTTGCAGCCGTTCTTTATAACCATTGTTCATAGCTGTAACTGATAACTGTCATTACAACTTATCCTCTATAACCTCCCCTTAACCTTTCGCAAACTAATTGTCATTCCCTTTTAGTAATGAAGCCTTTACTATACCCATACTTGATTTGACTGTAATTGGATGCTCGCATGCGCAAACTAAGCAAAAAGTCTGCTATCAAATGGGGCATTATTGCCTTAATTGTTATAGCTCTAGGGGCATTGGCCTATAAAACCTTTAAACCAAAAGATATTCAGCCTAACTATCTGACTGCGCCGGCTGAAATTGGCGATATAGAAAATAACGTCATGGCATCTGGTAAGGTAAAAGCGCTTAATACCGTTGACGTCGGGGCGCAGGTGTCCGGTGAGGTCAAACGGCTCTTTGTTGCAGTAGGCGACGAGGTGCAAAAGGGTGATCTTATTGCGCAGATTGATCAAGTCACGCAAAAGAACAACTTAAGCAATGAGCAAGCCAGCCTTGACCAAAGCGTGGCTGCTATCCAAAGTACCCAAGCAGAAGCATTGAGCCGTGAAGCGGGACTAAAAAGTGCTTATGCTGACCTTGCTAGCCGGCAGTCAGACCTAAAACAAGCCCAGTCTGACTTTGCACGCCTGCAATCTTTAGTTGCTATTGATGCCATATCCCAGCAGGAATACGATACCCAAGCCACACGTATTGAAACGGCAAAATCTGCCGTTTCTAGTGCTCGTGCCGCCATCGATACCGCTAAAGCTGCCATTGCTACAACCGAAGCTAATATTAATAGCCAACGGGCCGCGCTGCGTAAATCACAGACCAACGTTAATACTGCTCAAGAAGACCTCAGTTATACCACTATCCGTGCACCGATGGCAGGTACCATAGTGTCAGTTATCACCGAACAGGGCACCACTGTTAACGCCAATCAAAGTGCCCCAACCATTGTCACTTTAGCAGACTTGTCAACGGTGCGTATTAATGCACAAATCTCTGAAGCCGACGTCATCAATGTGCAAGCAAATATGCCAGTATATTTTAATATTATCGGTAATCCGGATCAAAAGTATGATGCCGTACTCAAGGCTATCGAGCCTGCACCTGAGCGTATTAGTGATACCAGCTCAACCGATGCCGCCATTTATTATGTGGGTTACATCGAAGTACCCAATGCCGAACGCCGCTTTCGAATTGACATGACCGCGCAGGTTTATATTGTTATTAATCAAGCCAAAGACGCTTTGCTCATTCCTTCAGCTGCCCTACAACCTGTCGGCAAAGCTAAAAAACCCACTGATTCTGATAAGGGTAATAACAACAAAGCTAATAGCGACGATGCTAATAATGATGCTAACGTCACCATGGCCAAAGTTCGCGTTCTCAAAGCCGATGGCGAAGTGGTTGAACAAACCGTAAAAGTCGGTATTAATAACCGTGTTAATGCGCAAATCTTAAGTGGATTAAGCGTAGGCGATGAAATTATTTTAAGCGAAGAAGGCTCAGAAAAAGGTAGAAAAGGCGGACGTCCATTCTAATAGTTGATAATGAGTGCTTAGAGTATTTAGTTCTCGGCAGAGATCAATTAGCACAAAAAAACTAGCTTTTGACATCGATTTATATAAGCACTATTTATATAAGCATTATTGATATAGGCAGTATGGTAGATGAGTATCCAAGACCCCAATACAAGCGCTGCGACTGATATGATCGACGTCCCATTGATGCAAGTCAAAGGACTGACTAAAGAATTTAAAGCCGGTGAGCAAACCATTCGCGTACTTCGTGATATCAATCTGACGATTAACCAAGGTGAAATGGTCGCCATTATTGGACAGTCGGGTTCTGGTAAGTCCACCTTGATGAATATCTTAGGCTGCTTGGATCAAGCGAGCGCTGGTGATTACAAAGTCTTTGGCCAGTCGGTCAACCGTTTAGAAGCCGATGAATTGGCAAAATTGCGCCGTGAGCATTTCGGTTTTATTTTTCAGCGCTACCATCTACTAGGTGATATTAGCGCCCGTGACAACGTTGCCGTCCCAGCAGTATATGCCGGTATGGACGGGCAAGCACGTATCGCCCGCGCTGAACAGTTACTAGGCGATTTAGGACTGGCTGATAAGGTAAATAACCGACCAAGCCAGCTGTCTGGAGGACAACAGCAGCGTGTCTCTATCGCACGGGCGTTGATGAATGGCGGCGACATTATCTTAGCTGATGAGCCGACAGGGGCACTTGATAGTAAGGCTGGCGATGATGTCATGCAAATCATGCGAAACCTAAACGCCCAAGGTCATACCATTATTATGGTGACCCATGATCCTAATCTGGCAGCCCAAGCCGAGCGCGTGATTGAGATAAAAGACGGCTATATCATTGCTGATTATAAAACTGACCAGTATAAGGAAACGCAAGCGCATCCGGAAGCCATTCTTGATAAACATCGCAAGAGTGCCTTTGGTAGCTTTATGGATCGTTTGCTTGAAGCCTTTAAAATGTCATTACTAGCAATGCGCGCTCATAAAATGCGTACCTTGCTAACCATGTTAGGTATTATTATTGGTATTGCCTCAGTAGTATCAGTCGTGGGATTGGGCAAAGGCTCCCAAGCGCAAATCTTGACGAGTATCAGCTCGCTTGGTACTAACACCATCACTGTCTCTGACGGCTACCCATATGGCGATCCTAGACGCCAATACAACGATGACAATCTGACCCCACAAGATGCTCAATCAGTGGCCGATCAACCCTATGTGCTTAGTGTCAGCCCGCAAATTAATAATAATACCAATGTACGCTATCGCAACGTGCAAGAGGCAGCAAGTGTAAGAGGTGTAGGTAAAGACTATCTTGATGTGACCGGCGAGACCTTAACTCAAGGTCAAGGCTTTGATGAACAAAGCATATTACGCCGCACTCAAGATATTATTATTGATAATAATGCCAAGCGAACCTTTTTTCCTGATAATCCCAATCCCATTGGTGAAGTATTACTGATAGGCAGTGTGCCGGGGCGCGTGATTGGGGTACTCGCTCCTAATGATAGCGGATTTGGCGGTGGAGTGGACTCGCCAACCCTTTATATGCCCTACACTACCATGATGTCGCGGCTCATAGGCAGCAGTTATATCGAAAGCTTCGTGGCGCTAATTGATGATAATATTTCCTCCTCTGCCGCTGAGTCCGCCATCTCGCAGCTGATGGAAAGTCGCCACGGTACCGATGACTTTCGGATACGCAACTCCGATTCTATTCGCCAAACCATTGAATCTACCACCGCTGCCCTAACCTTACTGATTTCATCCATTGCCATTATCTCTTTAATTGTTGGCGGTATCGGTGTTATGAATATCATGTTGGTATCGGTCACTGAACGCACCAATGAGATTGGCGTACGAATGGCAGTGGGTGCACGCCAAAATGATATCATGCAGCAGTTTTTGATTGAGGCGATATTAGTCTGTATTATGGGCGGTCTACTTGGTATTGGCTTAGCGTTTGCCATCGGGGAGCTAATCAACCGTGTTGGCGGCGATAGTTTTAAAGTTATTTATTCACCGACCTCTATTATTGCCGCTTTCGTCTGCTCAACGCTCATTGGTGTTGTTTTCGGCTTCTTACCAGCGCGTAATGCGGCCAAACTTGACCCTGTTGAAGCCTTATCAAGAGACTAACTTTTGCTTTTCTGACTTTTAAACATATCTTAAAAGGCATGAAACTATAATCAACGGGTTGTTTTTGCAAAATTTAGTCTTTTTTTTATACTTCGGGGTTGTAATTGCTATAATTTTATATATAATGTGCTCTCACGTTTAGAGATACAAATTATCTAAACTTGGAAACAAACTTAATGTCTAAATTATTAGGTTATGTTTGAATAACAAAATCCTGTTTACAGTATTTTGACTTGCGAAGCTAAGATTGCAGTGCAATTTTTTAACGCTTCTCAGGGCCGTTAGCTCAGTTGGTAGAGCAGTTGACTTTTAATCAATTGGTCCCGCGTTCGAATCGCGGACGGCCCACCATTTTTAGTTAGACCTTTCCTATGTATTTTGCCCTACTCGGCATTAGCATAGTGAGTTAAGTTTTAATAAGTTTCCCTTTAAGGAAATTTATCTTGCTCTCAATTAGAAACATCTATGTCAGAGCAAAGTTCTAATAAAATCCTATTTAAAGGAATTTTATCTTGCGAAGCTAAAATTACAATGCAATTTTTTAACGCTTCTCAGGGCCGTTAGCTCAGTTGGTAGAGCAGTTGACTTTTAATCAATTGGTCCCGCGTTCGAATCGCGGACGGCCCACCATATTCTTAAAGCCCAGTCATTATTTGACTGGGCTTTTTTTTCTTACAATTATTGTAAGAGTTTTTTTGTACAAGCTTAAAAGGCTTAATTACATTAACCCATCTCAGACTCTTTGGTCCGCCACCATAATAACTTATGACGAATAGTATCCTTTACTGTACGCCGATGCTTAGGTGCTTGAACAATTAACATATCAAAAGTCGCCGCATCAATAACCAATTCTCGCCCATGAGCCATCATAACGTTAGAGGGATTCAAGTCTTTAACTTTTTGGAGAGAACTAATATAAGCCTTCGGATCATATATCGGAAACGGCGCAACGAATTTATGATGTAGCTTTATAATCAAATCAGCAGTATAAACTTGCCGACTTGGCCGATGAAACAGTGATAAGTCTCGATCAGTATGTCCAGGCGTCTCTAGCACTTGCCAGTCATCAAATTCAGGCACACTATCGCCATCATTAACAGTGATGTCAGGATGCAGATGTGCTGGATACCATAAGTTTTTAGGCAGGCGACCTTGACGCTTAGCTACGTAGTGAGCAAGACTGGTATCCACTAAATGCATCAATTGACCGCCAATGCCTGCGTACCATTGATTAGGTTTATTCGCTGAGACAATGCAGCAGCCTGTCGAGCGACGAAGCTTATTTGCCCCGCCGGCGTGATCAGGGTGCATATGAGTCACCACGACTACTTTTAGATCAGTCACTGGACGCTGTAACGTCTCTTGAATATAGTTTAATACCATTGGTACATCAGGACGGCAACAGCCATCGAGTAACAGCAGCTTGTCGGGATATACCACAAGATAGGTGCTTTGAATATATCCATCTAAACGTATAATCTCACATAAACTCATTAATCGTCCTTGATTAATTATCAATAATTATTAGTGTTGGACTTCATCGTTATACAACTGCCAAAGCATATTGTCTTTAGGGGCTGTTTAGAATTCACAAATAGGCTCTGCTGATCGCTAAAATTGTTCTAGTCTAAGTAAAAAGCGCAGATAATGCTTATTGCCTTAGCTAGATTTTTACGACGAATAGGGCAATTTTAGCATCAGCCCAGCTTTAATTTAATATTATTGGGACAGGACTATTTTTTGCCGCTGCTGTGTTAAAGCTTATCCGCTTAGAATGACTAAACTAGATAAGCTTTGTCGTGCATCGACTAAAAAATAGTCTCTGTCAGAGCCATGGTCGAATTCTAAACAGCCCCTAGTATAACGTTGATAACCTTGTAATAAGTTGTTTTCAGTGAACGCTTGTGTCTATATTTAATGAATCGAGATTTAGCGAGTCGAGAGCTAATAGCTTGTCAAATACTAGGAAAAACTACCACTGTAAATGCAAAAACTCAACCCGTAGGCTGAGTTTAAGAAAACAATATAATATTAGAAATAGCTATAAATACTAACTTACATTTATTTATGCATGTCTAAGCTAAGTTACGTACTTTGGGTTCACGTTCCCATAAGCGCGATTTGGCATTGTCAATAAAGGCATCTAAATCAGCAAGCGGGGTTACAAAGCTATCTTTTTCAATCGGTAGCTTACTTAGGATAAACTCATCGGTAGCGCCGCAATAAGCAATGGCTTTACAGTTTACATAAGCGTCAGTGAACCAGTCTAGCGTCCAGCTATCGTTAGCTAACTTCTTAGCTTGGTCTGGCATGATAATACTGACAACCGCATCAAATATTACGGAAGGGGCACCGGCGATACGCTCAGCAGACTGAATACGAGTGTCATCATCAAGTACGACTTCACGGCCTGGGGCAACGATTTTTACGCTTGCACCTTCAGCTTTAGCCGCATTTTCATACTTTTCTATTTCACTACGCTTCGAGCCTTTTGCCACAAGTATGCCAATCGTACGACCTTTTAGGGTTTTAGGTGTAATACCAATAGTTTGCACAGCTTTTGATGTTGGCAAATCTTGAATTGGTGCTTGTGGTGTTGGCGCTTCTGGTAGTTCCATACCAAGAGCATCAGCGACACGATTTGCCAAATCTTTATCTATGTTAATGAGATGACCTAACATGCGCGTACGAACGTGTGCGGTGTCTACTTTACCTAGCTCAAAAGTATAAGCACTAGCAATGTGCGCTTTTTCAATATCCGTCTGGCTCAAATAAAACATACGTGCCTGACTGTAATGATCCGCGAAACTCTCAGCACGAATGCGGCCTTTAACCCCATCATCAAGCTGTTCATGGAATGACTCAAACCCACGCTTGACACTTTCACGTGGTCTTGTTGGATCTAGACTTTGCGGCTCATAAAGGGCTCGCGTTTTTGGCACGTGCATTTGCATATGACCATCTTGCTGGTTATTAGCAAACGGACATTTTGGCGCGTTAATTGGAATCTGGGCAAAGTTAGGTGAGCCTAAGCGTTTTAACTGCGTGTCTAAGTAACTAAATAGTCGACCGTGTAGTAATGGATCATTACTAAAGTCTATACCAGGCGGCAAATGCGAAGGACAAAATGCGACTTGCTCCGTTTCAGCAAAGAAATTATCAGGATAACGGTTAAGTACCATTTTACCTACTATCTTCACAGGCACTAATTCTTCTGGAATCAGCTTGGTCGCGTCTAAATGATCAAACGGGAATTTTTCTGCTTCTTCTTCAGTAAATAACTGAACGCCAAACTCCCATTCTGGATAGTCGCCATTAGTAATTGACTCAAATAAATCACGGCGAAGGAAATCAGGATCGGCACCAGATATTTTTACGGCCTCATCCCATGTCGTCGACTGTACACCGAGTACGGGCTTCCAGTGATAGCGCATGAAAGTACTTTTGCCTTCTTTATTAAGAAGGCGATAACTGTGAATACCGAAACCTTCCACCATACGATAACTACGCGGAAGCGCGCGATCACTCATAAGCCAAATTAAATTGTTCATGGTTTCAGGACTCAAAGACACAAAATCCCAGAATGTATCATGGGCAGAAGCCGCCTGCGGAAAACCACGATCGGGTTCTGGCTTGAGCGCATGGATCAAATCAGGAAACTTTATCGCATCTTGGATAAAGAAGATAGGCATATTATTACCTACCAAATCCCAGTTCCCTTCATCTGTATACACTTTCACCGCGAAGCCGCGAACATCTCGCGGGGTGTCTTTAGCACCTTTGCTGCCAGCGACCTCAGAAAAACGGGTGAACAATGGTGTCTGTTTACCCGTTTCAGTTAGAATTTTTGCCGTTGTATATTCCTCTAAAGACTCAGTTAATTCAAAATAACCATGTGCCGCACTACCGCGAGCATGAACAATTCGCTCAGGAATGCGCTCATGGTCAAAATGAGTGATTTTTTCACGTAAGACGAAATCCTCTAATAAGACTGGGCCAAGGCTGCTGGCTTTTAGTGAGTTTTGGTTGTCGGCAATAGCCACACCCTGTTGGGTGGTAAGTACTTTCGTATCATCGCCTGCACGCTGATGGGTTTCACCACCATTGCCACGTTCAGGATTCATATCTTTGGCGGGGTCTTTGTGATCAGGGTTCTTTTTCATCATATGTCCTAGCTATTATTATCATTAATTTTAGTGTAAGGGCACTCATTGCCATTTTTATTATTAAGTCATGCGCTAAGAAGGATAAGTTATAGCAGTCAAGCTTTCTTAAACACATCAATTTATCTTAAGCAATATTTAACTTAACGTTGTTGATGTTTAGTTAAAAATTACATAGTTTAACAAGTAATTAATAATCACCTTAACATCAAATTCAAATAAAAATTACTATCAGCTTCAATCATAACGGGAGCAAATATCATAACTATACAACTTAAATAAGAACGATGATGACAGAAAAAGCAGGAATAAAGACAAAAGTCTATGAGATAAATTTAGATAGAATGACAAACTTAAGAAAAGCTCAAGACGGATAAATAGAGGATTAAAATATGAAGGCTTATCAGATATTAAAATCAGTAGACATCATCTGGTTTTTTTAAAAACCATTAATTGATTGTTTGCTGGCATTTTATGGGTGGTCAGTAAGGCCAGATGATGAGTTGTTGCTAACTTTATGATAGCTTCTTTATCGCGTATACCACTATTAACATCACGTTGCCGTAGCATGGCATCGAACTGACGATTGCCTTCACTGGTATAACTACCATTATCATTAAACGGCCCATAAAGGACAAGCTTTCCATTAAGAGGTAATGCATAACCTACTAATGCAAACAGTTTCTCCACTAAAGACCATGCAATGATATGCATCGTATTAGCAGTAAACACGGCATCGTATGATTGTTTAGAAGCAAGACTAATTGGTAAAGAATCAACCAACAAATTGAAAGGTAGCGGCCCATACAAATTAGGCGCAGGATAAGCCTCATGCCAAGCTTTAATAGTGGCATGATTGGTGGCAACATCACTGGTCTGCCACTGCAAATGCGGTAGCTTTGGCGAAAAATGAACACTATGTTGACCCGTGCCCGATCCTATTTCAAGTACATGCGTAGAATGCTTAAGTACATCTTGGAGTACAGTCAAAATAGCATCTTTATTATTCTCGCACGCCTGAGAAAATGGTAGCGTGGGGGATGATATTATATTTATACTTCCTAAGCTATCTTGATGCATGGCTGCCTCTTCATATAAGTTATTTTTTTATTTAGTAAATACCTGCCTCTATCCCAGCAGCAAGTGTCATTGCAAGCTCTTCGACTTGATCTGCAAACTCATCTTGCCATGCCCCCTGTAGAATCAGTGCATTTTGTATCCACGACCAACGCAATCCGGTAATAATGGTCTGCATTGCACGCTTAGTACCGGTGCCATCGTGACCTGCACGAATATACAAGGCAAATGGCATCCCTTGTTTTTTCTCTAGCACTGGATAATAACAACGATCAAAAAAGTCCTTCGTCAATCCTGCCATATACGCTAGATTCTCGGTCGTGCCTATTAACAGCGCGTCTGCTGCGAGAACATCTTCAGGCTGTGTCTGCTCTGGAGTCTGGAGTACCACATTGATATCAATATCAGGATGAGTAGCGCCTTGATACGCAGCTTCCGCTAACTTCTTAGTATTTGCTGATGGCGCATGAGCGACGATAAGTAATGTTTTAGATATCATGTTAATTACCCTCCGCACAATCAAAGGTCAATTTTTGAGTAATATCAGGATGTATACTTTGGGCGACAGGACAATTTAGCGCGGTGTTATAGAATATCTTTTGGGTTTTATCATCAAGAGCCTGCATAAAAGTCACAACTATATGTACTTCGCTAACCCGTCTTGGATCTGTAGTCATAATTTTAGTGACTTCAGCTGTCGTTCCAGTAATATCAATATCCATATCAGCCGCTTTAATGCCGATTATGGTCAGCATACAACTGGCTAGACTGGTTGCTAGTAAATCGGTTGGTGAAAAAGCTTCACCTTTGCCATGATTGTCGGTGGGCGCATCGGTAATAATTTCACTGTTAGATTGCAGGTGTATGGCAGCTGTACGCAGTTGACCTTGATAAGTCACTTTAGAGGTTGTCATAGCTTTCTCTTTGATAGTTATCGTTGTTGGATTACTGCTCTTTAAAAGATTTTAAATAGCCTATTGATAGACAATAAGCACTTCAGATCTATTAGTTAAAACGTGAAATTTTAGGCTTGGAAATTTTTATAAAAAGGGTTTATGCATAACGCATTGCTAGGCGGACTAAGATCGTTAACTATACTATTTGGCAACGCGAAACTGAGTCAGCGGTTTTTAGTCTAGTTAAGTAACTCGTTAGTTCCCGAATGTAGATATAAGTTGGTCAAGATCAGAACGAGCCACTTTTCCAACTTGACCGTATCTGGTATTAAAAATACTTTTTATTAATTTAAAAAACCATTCAGGCGCTTCAGGTGAAACCTTAACATCATTAATAAAGTTATTTGATCTAAGATTAATAACGGATCCCGCATCATCCCTATTACATAAAGGGTTGACCTCTGCATTATATGCAATAAATCTTACTTCATTTTCAAATTTATACGCTTTGTGCTTATGAATAAAAGGCGCTATCAAATGGTCTGTCTTATAGTAATCTTCGTAATGATTAATATACTCAACCTTAGATACTAATAGGTTCAAACTCTGATTTTCAATAGCATCAAGCAATTGACCAACCGTTGTTGTAATACATACAGAATTTGTACCGCCACCATATATTTTCCACATTGCGATGCTTTCAAAATCATCTGTATTCAGATGCCAACAACTTATATCAAGCCATTTTTTTTGTTCGCTTATAACATTTTTATATGTTATTACCTCTGATAGCTCAATATCACCAAAGACAGTTGAAAGTGATCTGGTTTTAGATTCTTCGTTATATTCTTTTTCTCTTTTTTGTGCTTTTTCAATGGTTTCAGGAGAATTAAATCCCTTTCCAAAACTCATAGGTAGACTATTATTCACGAGATGACTTAATGCTTCTGCAGCACCGCTATAAACAAAATCATTTAGTGCTGTCAACCCTCCTTCTAATTTGTCTTCAAAATAATCCATCCTGCACATAAATAGTTGTTTATTTTCAAGCACATGTATAAATTTACTTAAATCCATATATCTTTGAATTTTGGTGCCTTTATCTAGTGTACCTAATATTTCCATAATTTTACCTTGGAGAGCTAACAATATATTATCTTATAAATTTAGCACTAATATCAAAATACAAGTATAGCAAGAAAAGCCACTTTAGTAGGTTTATAGCCATAAAATTATTAGATTAACTCAGGCAAAGCATAAGACAGAAACATTACAGCTATCAACCTGAAAGAAGTTAAATAGGCTGAATAAGACACTATATTCTGTTCCACAACAAATACCATTCAAAAGATATGGGCAAGTTAGGAATAGAAGAATTTCTTACCGCATTAGCAAATGATGCCGTCGCCGCGACCACCTAGAACCACTCGCTTAATACGATTGTGTTCTTATACGATAAGGTACTTTGGTACTAGGGCATGTCATCAATTAGAAATTAAGAACTAGGCTATACTACTATGATACCTTCAAATAAATCAGGCAGATGCTTATGACAAGACGACATACATTACGTGATGATCAATGGGAACGCATTAAAGACATTCTACTGGGTCAACCTTGTGATGTCGGTGTTACCGCTAAAAACAATCGCCTATTTGTAGACGCCGTTCTTCATCGTTATAAGACAGGCATGCCTTGGCGTGACCTTCCTGAACGCTTTGGTGACTTTAGAGTGGTTCATACTCGATTCAGTCGGTGGTCAAAAAAAGGAGTATGGGAACGTCTGTTTCAGGCCCTGCCTGAAGAGCCTGACAATGCATATGCAATGCTATATTCAACCATAGTCAAAGCACACCAGCACAACGCTGGAAAAAAAGGGATCAATCCATTGGACGCAGCAAAGGGGGATTGAGCACTAAGATCCATATCCGTACCGATGCCTTAGGCAATCCTACTGGTTTTTATTTAACGGGTGGCGCCGCTCATGATTTACAAGGTTCAGATGTATTGCTTGACGTCACTGTCAGTAAAACGTGGCTCGCTGACAGAGCCTATGATGCCGATGCTTGAGCTATGCTGAAGAAACCGTAGAGATAAACTTGGTAAACTAACGACTCGACAAGGAGTTTACCATGACCAAGAAA
>NZ_CAJHBT010000001.1 GCF_904846675.1 Psychrobacter urativorans | reverse complement strand
ATAATTAATATATCTTTAATATTTTTCATTTTATTTTTTTTCTATCTTTTTAAAAATATTATTTATTTGATTACTTAGTTCTTTATTACTTAATCCTTTTACAGAATTTTTAATAATAAAAACAACATCTTTGTTTTCTAATTTAGAAGCTTGCAAGCGAAAGTTTTCACGTATTTGGCGTTTAATTAAATTACGGGTAACCGCAGTAGGCACCTTTCGTTTAGTAAGGGCCATTCCTATCCGCGGCTGGTCACACGTATTGCTACGTACAAAGGCCATCAGATGTCTTTGATGCAACTTGCGGTCAGGTGCATCAAAGACCTCACGAAAGGCCGCTGACGTTAGCAGACGCTGCGCTTTGGTGAAACATGCAGTAGTAGATATAGGTGTGAGAGTGTTGGACATAATACAACCTGAAATCAGAGTTGATGAGAAGAAGAATAGGTTAAGTTCAGCAAAATATAGCGACAAAAAAAGCGCCGATTTGGGCGCTTTTGATATTATATGGTTAGGTGGCAGTTGTGGTCAATGCTTTATAAAAATAGATAACTGCGTTCCATAGATATCGTATGTTACCGATAAGTCAAACTATACGGTAAGACGATGGCGACCTTTAGCGCGGCGACGTGCTAAAACTTGACGGCCTTTTTTTGTTGCCATACGAGCACGGAAACCGTGAGTACGCTTGCGTTTGATGACGCTTGGTTGGAATGTACGTTTCATAACTCACCTATCAAATAATGGACTAAATTCGTAATAACGCAGGATTATACCATTGCAACTGATTTTAGTCAATAAACTAATTTGGTGTTGTTCTTGTCGCTGATAATGATTGCCGTCAATTGGCTGGGATTCTCGTTATCTAATTTTAATATTGAGAGTCGTACAGTCTTGATCAGTAACATCATTTTTGATAATCATTTTATTGCAATTATGAGACTTAATTCGTATTTAATTTTTGCTCATTATGATAAAAATAAATTTGATATCTGCTTTGTTTTTTAAAGTTATCCACAGAAATAGCTGTTTTCAATAATAATAATGATTTATATATATAGAGATATTGTTGTTGTTGGGAGGCCTATTATCTATGGATAAGTCGTTTTTTACTAGTTAAATCAGAACTTTGGACTATGGGTAACCCTGTGGATAACCTGTGTATAGAATATGGATAAGTTTTTATTTAAACTTATCCCCAAAAATATCCACAGGGTTGTCCACAGAAAACAGGATGTTATCCACAGGGTATTGTGATAGATTAGCGCCCAGTTCGAAATACAGTTTATATTAATGATATTTGTGGGCAAAGTAAGTTTTAGAGCTTTTGCTTACTGCTTAAATATAAGCGTTACGATAGATCAATCACTTTAGGTTATAAGGTTATAATTCTCCATGATAGATACTGCCACACTTTGGGATAAATGCTTAGAGGACTTGCGTTACAGCGTTAAAGACAACGTTTTTACTATGTGGTTAAGACCGTTGTCAGCGCACCAAGAAGCGCAGACACTCATCGTTCGCGCTCCCAATGATTATTTCGTCTCATATATAAAAAAGAACCATTTACATGATATCGAGCAGCTGGTAGCTAAGCACAGTCAAGGTAATATCGAAGCAGTCGTGGTTCGGGTTGATAATGCCAGCCATAGTGCTTATCTGGAACCTGAAGCTACAGACCGTAATACTCAAGCATCTGGCACTTTATTTGGCGAGACCCTATTTCCTGAAGATAGCGGTAATCCCTCCCCTCCCCCCAGGTCCCAAACCAGTAGTATTGGCGTTAATAGTGAGGCGAAGCAGGCCGCCCTTGCCGATGCGGCTGACGCCAGATCGTTAAGCTATCTGAATCCAGACTTTACTTTTGAGACTTTTGTCACAGGTAAATCAAATAATTTGGCTTATAAAGCCTGTTATGAGCTTAGTAAACCGCAATCAAAAAATCGTCACAATCCTTTATTTATATATGGCTCTTCAGGTTTGGGAAAAACTCATTTAATGCATTCTGTAGCAAATCGCTATTCAAAAAATAATAGAAGTTTTTATTATTTCACTTCTGAAAAATTTATTAATCAATTAGTATATTCATTAAGAAATAATAAAATAGAAGACTTTAAAAAGAAAATAAAAAAAGTAGATTTACTAATTGTAGATGATATTCATGTATTAGCAGGCAAAACCAAAAGTAGTAATGAATTTTTAACTTTATTTGCTGATTTTACTAGTGGTGATAAACAACTTATTTTGGCGTCAGATCGCCATCCATCACAAATGACTGAATTCGATGAACGCTTTCGCTCACGCTTTTCTTGGGGTTTGACAGTTGCGGTTGAACCGCCTGAAATTGACACCCGTGTGCAAATCTTGCAAAAGAAAGCAGCATGGTTCGGAATGACGTTACCAAAAGATTGCGCATTATTCATCGCACAAAATGTGGTCTCTAACGTCAGGCGTTTAGAAGGCGCATTAAACCAAGTATTTGCTAATGCCAACTTAACAGGTGCACCGATTACGCTGGAAATGGTGCAATATGCGTTAAAAGACATTGTTGCTATGCGCGTTCAAGCAATTAATATGGACAATATCCGTAAAATAGTTGCAGAATATTATGATGTATCGGTCAAAGATATTATGGGACGCAAACGTACACGCAGTATTGCTAGACCCCGCCAAATAGCGATGGCATTATCGCGTGAGCTAACCGGTGATAGCTTTCCAAATATCGGTCAGTCATTCGGCGGTCGCGATCATACGACGGTGATGCATGCTTGTGATAAGGTGGCGCAACTGCGCGCAGAAGATCCTGCCTTTGATAAGGATTACAAGTCGTTAGCAATGATGCTGCAAGCAGCCTAGCTAATAGCAGTCACAAAGTGTCTTAGTGGATAAATATGGTTTATAATGATTTAAAATAAAATAGGGCTAAATATTAGCTATTGGACTAATAATTACCGATATAATTTAATTTTTTTATAAAAATACTGTATTAATATCAAGATACTGAATTAATAGTCATTCAAATAAGAGTAACCCAGCATGCAATTATCGCTTAGTCGAGAGTCGTTATTAAAAGCCATTAACTTGATCGCCAAGGCCGCCGACAAGCGCCACAATATGGTGATTTTAGGTAATATCAAGCTGCAGCTGACTGAGTCTGAGCTTATTTTGACCGCTTCTGACTTAGAAGTGGAGCTAACCTCGATACTAAAATTGCCAGCTGGCGCTTGTATAGAAGCAGGTTCGCTTACTTTACCAGCGATAAAGTTAAAAGACATTTGCAGGTCATTACCGGCGCAGGCACAATTGAACCTTGCCAGCCAAGAAAATGAGCGTTGTTTGCTCACCAGTGGCAAGAGCCGCTTTACCTTAGGGACTTTGCCAAGCGAGGACTATCCAAGCTTAGGTAATCCTGAGAACATCACTGCATTGACTATTGACCGTAGCCGTCTTACGGATTTGATTCACAAAACCCAGTTTGCAATGGCGATTCAAGATGTCCGCTATTATCTAACGGGGATGCTGTTTGACGTGTCTCAGCAGCAACTAACTACGGTTGCTACCGATGGCCATCGATTGGCCTTAGCCCGTAGTGTGATTGATGTTAGCGCTGACTTAAATATGCAAGCTATTTTACCGCGTAAAGCGGTGATTGAGCTTGAGCGTTTAGCAACTGAGCTGGGTAAAATGCTCGGCGAACAAGACAATCTAGTGACTCTAAGCTTTGGCCGTGAATTTTTACAGGTTAGCTTACCGTTTGGTGATGCGGATAGCACAGGGCAAGTGAGCCAGGACTTAATGGTTACGTTTACCGCGCGTCTTATTGATGGCAAGTTCCCTGATTACCGCCGCGTTATGCCCAGTAATACTGATAAATTAGCGCTGTTTAATCAAGAAAAAATGACTGACGTGCTACGCCGTGTGGCTATTTTAAGTAATGAGAAGTCTCGCGGAGTAGTGTTTAATTTTGCTAGCGATGGTATGGTTGAAGTACGTGCCAATAACGCTGAGCAAGATGAAGCGGTTGAGATGATTCAAGCTAAATATCAAGGCGAGCCGATGGAGCTGTCGTTCAATGCGGCTTATTTGCAAGACGTGCTCGGTGTTATCCAAGGCGATTTACAAATGCATATGAGTCAGTCTAATGCTTCGGTATTGGTGAATCAGCTTAATGATGAATTTTATCAATATGTCATCATGCCAATGCGTATATAGTGATTAGTATTTATTACTAAAGCCACTTAACTGAGCTATTTAATTAGAGCTAGTTCCACTTAATTAAAGCAACTTATTCATGCGATGATAGACAATAGAAACGGGCGGTTGTAAGTATTATGATTGAACGTCTACAAGTCTCGCATTTGCGTAATCTCAGCCAAGTCAATATGCAAGCCGCTGCCTGTAATGTCGTTATCGGGGCGAATGGTAGTGGTAAAACCTCTTTGTTAGAGGCGATATTCTTATTATCACGTGGTAAAAGCTTTCGCCATAGCCAGCCCAAACGCTATGTACAGCATCATCAGCCAGCAGCAACAGTGCATGCCAAGCTTAGCGATGGCAGCACTTTAGCCATTCAAAAACAAGCGGATGCTACGACTGTTCTACGCCTTAATCAAAGCACGGTTTATAATCAAAGTATCCTCACAGAACAACTGCCTACCTTACTCATCGACCCCTCTACCATGGACATGTTAGAGCAGGGCAGTGCCAGCCGTCGCCAGTTATTAGATTGGTTAGTGTTTCACATGAAACAAGGCTTTCACCCGCAATGGGTCGCTTATCAGCGTCTGCTCAAACAACGCAACAGTCTCCTGAAACAAACCAAGCATCTGTCGCAAAGCCAGCAAGCTGAGCTAAAGTCATGGGATAAGGGTTTGGCCAACCATGCGGCTTTAATTCATCATTATCGCCAACGTATCTTTGAGGCCTGGCAGCCTTATTTTGCCCAAAGTATCGCCCAGCTACTACCTACTTATGCGCAGCAATTGAGCTTAAGCTATAGTCCTGGTTATGATGTCAGCATTCCTTTTGATGAACAACTACAAGAGCGTTTAACCCAAGATTTGCAATTGGGCTATACCCGTATTGGCAGCCACCGTGCTGATGTTCATGTGCATTGGCGCTCTAATAGTAACGCTCATAATGTTACTGACAACGATGTTAATACTAAGCTACCGGCTCTAAAAGAGCAGGCGGCGAATGTACTGTCGCGTGGCGAAAAGAAGCTATTAATTACCGCGCTACGTTTATCGCAATTACCTTTATTGCTCAGTAGCTTAGATATAGCATCAGAGATAACAGATGCCTCGAAAATTACCAATCAAGCAAACACTACGCCTGTGGTTTTGCTAGACGATATCACCGCAGAACTCGATGACAGAGCGTTAGAGATTCTATTAGCAACCTTATCAAAGCTGCCTTGTCAGGTATTTATAACCAGTTTGACGGATGATATTGTGCCTTTAATTAATAAGTATTGGTCAGCGCCGAATATGTTTCACATGAAACAAGGTATGCTTTCTGCTTATTAGTTTGATGCTTTATAGTAGTAAGCACTTTCTTACTAGCATTCATTTTCTCCTAGCCACACTTTATATTTTCTAAGCCAAACTAACTATCTTTTCCTTCCTATCTCCATTAATCCATGTCCGCCAAGCCTATGTTTTCTATCACATCTAACGATATTTTCTTTATTCTAGCTAACCGCGTTAGTCTGCACAAACCCACCAGTGAACAGTGACTTAGAGGCAAAAAAATGCTAAAATAAGGCTTTGTTTTCGTCCTATTTACAGTAAGTTATCTAATTGCTTTATAGCTATTTTTATTCACAGTTATGAAGCGCCAAGTGGTTGATAACGCAGTGTTTTATTCAATAGTCATCTATTCAACAACGTCTACAACAAAACGACGGTAATGATTAGTTTGATAAGACAATGACGTTCATTTTTTTATATACTTCCATTAGGTTTCAATTAGAGATATTAACCCTGATATCTTAAGTCTAAGATAACGTCATTATGCCGCACTGTAGTGGTGTGCGCCTGATAAATAGCTGATTATGGCTTGATTAAGGAATACCTATGAGTGATTCACTACCTATCGACAACGAGCAGCTGATAGCAGATAGCACAGCTCAGACGCTTGCCTCTGATGTTGTTACTGAAAGCAACCAGTCCGATTATAGCTCCAAAGATATTCGCGTATTACGCGGACTTGAGGCAGTGCGCGTGCGCCCAGGGATGTATATTGGCGATACTGATGATGGTACCGGTCTGCATCACATGGTGTTTGAGGTGGTGGATAACTCTATCGATGAGGCGCTCGCGGGTCACTGTGATCGAATCGATATCGTTATTCATGATGATGAGTCGGTGAGTGTCAGCGATAACGGTCGCGGTGTACCCGTGGATATCCATCCAGAAGAGGGTGTATCAGCCGCGCAGGTCATCATGACCGTACTGCATGCGGGTGGTAAGTTCGATGACAACAGCTATAAAGTGTCAGGCGGTCTGCATGGTGTCGGCGTCTCAGTGGTCAATGCGCTGTCTAAAAAGCTTGAGATGAACATCTGGCGCGAAGGCTATCATTATCAGCAGACTTATACTGATGGCGTGCCTGATGGTGATATTCAGCCGATGGAAGCGACCGATAAAACCGGTACTCAAATTCGTTTTTATCCTAGCACTGATGTGTTTACCGGTACGGTTTTTGAATATGATATTTTAGCCAAACGTTTACGCGAGCTGTCCTTTTTAAACTCCGGCGTGCGCATAATTTTAACTGATGAGCGTATTGATAAGCGTCATGAGTTTGAACATAAAGGCGGTTTGTCAGAATTTGTCAGCTACATTAATGCCGGTAAAGAGGGCGTCAATGACGTGTTTCATTTTGTCAGTGAACAAGCTGATGGAATCAGTGTCGAAGTGGCATTACAATGGACCGATACTTATAACGAAAAAGTGCTGTGTTTTACTAATAATATTCCGCAAAGGGATGGTGGAGCCCATTTATCCGGCTTTCGCTCAGCATTAACCCGCTGTTTGAACAGCTATATGGACCGCGAAAATTTATTTAAAAAAGAGAAGATCGTCGCTACCGGTGATGATGCGCGTGAAGGCTTAACGGCGATTGTTTCCGTTAAAGTACCTGATCCTAAGTTCTCGAGCCAAACCAAAGATAAGCTGGTATCAAGCGAAGTAAAACCGGCTGTTGAATCAGCCATGCACGATAAATTTAATGATTATTTGCAAGAAAACCCCAGTGCAGGTAAAGCGATCGCTGGCAAGATTATCGATGCGGCACGGGCACGTGATGCGGCGCGTAAAGCGCGTGAGATGACCCGTCGTAAGACCACTTTAGATATCGCGGGTCTACCGGGTAAGCTTGCCGATTGCCAAGAAAAAGATCCCGCTTTATCGGAGCTATATATTGTGGAAGGGGACTCTGCTGGCGGTTCAGCCAAGCAAGGCCGTAGCCGTAAGACCCAAGCGATTTTGCCATTAAAAGGTAAAATTCTTAACGTTGAGCGTGCGCGTTTTGACAAGATGTTATCGTCTGCAGAAGTCGGTAACCTGATTACTGCGCTTGGCTGTGGTATCGGGCCTGATGAATACAACCCTGATAAAGTACGTTATCATAAAATCATTATCATGACCGATGCGGACGTCGATGGTTCGCACATTCGAACCTTGCTATTAACTTTCTTCTTCCGCCAAACGCCTGAGCTGATTGAGCGTGGTTATATTTATATTGCCCAGCCACCACTTTATAAAGTGAAAAAGGGTCGTCAAGAGCTGTATTTAAAAGACGATGAAGCGCTAAAAGCTTATCTATTATCGTCAACGATTGATAATACTAAGCTGCATGTCAGTGCTGATGCGCCTGCGATTACCGGACAAGCGTTAGAGACGCTGCTGAATGATTATAACCAAACCCAGCTCATCAAAGCGCGTTTGCAAATTCGTTATCCTGCGGTGTTGCTAGATGCGTTAACACATACGCCAAAGCTGACAACTGACATGACTTACGACAAGCCGACGATGCAAGCTTGGAGAGACACTTTACAAACTCAGCTTGACCACTTCGGCAGTGATTTGTACCCTGAGATTGAACTGGTTAATATCCATGCGCCTACGCCTAAGGTTATTGATGCCGTAACTGCAGATTTGCTTGGTATGAAGCCGCAACCCGAGAATCAGCCACAAGCTGAAGTCGATACTGATGGAGAGGTTAGCTCTATTTCTGAAGCTGAAAATAGCGAAATGCTATCGACTAAAGCGCAGTGGCTACCACGCATAACCGTTTATGTGCATCAATTAGCGCATAACTATCTGCTTGATGCCAGCTTTATCAATTCAGGTGAATACGCGCGTCTGTTGCGCTTATCAGCGGAATGGAACACCCTGTTAGAAGACAGTGCCTTTATCCGCCGCGATAGCACCAGCGCTAGTAAAGACATCCCAGTACGTGATTTTGATTTCTTGTGGCAGCAAATGATGTTAGAGGCGCGTCGTGGTTTGGCCGTTCAGCGCTATAAAGGACTGGGCGAGATGAACGCCGATCAGCTTTGGGATACGACTATGGATCCTGAAAACCGTCGTATGCTACGCGTGACGATTGAAGATGCTATCGCCGCTGACCATATGTTCACTTGCCTAATGGGCGATGATGTCGAACCGCGCCGTATCTTTATTGAAGAGAACGCGCTGACGGTTTCTAATTTAGACATCTAACAATCAGAGTTTTTCCAATTATAAAAAAACCGCTTTGGTTACCAAAGCGGTTTTTTTTGTTTCACGTGAAACTTAATATCATAATTAACTATAATAAATGGAAAGGTAAATGAGAGCATGCCTAGTCATCACGGCAGTAACTGCTGGTTTTGGACTGTTTGGGGTTTAGTTAGGCTGGCGCTTCAGCACTTGGTTACAGGACAAAGCCGAGATATTAGGCAGTATCGATATTAGATGACTTAATATTAAGGGGTATTGAACTTTCGACCACGGCACTGACAGAGACTATTTTTTAGAGTTAACACCCCCATATCGTTTAATAATAATTACGATATTAATGAGACTCGCCCATGTTGGCTATCGCATTGGACCCTGCAGCACTGATCACCACTTTTGATCCGCGCTCTTTGATATATTTGTTTGATATGATTGGCATTGTGGCTTGTAGTATTTCGGGCACGATACTGGCCAAACATAAAAACTTTGATGTATTCGGCTGCTTGTTGGTATCTGTAGTCACTGCTATTGGTGGCGGCACGGTACGCGATGTGATTTTGGATCGTCATCCGCTATTTTGGATGGAGGATATGAACTACCTTACCGTCATCACCATATCTTCATTGTTGATGCAAATATTTTTTCATCCTAGCTCAAGACGAGTAGATAGGTTCCTCAAACTTTCCGATACTATAGGTCTGTCAGCATTTACTTTAATCGGTGTCAAGGTTGCCGATAGCATGGGCGAAAATGTACCCGTGGCATTACTGTTAGGGGTGATTACCATTGTGGTAGGCGGCATTATTCGCGATATGATCTGCAACGAGATTCCGCTAGTACTGCAGCAAGAAATTTATATCTCCGCAGCTTTAACTGGCGGTGCTCTCTACTTTGTACTGCAGAATTTGGGCATAACAGATTGGGTCGCTGATATCTCAGTTATGAGTACGATTTTTACCATACGCATGTTGGCTATTCGCTACGATTGGCAATTTCCAACCCTTGAATGGAAGTATTAAAGGTGGCTAACTCTAAATGAAATGAGGGCGTGTTATTTATTTAAGCACTATCTCTAATGCTATAATTAAAAAACACCGCTTTGGCAACCAAAGCGGTGTTTTTGTTTCACGTGGAACTTTAACTAATACTGTTTCTTTAAACATTGCTGATTGTAGATATTACTCTTCATTAGTATCGAAACGCCATGCTAATACACGGGTATTTTTTTGACCTTGGCTCATCTCAATGATTCGCATTTGCGCGACATCAAGCTGCTTTAATAACAGCTGCAACGGTTTAATATTTTCAGACTTAGATACTAAGGTTGTAAACCAGCCAACGTGCTCTGCGAAGTCTTGACTCTCTTTTGCCATCTTAGTCAAAAAGGCAATCTCGCCGCCTTCGCTCCACAACTCTTTATGCTGACCACCAAAATTTAGGTTTTGCTTGGCATCGCCAGATTTAGATAAGCTTTGATTGACCTTGTCATTCTTAGCACGGTGCTTCTGTAGATTGTTTTGCTTACGGCTATTGGCTTCCATAGCTTCTTCAAGAGAGGCATGAAAGGGAGGGTTGCAAATAACCACATCAAAATAATCTTGGCGACCGATAATATTCGTAAAAATATGCTTTGGCTGGGGCTGCAATTTTACTTTAACCGCGCTTTTTAATTTGGGATTTGCTTCGCAAATAAGAGCTGCGGTATTAACCGATACTGGATCAATATCACTCGCAGTAAAGCGCCAGCCGTAGCTTTGGCTACCGATAATTGGGTAAATTGCGCTGGCACCGGTACCAATATCTAGGGCATGAATTTGCTTACCCGTAGGCGGGGTATTGTCTTCATTAATATGCGTGGTCTGCGCGAGCAGGTCAGCAACATAATGAATGTAATCTGCGCGTCCTGGAATCGGTGGACACAAATAACCTTCTGGGATATCCCAAAACTTGACACCATAATAATGAACCAACAGCGCCTGATTGAGCACGCGCACGGCTTGATGGTCAGAGAAATTAATAGTGGGCTCGCCATTAGGATTGGTAATGGTGTGGCCTGCAAGCTCAGGTAAAGCGCGGGTTAACACCTCAAAGTCATAACGACCTTGGTGCGGATTGCGTGGATGCAGCTTGCCTAGTTTTTTAGCGGTAGCGGGAGATCTGTTTCTATGTTTACTGGCGCTGGGGTGACTGGTCATGGGCTTACTTGTCATAGTGGGAAGCTTACGATGTGTGGATATAACAGGCAAGTGTAGCAGATTTAGCGCTCTACCATTTGGATATCGTTGGGTTATAAAAGTAATATTAATAGCGTCAGTTCTAAATACAGGCTTTAGGATAAGTGTCGTGGCTGGTAAAAATTTATATGCTTGCTGTACGTGGTTCCAGAGGCTGCATAAATTTTACCAGCCACTGTGCCACATGTCTGAATACTATAAAATTAAAGTAGTCTCGATATGGTATAAAGCGGATTGCGTTGTGCGGCATGGCTGGCTATATTGAAAGAGCCGCTATCAAATTATTAAAAAGCCTAAAAGGATAACGCTATGACCCCTATAAATAACCGTATCACTTATGAAGTTCAAGATTATGTCTGCCTGATTGGGCTGAATCGTGTGGACAAGCGCAATGCTTTCGATAGCCATATGATAGCGCAACTGTCTGATGCGCTTACTCGTTACGATAACGACGACAATCTACGCTGTGCGCTCATCTTCGCCCATGGTGAGCATTTCACTGCTGGGCTGGACTTTGATGGAGCTACAGGATAAATGGGACAAAGGCGCGTTTGAGTTTAACGATAGTCAAATCGATCCATGGGGAATTGGTGGTAAATTGCGCACGAAACCTATCGTCGTTGCGGTACAAGGAACTTGTTTTACCGCTGGGATTGAGCTGATGTTAAATAGTGATGTGGTCATTGCTAGCGGTAACTGCAACTTTGCGCAAATGGAAGTCCAACGCGGTATCATGCCGTTTGGCGGGGCGACCGTACGCTTTGTACAAGCCGCTGGTTGGCAAAAAGCCATGCCGTATTTATTAACTGGCAAAGCATTCGATGCGCAAACGGCGGATAAGCTTAACTTAGTTAGTGAAGTCGTTGTTTGCGCATCGAATATGAGCGTGCGTTGACTATTGCGCAAGAAATTTGCCAGTCGGCACCGCTTGGCGTGCAAGCGCTACTATCCTCGGCACAAGATGCCAGTCGTAATGGCACAAGCGTAGCATTGGCGAATATTCATAGCTATCTGCCACCTTTATTTCATTCGGAGGATGCTAAAGAAGGGGTGATGGCGATGGTTGAGAGACGGGCGGCTGAGTTCAGGGGGAGGTAGGACTATCTAAATGGATATTAAATAAAGAGGGTAATCAGTTATTTAACACCAAAAAAGAACATTCTCTTATTTGCTGAACCGATATCTTCAAAATCTATATTTAGATTATCTGTAATCAGTTTTTTTCTTACCTCTTTAGATTCCTCTAAAAGATGTTTTTTAAATGCTTGACCATTATAAGCTAAGTCTTCACTGTAATAATTAGTATATCCTGAGATAAGTCTATCAAAGTAAGTGTCAAGCTTAGCGTAGCTTGCTTTCTTCTTTAACTTTCGTTTAACTCTAGACATCGTATTAAAGCTATGGATTCTTTCTTTAGCAATATCAAAAACTATTTTAGGTATTTGAAGCGTATAAGACTCTTTACTATGATAGTAAATTACATCAAAACCTAAATAAGTAAAACTCTGATTGCTACCGTAAATCTTAGTTTTCTGAACACCTTCTGATTTTTCAATATCTAGCTCCATAGCTTTTAAAAGCTTGCGAACCTCATCTTTTAAATTTGCTATTCTACTATATGAATTATCAAAAATCAGGAAGTCATCAGCATAGCGTATGTATGGAACGTCGTTTTTAACCATTAAGTTATCAAACTCATGTAAATACATTGAAGAGCATAATGATGATATAGGCATGCCTTGACGAATACCTTTGCCTTTGATCTGATTCAAATATTTTTTTATCAAGCCTCTATGGTTTAGGTCTCCGTATTTTACATTTGCTTCACAGTAAACGAAGCTTTTAAAAATTGCGATTAGTTCCTTGTCTTCGCTTAAGCCAATAAATTCTTTTTTAAACTTTGCTATAGCGAGTTCACGATTAATATTATCAAAAAACTTTACGATATCTGCTTTAACTACATATTTATATTTGTTTCGATACTCTATAGCGTCATCTAGAGCTTTTCGTATACCAGAAATTTTTATTGTTGTTGACTTAGGTTTATCATCAATACTCTCTATAACTTTCTCATGAAAGCTAGAATTCAAAGCGTGGTCATATTGGCAAAATTTTCTATAAATTTTCTTGTAATTGTTTTTAAGGTATTTAAGAAATAATCTTTGGAGGATTCTATCTTGCACAGAGGGAACACAAACTAGACGGGTATTATCTATCGTCATAGTATTGTATTTAAGACCAGTTATTTTAGGAAGGATGATAGGTGTTAGGTCATCACAATCGTATTTCAATTGCGATATCTTATGACAAATAGTGGTTAGAGTATTCTCATTAAAGTTATCTAAATAATCGTTAACTGTGATGTAGTCAATATGGTAGGAGTTGTCTGCTTTCGACCTGTTTTTAGCAAGTTGAGTGAGACTGGTTTTAAAATTCTTATGAACGTAGGATGAAAATTTAACCTTAGCAGTCATGACAGTCTCCCTTGCTTCTAATCAAACAAACCTTTTACAAAAATATAGTTATTCAGCTTTATAGGCAAAATAAGCAACTTATGTAAAAGGTCTAATTACTAGACTATCATGACGAAGGCAAATTGCTGCACCGCATCTATGAGTCAGCTTACTAAAGAAGTGAACGAGTTCGCCACTTAGTGATACCGTACGCTTGGCGCTGTACGCTACATAGCTGTCATATGGTGTGACAAGCTCATTAATAATAACTTTACAATCTATTAAATTGTTGACGTTATTTAGAGCAACTCTCACCAAAAATGCGATTTTCTTACGGAGTATTTCACTGTTATATAATAACACAAATGCGTGTGAAAATGTTATTAATATTGCTACAAATATGTATAATTCTATAGCAAGAGGTGCTGTTGGCGATAATGCGCTGTTTATCAGTACCGCTCTTTCAAGCCATAAAAGAGGCTCAATGAGTTTATTTAACAGGAAAGCTGTGTTCGATATATTCACCATGTCATCACCACTTGATGTTGTTTCGTCCTTTTGAGTGTGAGGCAGCAAGGGCAAAAGTGCTGCACCGCATCTATGAGCCAGCTTACTAAAGCAGTGAACGAGTTCGCCACTTAGTGATACCGTACGCTTGGCGCTGTACGCTACATAGCTGTCATATGGTGTGACAAGCTCATTAATAATGACTTTACAATTTGTTAAATTGTTGACGTTATTTAGAGCTAACTGGATAATACCATTTAAGGTTAGTATTTAGTAATATTAAAAGTGGAAATTATATATAAGAGTATGCGGGTTGTGGCTTTAGCCAAGCTATGTAATGCTGTCGAGAGATAATTTATATCATGCTTTATTTATTAGGATTAGCTCCCTTCACCACTATTTATTCCACAGTAACCAAAGCACTAATCTAAGTAATAAGCAAAATAGTCACGAATAATCTTAATTCTAACTGCCATTATCTCACCTAAACTTATTAAAATAGGTCACCAACTTTATCTATTGATGGCCACCGATTTATGACAACCGTAGCCGCTACCCCACAATCAAGATTGTTATTCAGCACATCCAAACCATTCATCATAAATCCACATAAAAAAAAAGGCTGAGTTAGCAAACGTAACTCAGCCTATTAATTCTCTGAGAAAACCTTAATTACTTCTTGTTTTCAGCATTGTCATTCTCAGCATTTTCAGTATCTTCTCGCATTTGCTCCCATTCCTCATTTTGTTGTAATACTGATCCTTCTAGCGATTCTGAAGTTTCACCTTCTTCCCACGGTGCCGTATTGGCCAACTCTTCGATATGAATGGTTTTCAGGTAATAGTCAGGTTGATAATACAGATCATAGCGAGCAGCTTTAATCACGGATACCATCATCATAGATAAGATGATAATGAGAGGGGCACCAGCGATGATAGAGGCGGTCTGCAAGGTTTGTAGGTCTCCTAGGAACATCAAAATAGCAGGTAATAAACATAAAGTGAATGCCCAAAATAGACGATTCCAACGATGGGGCTCGTCATCGACTTCTACTTGCACAACGGAGGCCAAGATGTAAGAGATGGAGTCGAATGTCGTTGCGGTAAAGATGAGCGCTAAAAAGGTAAATACGGCGACGACTAAATAAGACATCGGTAGGCTATTTAAGATGGCAAAGATGGCCGCAGTGGGCGACTCATTATTTAATATAGCAACCACATCTACCGTGCCAGTCAATTGCAGGTATAACCCATAATTCCCTAAGATAATCATAAACATCGCACAGCCAAGCGAGCCATAGAACATCGACCCCACGACCATATTACGAATAGTACGTCCCCTAGATATTTTGGCAATAAACAGCCCGATCGTTGGCGCAAATACCAACCACCAAGCCCAATAAAAAACAGTCCAATCCTGAGGAAAGGTCGTATGTGCAAAGCCGAAACTCTGGAAGTCTTTAAAGGGTTCAATATAGGTCATCATACGCGGCATTTCTGTAATAGACCGCCCGAGAGCTTCTAAACCGGTATTCAAAATAAATACGGTGGGACCTACAATCAAAATAAATAATAGGAATACAACGGCCAAATAAAAATTAATATTTGAGAGTTTTTGAATGCCTCCTTTTAGCCCCTGATAAGCACTATAAGCAAAAATCATCGTGGTAATCAATAAGACGACAATCTGCATGGTGATATTACGAGGTAAACCAAATAGGTTATATAACCCTTCATTGATGAGTGGGGATGCGAGACCCAGCGTGGTGGCGCCGCCGCCAACCATACCAAAGATAAACAGCACATCCAGCATTTTGGCCCAGTTACTGCCAGCAAGCTTTTCTCCCAATAACGGCATTAAGGTTTGGCTGACTTTGAGTACAGGCGTCTCACGTACATAATAAAAATAAGCCATAGGGACGGCTGGTACTAGATAAATTGCCCAAGCCACAGGCCCCCAGTGAAACATACCGTAGGTGGTTGCCCAGCGGATGGAATCTGGTGATCCGCCTGCTAAGTTAAAAGGGGGGCTTTGATAATAATACGCCCACTCAATCAACCCCCAGTATAGAATACTGGCACCAATACCGCCGCAAAACATCATGGACGCCCAAGAGGCATTGGAGAACTCAGGGGTTTCTTCTGGACGACCTAATTTTATCTTACCAATATCAGAGAACACAATGTAAATAAAGAACAGCATGGCAAGGACACCAAAGGCTAAGTAGGCAAAGCCAAAGTTATCTCCTACAAAAGCTCGAGCGGTCCCCACCCAAGCTTTGCCCTCATCAGGGAAGAGGATCAAAGGGATAGCGATGCTAAAAAGTATCACTAGCACCATGCCAAAGGTAAATTTATCTATACGGGTATCTGGCACGTGATCGGGCTTACGTTGAGGTATTTCCATACCGACATTAAAGGTACCCAAACGCGGCGGCTTATGATGCTTTGACTTGGTTGTTGTATAATCTGGCAGGGGTTTTTTTGAGAATGATCTGGCACTTTTATTCGTTTTTTGTCCATCTCGATTGTTACCAGAGCTATCCATCTTACTCTCCTATTTTAAAGTTTAAATTCAAAATTACAGCAATAAATGGGCGAGACTAGTTGGTCTTATATCAACTCCATTGGTTATTTCAATTGAAAATGAGTGATTGTTTTTTATTTAATCAGCATAGTTAGTTTACTATTTTTTACGAAAAGTTATTAGACTTTAACTATCCCTCTTTATCTAAACCAAAATAACCATTAATAATCGTACATCTAACCGCCATCACCCCACCTAAACTTGTTAAAATAGGTCACCAAATTATTTATTGATGGACACCCCTTTATGACAACCGCCACCACGCCCAATGCTGCCACGCCCACTATCAAAGAAGACCGCATCTTAATCCTCGATTTTGGCTCGCAATATAGCCAACTTATTGCCCGCCGGGTGCGTGATTCAGGCGTATTCTGCGAGATGTTTCCTTATGATATCAACAGCCAGCGCATTATTGATTTTGGCGCAAAAGGCATCATCCTATCGGGTGGCCCTGAGAGCGTACATGCTGAGAACAGCCCGCGCATTAATGATGCGGTGTTTGACTTAGGCGTACCGGTATTAGGTATTTGCTACGGTATGCAAGCGATGGCAGAGCGCTTCGGTGGACAAGTTCATGCCAGTGATATACATGAGTTTGGCGCATCGACTATCAATATCGATGGCAAATCTGAGCTGATAGACGGCATTGAAGACGCCGCCGGTAAGCTCAATGTCTGGATGAGTCATGGCGATAAGGTGATTGATGCGCCAAAAGGCTTCGATATCGTTGCCAGTACCCCAAGCTGTCCGATTGCGATTATGGCGGATGATACGCGCCATTATTACGGTCTCCAGTTCCATCCAGAAGTCACTCATACCGCGCAAGGTCAGGCGCTACTGGGTCGTTTTGTCCATGATATTGCTGGCTGCGCCGGTAGCTGGACGTCTGATAACATTATCGATATGCGTATTGAACAATTGCAAAAGCAAATCGGTGACAAGCAAGTATTACTTGGTTTATCAGGCGGTGTCGACAGTTCAGTCGTCGCGGCACTCTTGCATAAAGCCATCGGTGATCAGCTGACTTGTGTGTTTGTCGATACCGGACTGCTCCGTTTGCATGAAGGCGACCAAGTGATGCAAGTATTCGCGGAGAATATGGGCGTCAAAGTGATTCGCGTTGATGCCGAAGAGTTATTCTTAACGGCTCTTGCTGGCGAGTCTGACCCAGAAGCCAAACGTAAAATCATTGGCAAAACCTTTATCGATGTGTTCGCCGATAGCGCCCGTCAAGTGAGCGAGCAAAGCGATGGTAAAGTCGTTGAATTCTTAGCGCAAGGGACAATTTATCCAGACGTGATTGAATCAGCAAAATCGCATCAAGGTAAAGCGCACGTCATTAAAAGCCATCATAATGTTGGCGGTTTGCCCGATGATTTGGCCTTTGAATTGGTTGAGCCGTTACGTGATTTGTTTAAAGATGAAGTGCGTAAATTGGGTATTGCCCTTGGTCTACCAGCGAAAATGATTAATCGTCATCCGTTCCCAGGACCCGGTCTAGGCGTGCGTATCTTAGGCGAAGTAACCAAAGAATTTGCCGATATCTTACGTGCTGCCGATGCTATCTTTATGGAAGAGTTAGAAAAATCAGGCTGGTATGAGAAAACCGCGCAAGCGTTTGCGGTATTCCAACCTATCAAGTCGGTCGGTGTGGTCGGTGATGGCCGCCGTTATGCGTGGGTGATTGCGCTACGTGCGGTTGAGACTGTGGACTTTATGACTGCGCGTTTTGCTCATCTGCCGTATGATTTGATTGAGACCGTGTCGAATCGCATTATGAATGAGATTACCGAGGTATCACGGGTGACTTATGATGTGTCGAGCAAGCCACCAGCTACTATTGAGTGGGAGTAAAAATCCTGCTTAATATTTAGCTTAAAACAATAAAAAAGCACTCAACTTGGTTGGGTGTTTTTTTGGTTTGAAGATTTAAAACTAAATTTTAGTTGATTATATGGCTAACAGCCCTTAAATACTAATTACTAATTATTTGAAACGACTTTTAAAATTAGCTAAAAAAAGGGAAGCATTTGGATGGATAAGAAGCAGCTTGAAGATATGATTGAGCCATCAGCGATGGAAAGCTTTAATGAGATCCAAAAACAAATAGACCCTTTATATCAAATCAGAAATTCATTAAACATCTCAGAAATAGTGAAACAACATGAACGTATAAGTTCAGTTTCTAGCATTGGTGAAATCGCTAGAAAAGCATTTCAACAAGCTGATTTAGATTTTACTAGCTTTGCAAATCAAAGTACGATAGCAAAGTATGCTAATTTAGGTTTTGAAGACATGGTTACGCTTCAAGATACAGTTCTTGAAGCAAGAGGAAGAGTAGATATTTATAAGAGTGTATTGCCTATAACAGAGGTATTAATGCAAAATATAAGAGGAAAAGATTTATACAAAGATATTATGGCGTCAGTCAATCTAACTAGGAAATCATTAGAGCCGTTTAAAAACTCTATTGATTTAGCTCGCATTGCATTCGAAGCAAATGAGTCTTTTAAACTTGCAAAAGAATCTCAATCACAAGCAGTTCTTGCTAACTCATTATTCTCAGAATATGCAGGTGCTTTGAAACAGCTTGAGTCATTACACAATCTCGAGTCTTTTAAAGCAATAGCTAGACTAAAGAACTTTCCTTTCGAAGATATGGTGCCAATTGATTTAGATAGCATTCCAGATTTAGAAGAAAATATTAGTGAAACTATAGTAGAACTAGACTCAGAAATAAGTGATGAACTATTTCTAGTAGACGATTTTAACGAGCTTTCTGAAGAAAGACGTACTATTCTGCTTGGTTTGTATCAAGTTTATTATTACCCCATTATATTAAACTGCCTAGTTATACTTATGTGGCTGCAAGTTTTTTTAGATGAAAAGTTAGACCTAACAAATAATACTTTTATCTTTGTTGAAAAATCAAAAGAGAAACTATCTTATATTAGTAATGTCTATCGACCGAACCCATCAGGAGTAATTGATGGTCTAATCGGAACTGCAATATTTACGCTATTAATGAAGGTTTTTGGGTAGTGATAGGTTAGCACATCGTACTATTAATAAATTATTGAAAAAAAAACGTAAAAAAGCCCATAAAATAATGGGCTTTTTCTATCAACTTTATTATTCTAAGGCTCCAAAAGCACCTTACTTTTTCCCAACCAGCATTTTCCCATCAACCGCTTTTAGGATACTAGCCAGATCAAAAGTGGCTTCAGTAGGCAGTTTTAATTGACCACTTACAGCGCGATCAATCAACTCATCAACCAATCGCTGCTTGTTCTCTACGCTCATCTCTTGACTGGGCTTACTACTCAGAACCCTTTTAGAATGGCTTGCTTAAAAGCTTGAAAGTTAACCCCGCAAATTCACCACATAACGACCCACCACTTTTCCTGCGATAAAGCGCTCTAAGTATTCTGGCGTTTGTTCTAAGGTAATCTCTTCACTGTACTTCTCAAGATCAGGAAGTTTCATATCTGTGGCGACGCGCTCCCAAATAGCCTTTTTATCAGCTAATGGAATAAATACCGAGTCGATACCCAATAAAGAGATACCTCTAGTGATGAAGGGCAGCACAGTCATTGCAAATTCAGGTGATGATGCCAAGCCGCAAGCAGATACCGCGCCGCCAGCCTTGGTTTGTTTGAGTAAGTTTGCTAAATAGTCGCCACCTAAAGTATCAATGGCATTTGCCCATAACTCGCGACCAACAGGTTTTTTACCAACCTCATTAATAGTGTCGCGATGACGTACCTCACTGGCTCCCAACGTTTTTAGATGTTCGCTTTGCTCGGGTTTGCCTGAGAAAGCAATGACCTCATAGCCCAATTGCTTCAAAATCGCGATACTGATGCTGCCCACACCGCCCGTTGCCCCTGTTACCGCTACTGGTCCGTCGCTGGGTTTAGCGCCCATTTTCTCTAGCTTTTGAATACATAAAGCCGCGGTTAAACCGCCAGTGCCGTAGCTCATTGCTTCTTTTAAAGTCAAAGAAGTCGGGCATGGTAGCGCCCAATCTGCTGGGATAGATATCATTTGACCCAAACCACCGGACGTATCCATGCCCAAATCATAACCGAACACCAGCACTTCTTGGCCAGCAGTAAAAGTGCCTGACTTATCACTAATCACTATTCCTGCCGCATCAATACCGGGAGTATGCGGGTAATGCTTGGTAATCATTTTATTACCGGCGGCCGACATGGCGTCTTTATAGTTCAACGATGAATAATGTACTTCAATTAACAGCTCGTTTTGCGGTAAATCATTCACGTTGCGTTCACGGATACTTTTACTATAAGTGCCATCAGTATTTTCTTCAACTACTAAGGCATTAAAAGTTTTATTATTGGACATAATTATATTCCTCGTTAGATTTTTTGTATTTTCAGTAACGGCGGCTTACTCTTATCGTTAAAATAAAAAAAGCTCATGAGATTATGAGCTTTTTTTATTCGATTTCAAAAACTAGGGCTTCAACAAAATCTTGCCATTTTTGTCCGACTGTACATCATCAGAAACCGCTTTTGCCACATCAGTTAAGTCATAAATATTTTCAACAGGCAGTTGTAACTTGCCACTAGTCGCACGTTCGATTAGCTCATCAATTAAGCGCTGCTTGTTCTGCTCATTCATATTGACACTGGTTTCAGTTCCCCAAAACCCTTTAGCCGTTGCTTGTTTAAAAATCATGCCACCAGAGTTGAGCGCCATTGGGTCTCCTGACAGTGCGCTAAAGGCCACTATTGTGCCGCCGCTACCAAGCAACGATAGTAAGTCACCACTGGCTTTGCCACCAACGGCATCTATCGCGGCAATAATTCGTTGATCGCCAACGATATTACGAACTTGATCCTTCCAATCCTCATCTGACGTAGATACGTTATTTTTAATACCCATCGACTTCAATTCGTCTTTAGCATCGTCACGACGTACCAAATTGATAGTGTTGATACCACGGGCAGCAGCAAGAATGGCAAGGGTTTTACCAACTGCGCCATTGGCAGCATTATGGATAACCCATTGACCACTTTGTAGTTTTAAGAATTCTAGCAGCATTAAGGCACTAAGCGGCATGGCGATGAGCTGTGCAGCCATTTCATCTTTAATACTATCTGGAATCGCAAAAACCAGTTTGGCTGGGGCAACAAAGAGCTCCGCCCAAGTCTCATGCACATTGGCGACAGAAACGCGCTGACCCACTTTAAAACCTTTTACATCATCACCAAGCGCATCGATAGTGCCGACTGCTTCGCTGCCACCTATCGCTGGCAGTTCAGGTTTGTAGCCATATTTGCCACGGACCGTTGCCAAATCATGGTTATGAATGGGCGCTAATATGGTTTTGATACGGATCTCATTAGACTTAGGTTCTGGGACAGAAGTATCGTCTAGGCTGAGTACTTCTGAGGGTTTGCCAAATTCGTTATAACTAGCGCTACGCATGATAAATTCCTTTGTCATATGATTGTTATATTATTATGAATAATTAATGGTGTTTAATAGGCGCTAGGCATCTGTAGCTAGCAATTAAACATGAACCATTTACAGTAACAAGTCTGCCTTATCATGCGCAGTATTACTTTGGTTAACTAACGTTGTTGGTTATAGATGGCTAATGAAAACTTCTGTACTTTTTATTCGGTCATAATCTGTCTGCAAGAGACCGATATATTGACACAGACTTTTTGATTCATAGTGGCGTCGTAATTTGTCGTACTTTAACTTCTAGCTATATTAATAAAACTCAATTCTACTTAACACATGCTCCTGCACAAAGTAGGCGCAGGCATAAGCACTTGGCCACGCGAAGACAAACGCCAGTCCCCACGAATGTAAAAGCTCCATGAAGAAACCATCAATAAACCCTACTTTTACCAATATGAGCGCGGTTGATATGATAAGCGACATCATCATCGCCATCAGGCCAGTAAAGATTAGTCGGTAATATTTTCGGCGTGTGCGTATTCTGAGAGTAGGGGTTTTTGCCATGGTGATGCTCATTTTTTATAAAAATAAATACGCTAAAATGACTATGTAAGCGTGATTTTATTGTGTAGTAAATGCTTATTTAAAGCGTTATTACCTTTATTAGCAACTATCATATAGAGTCCTGATGAATTGGTAAAACGGTTATTATTAATCATAAGATTCGCAATATTATATTGTTATGCTCTATCAGTCATAAAAGTAGTCATAAAAAACAGTCTTGAGTAAAGTAAATTTTGCTACGGTAAAATGCTCTACAAATAAGCTCTATGAAAAAGGAACACTAATGCTAAATGATAAGTAGCAAAACTTTCAACAAAAAACTCTAGGCTTCATCGGTGGCATGAGTTGGGAGAGTACCCAAAGCTATTATTGAATGATTAATCAAGGTGTAAAAGAGAATTTAGGCGGCCTACATTCAGCAGATTTGCTGATTCATAGTGTTGGTCTCGCACCGATTAGTGACATGCAAGCCCAAGGTGAATGGGATGAATTGGGTGTGATTATGGCCAGCAGTGGCAAACGCCTACAAGCCGCTGGTGCGCAAGGCTTATTAATGGCGACTAATACTATGCATAAAGTAGCCAATGAAGTACAAGCAGCAACAGGTTTACCGCTTATTCATATTGCCGAGGTAACGGCGCAAGCCATCAATAAGCAAGTGCTAAAGACAGTTGCTTTACTGGGTACGCAATTTGCCATGACCGAAGATTTTTATCAGCAGCGCCTTATTAAATCTGGCTTGCAGGTAGTGATACCGGATGAGGAAGCGCGACAAGAAATACACCGTATTATCTATGAGGAGCTGTGCCAAGGGCAGTTTAAGGACAGCTCGCGGCAGTATTTTATTGAAGTTATTAAAGGCTTAGCTGCGCAAGGAGTAGAAGGCGTCATCTTGGGCTGTACGGAAATTGGCCTATTTATTAACCAAGAAGACAGTCCTATTCCAGTATTTGATACCATCACGATTCATGCAGCCGCGGCGGTAGGATTTTTATTGGATAATGCAAACTCTAAATGTTTTACCAGTACATTGTTAGCGCAGTGAAGGCTTTTACCTACTACGCTTTCTGATATACCAAAGTCTTGTTCACTTATTACTGGGTTCAGTATTCCTAGTAATAAATTCCCAGTAATAAGTAAGTACTATCAGCAGTTTATCCTCTGCACTGATGAACAAAAGCCGCTCGGCTATGCGTGTATATATGAACCACGCTATTATCGTTTATTCTTTTTTATCATATGGCGTCTATGAAGTCGTCGGTGCAATCTTGTGATACGGCGCAAAGGTAGTCGCTTCCATACAGTCGTTGGTATAATATCACGAAGCGACGCACTGGTGCCTGTATGCGCGCGATAGCCCTCGGTTTTTTGCGCAGCTTCCTCTGCGGGCAAGATTTTTCCCTTACGCCATCCGCCATGCAGATACAGCCCTGCCCCCATCACGGCGGTTGCCACCATGCCTGCTGGAAACGACAGCCAAAGCGCATCGTCTCCAAGTAATGGATAAAGCCCAAAAGCAAACCCAAGACGCACTGGGTACATCGAAATCACCATAACGATCAGCGGCCAAATCACATAGCCGTTCGCCCGCATTGTGCCGAACAGCACTTGCGCTATCCCAAAAAAGATAAAGCCCCATGTCGCCATTAACTGAATATGGCGCCCAATCGGTACCGCTTGGCTGTCACTGCCAAGAAAAAAGCCCAAAATAGTTTGATCAAAAATTGTCAGCACCCCGATAAGTGTTCCTGTCAATATCAGGTTAAAAGCGAGCCCCCATCGTGTGATCCCTGAAATCCTATGCCATTGATTGGCACCGATGTTCTGTGCAACCATAGCACTGGCCGCGGCACTTAGCGCCATTGCAGGCATCTGCACGTATGTCCAAAGCTGCTGGGTCGCGCTGTAAGCTGCTGTCGTCTGTACACCCTCGCGGTTTATCAGCGACAGCATCGTCAATGCCGCCGAAGAGATGACGATCATCTGAAGGCCCATCGGCAACCCCTTTGAGAACATCGACTTCAGGATTTCTCGATCTGCGCGCAGAAAGCGAAGCTCTGGCATGCTGAGTGTTAGCACAGAGCCACGCAGATACATTGTGACGACCATTCCAATAAGCGCTAGAGTGTTGGCGACGGCTGTTGCGAAGGCCGAGCCAAATATACCCCATTCGGGAAATGGTCCTAAACCCAAAATGAGCGTCGGCGTCAAAATCAGGTCAATAATGACCGATATGAGTATAAACCAAAGCGGCGTCGTAGAATCGCCCGTCCCGCGCAGTGCCATCATTATCAGCGTAAACGTTAGTGTGACGGGCATCGCAATAAAAATCATCCGCAGGTATGTCAGGGCAAGTCTTGCAGCACTTGGCGGCGTGCCAAGTAGATCAAGTAGGGTCGGCGCAAATATCCACCCTACTGCCGACACCAATATAGTTATCGGAATAATGCTACCTAGCGCCGTTCCCATAGTTTTCTTGACCATGGTGTCGTTGCGTCGGCCCATTGCCTGACCAATCAAAATAGTAGACGCCATACCGAAACCGAAAACGAAGGAGATCAGTATAAACATCAAAATATTACCGTTCGCCGTTGCTGCCAACGCTTCTTCACCTAAAGTTCGGCCCACCCAGACGGCATTGATCGATCCGTTTAACGACTGTAGTGCCGATGATCCAAGTGTTGGCAATGCAAACAGGAGCATCGTTTTGGCAATCGACCCTTCGGTGAGGTCACGTCGTTTACCAGTGGAGGTATCTGTTTTACTCAATGTCTTTCCTTTTGCGCCACCCGAACTGTTGGCCTCAGTTAATTGTCTCGATTGATTATAAGGAAGCGTCTTACGAAAGATGCCAGATAGTTAACTTAAAACTGATTAAACGAAAATACTTATTGTAAACGAGAATGCTCGTACCATTTTGATTAGAGCTGTTTGATTATAGCGGTTATCAGGTCAACTGTAATGAGCCCTTTGCGCTCATCAGTAACTCGACCACATCATCACCACTGATAACAGAGAAGCGCTTGTCAATTGCTGATTCTTCAACACCGTTATGCTTCATACATGCGCCGCAAACCAATACTTGACCGCCTTTTTCAATAAAGGCTTCTAGCAACTTGCGAGCAGGTTCGAATGGTGCACCAATATCAACGTTATTGAGGGCATTCGGCAGCGCTAAATGTATCGCGTCTACCATTAGTATAACTGATGCAGAGTGCCCTTTTTTCAGGGCAATGCCAGACATTGTAAAAGCTAAAGTGATTTTGCTTGGGTTGGATTCACTATTATCAAATAATGTACCGACATAATCTGTTGTAGTACCATATTTTTCTCCTTGTAGGAATATATTTAATCAAATGATACTCTACCTAATATTTTAGCACTTAATATACTATTCTGTATAATGATTGCGATGCAATAGTAATCCTATAACCCTTGTACCAATCGCTCTAATAACTCAAGCGTACGTTCTTGCTTGACCAACGCAACGCCTTGTCCTGCCCATAACGAGAGATGTTCCGCATCACCGTTTTTTGCAGCATTGGCACGCATGAATTTAGTCATCGCGTTTAATTGTGGATAAGGCGGTAATTCTTCTGTTTTATCAAAACTTGCAAAATCACGTAGATAATTATTCACTAAACCGCGTGCTTGCTTCCCAGAAAACAGCCGCGTTAGACGCGTTTCAGTGTTACGCGTACCATTGCTCGCATCAAGTAACGCTTGCTTATAAGTGGCATTAATACCTGATTTATCGGTAGTTAAAAATGCCGTACCCATTTGAGCTAATTGTGCGCCTGCAGCTTGTACGGCTTTAATATCTCGTCCGCTCATGATGCCACCCGCTGCAATCAACGGAATATCGGTACAAGCTCGGGTTTGGCCAATTAAAGTCAATAGCCCTAATGGATCAGTTTCGCTTTGTGGTAACCAGCCGCCACGATGTCCGCCAGCTTCCATCCCTTGTACACATACCGCATCTGCGCCAATATCTGCCCATGCTTTTGCCTCAAGCGTATGGTTTGCTGTACCAACAACGCGAGTGCCCAGCTGTTGCAAGCGCTGAACTTGCTGCGCACTAATAATACCAAAGGTAAAGCTGGCAACCGGTACTGGGTTGTCATAGAGCACTTGTAGCTGCTCAGTGAAGCTATGCGCTGGCTTGTCAGGTAGTACCGTATCAATCTGCTGCTCTTGATAGTATTTATTAAGCCAATCTGGCATTGAAGTATCAAAGGTACTGGCATCATGCTCTGATAGCACCATTAAGTTGATCATAAAAGGCTTGTCAGTGAGTGCTCTAATTGCATCAATCTGTTTATTTAAGGCGTCTTGACTGGTCGCACCACCGCCTAATGAGCCAAGACCGCCGAAGTTACTGACAGCAGCAATTAGCTCAGGTGTGGTTGCACCGCCTGCCATTGGGGCTTGCACGATAGGGTAAGTTATTCCTAACTGTTCTAATAATGACATTGGTTACACTTCCTGTGATGGGTATTTAATTCTCTATAACTGACTGTAGTAGAGTTTTGAGAGCAGGGCAATTGTTATTATTTCTTATGCTTAAAATTAGCTTGTGCTAAAATTGCGGCTTTTATTTAATTTTGCCAGTTATTGATAGGACAGTTTGATGACATTTATGCGCACAAGCCTTGCAGCTCTGCTGACTCTTTCTATAGTGGGCTGTACGACGCCCAACACCTTAACGGTCGCCACCACCCAAAAGCTTATACAGCATGAAAGAGTGAAGTCAAACCTTGAAAGCAAAGTATTCACGCTGACGTCCGGTGAGCAGATGGCTTATTTAGAAGGCGGCAATTTAGCTGGTAAGCCCTTATTGTTAATCCACGGCTTTGGCGGTAATAAAGATAACTTTACGCGCATTGCGGATAAGTTAGCAGATTATCATCTAATTATCCCAGACTTATTAGGCTTTGGTAATTCTAGTAAGCCGATGGCGGCAGACTACCGCGCAGACCCGCAAGCGTTGCGTTTACATGAGCTCCTACAATTTAAAGGACTAGATTCTGCCATTCATGTTGGCGGTAATTCGATGGGCGGCGGCATTAGTGTCGCCTATGCGGCAATGTATCCTAATAATGTCAAAAGCTTATGGCTATTGGACAGTGGCGGTTTTTGGTCAGTAGGTTTGCGGGAAGAGTTTTTGGATGCCACCCCTGATAATAATCCGCTGGTAGTTGATACTACGGAAGAATATTTTTCTTTGTATAAGCTGGTCATGTACAAGCCACCTTATATTCCTAAAACGGTGCAAGCCGTCTTTGCACAAGAAAATATAGCCAATCGTGATCTGCAAGCCAAAATCATCGAACAAATCGTTGAAGATAATGTAGAGGAACGTGCTAAAGTCGTCGCAGAGTACAATATTCCCACATTGATTGTTTGGGGAGCCGAGGACAAAGTGATAAAGACTGAGACCGCTAAATTAATGAGTGATTTGATGCCACAAGCGCAAATTATTATCATGCCTGAAGTCGGTCATGTACCGATGATAGAGGCGGTCAAAGATACGGCTAATGATTATAAAGCCTTCCGTGCGAGGTTGAGTACAGAGTAATGTTTATTTGTTGACTACAAAGTTGTATTTAAGATGATTAACTACGGTCTTGTAGCCAGAAAACTTGCATTTTACTATGTCAGTGAAACTGTTAAAGTGTTGGTATACAAAAACTAGGAACTTAGAAAATGTTAGAGAATAATTCTTTAATGAATTTGATTGATGAAAACATAATTAAGCTTCAAAGATACCTAGAAATAGCAAAGTTTTGCGACATCAATATTAAACCCTTTGAAGAAGCGATTTGTTATTTCAATAAATTAAAAAATTCTATACATACACATGAGCCGTTAAAGGAAAATTACAAGGAACAGATTCAAGTTGATAGTTCTAACATTATGAAATCATTAAACTTTTCAACTAATTTTGAAATATCTCAAATGTATAAAGATTTTTATAAAATCAACATTAAGAAGGGGTTAGATGAATTCAAATACAATACAAAGGTTGCTAGTTTTAACTTAAATATATTTAGTAAATTCAGTTTTTTTGATAAAAATATTGTAGCTATCGGAGCTAATGGTAGTGGCAAGTCTTCACTATCAGCAAAGCTTAAAGAGTATTTACCTGACTCAGCAATGACAATTTCGGCTCAAAAACTACTTGTTATTCCTGTTTTTAAAAACATCACTAATCCGAATGATACTATAAAGGAGTTAGGAAAATCTCAAGCTTACGAAAAATCTACTAAGTTTAAGTTGGAGTCCGATACAAACTATTCCCCAGAGTCTGATGCAATTAAAAATGAGTTTAAAATTCTGTTAAATAACTTATTATCAGAAAATAGCACTTTAAATAATAAGTATGTTCAGTCAGTAAGGAAAGGTGAGAATTGCAACGTACCAGAATCTAAATTGATTAATACTATCGAAATCTGGAACTCGCTTATTGAACATAGAGTTTTAGAATGCTCTGATGGTATTAACATTAGTTTAAAGGCTAGAAATTCTGAAAATACTTATCCTGCATATCAGATGAATGACGGTGAAAAAGTCATTTTGTATTATATTTCTCATGTATTACAAGCTCCTCAGGATGGCTTTATTATCGTTGATGAACCAGAAATGTATCTCCACAAGACACTTTTAAGTAAGTTATGGGATATTTTAGAAACAGAGCGAGAAGACTGTATATTTATCTACCTTACTCATGATTTAGAGTTTGCCACTAGCCGAAACACTGCTAAAAAAGTCTGGATAAAATCTTTTAATCACCCTGATAAATGGGAAATAGAAGATATACCAAATAATGAACTTCCTGAAGCTTTACTTTTAAAACTTTTAGGTAGTCGCAAGCGTATCCTGTTTTGTGAAAGTGAAAGCGGTAAAATGGATGAAAAAATCTATAATCTTCTATTACTGAATTTTACTATCACGCCAGTAAAAACATGCTTTGATGTAATTAATTATACAAAAGCATTTAACGAGCTACCGAATATGACAACGGAAGCATTTGGCTTGATTGATTCAGACCATCATGAGCCAGCTAGGTTAACAAGTTTAAAAGCTAAAAATATTTTTTCATTGAATGTATCGGAAGTTGAAAACTTGCTATTTGATGAGGAGTTCTTGAAGGGTTTTAGTAAGCAGATGATGTGTAGTGAAAGTGTAGTTTCTACTATAAAAAGTGATGTACTAACAAGATTATCTGAAACGAAAGGATTACAAGTGGCAAATTATATATCTGCCAAAATAAACTACTACTTTAAGAGCTCTCATGTCTCTAAAGGAAATACCTTAGAAGTTGTGAAAACGCATTATGCTAACTTTACAAGCAATATCAATATCGATGAGTGGCACAATGCTCGTGAATGTGAGTTGCAAAACATTATAGATAATCAAAACTATGATGGAGCATTGTCTGTCATTAATGATAAAGGATTAAAAATAATAGCTAACAAAAACTTCAATATAGGTAATTTTCAAGAAAAAGCTCTTAACTATCTACAGTTCAATCATGATAGTCATCAGCACTTACTAAAGCATTTACCAAGTGAGTTGACAGCAGAGTAAGTATCATAGTTAGTTAAATTATTTTATGAATTAATAAGAGTTATCAGTTTGAACTGATAACTCTTATTAAAATTTTTAAGATTAATCAACCCATCGGCGGCTAACGATATTCTTTATCCCTATCTATCCATTCTTGTACTAAAGATTCAGGTGCTAATCACTCATCTGACCTGCCTAAAGTAGTAAGCCGATAGAGTAGGTTAGCTTTTAAACCCACTCACTATTCAAATAAAAATATCATAATAAAAAAGGGAAATTCTAATTAAAGAATCTCCCTTTCAATACTAAAAATTTTCAACGTGTTTGGTGAGTTACATTATCCTTAATTCACCTCACGCCTACTTATTTATTAGTTCAACTGCAACGAGCCTTTTGCACTCATAAGCAGCTCAACCACGTCATCGCCACTAATAATACTGAAGCGCGGATCAATGGCTGATTCATCAACATTATTATGCACCATACAGGCTTTACAGACCAATACTTGCCCGCCTTTTTCCATAAAAGCCGCCAGCAATTTAGCAGCAGGCTCAAACGGCGCACCTATATCGATACTGTCTAGTGCCTTAGGTGGCGCTAAATGCACGGCATCCATCATCAAGATAACCGTTGCGGAATGACCTTTTTCTAGCGCTTTGACTGCCATGGTGAAAGCTAAAGTAATTTTGTTTGGATTGCTTTCATTATCAAATAAAGTACCGACATAATCTGTAGTGGTAAGCATGTTGCTCTCCTTATAGGTTTGTATTTAATCAAATAATATTTCATTGAATAATAAACTAACTACTATCCTAGCATTTAATATATGTATTTATATAATGTCTTGTTATGAAATAGTAGCTCTAAGGTTAATTGCTTGTAAAAGTTATCCCATCGGCGGCCAACGATGGTCTTTATCACCATCTATCCATTCCTGTACCCAAGGCTCAGGCGCTAATTGCCAATCCGACTTATCCAAAGCAGCAAGTACCCGTGCAGTCTCTACCACTTTACCGCCTTCAGTCACGCCGGTTCGTAATAGCGCGGATGAGCACGGCTTGCCCTTAACCCACATAGATTGTTCAATATAAATCCAGCGCTCATCGAAGCCAACTATTTGTGTTTTCATCGTCACCTTTTGAAAGGCACGAATACGCTTACGATATTGAATGGTACTGCCTGCAACGACTAAGCCCCAACGTTGTTTAAGGAGTTGTTTTCCAAGTCCCGTACGTACTGCAAAGTCTGTGCGCCCTAAATCATAAAGCGTTAAGACGCGACCGTTATTCATCTCTAAGAAGTTATCAATATCCGTCAAACGGCAACGCAAGGTAATTTCGCTGACGTCATCAAACCCTAAGGTATTGCCTCTTTTAACTTGCAGCGCGGCATGCGCAATAGTGGTGGCATAACGAATAAACGGATACATAGCAGCACTCTTATTATTAATAGATTAAATAACTTAAATTTTATTAAGCGTTTATAAGTTTGTCTTTTATTTGGCTTAACCGACATCTTTAAAGAAGCTTATTGCCGTTTTTGGTAACCACTCTAAATTAAACTTACGGTCTTGATAATCTAAAAAGCCGATATGTCCGCCATGTTTGGTATCCAGTAACGTCACGCTTTTGGACACATCGCCACCCGTAGCCGTCGCGCCTAAGAAAGGGTCGTCCTTGGCACTAATCATTAAGGTTGGTTTGGCAATATGAATCAGATGCGGTAGGGCAGAGGCTTTATTGTAATAGTCATTCTTGGAGCGATAGCCATGCCTTGGGGCCGTAAAAATATTATCGAACTCGCTGATACGGCTCGTGGCCTTGATCGCTTTTACTTCTTCATCTGATAAGTTGTTATCAATCGCTTTTTGAATAATAGGGTTGAGTAGATAAGGGGTATAAATGCGGCGCCCGATAAAGCGTTCCATCGCCAGCGACGAGGATATTAAATCCACAGGAGCTGAAGCGACTACTGCCGCTGCACAAATAGCTTTTTGACCATAGTCGCTCATATATTTAGCCAGGGCATTGCCGCCTAATGACACCCCAACACCATAGATAGTGCTATATTTTTGTGCCAAATATTGTAGCGCGTGCTCCACCTCAGCAGTATCACCGGCGTCATAAAATACAGTACCTTTGACCGGTACGCCGCCACAACTACGGAAATGAGCAACCACAAAATGCCAGCCTTGTTGATGTACGGCATACGCTAAAGTACGCGCATAATGGCTGTCGCTACTGCCTTCCATACCATGAAATAACACTACTAGCGGCTTATTATATTTGTCATCTGCCAATAACAAATCATTAGCATCATAAAAATCATAGGCGACTTCACTTTCGTTAAGTGAGTCTTTTATAAGCTCGCGTCGATAAATAGGCACGTTAGGCGCAACAAACTTTGGCAAGATGGTCTGCAGATGGGCATTGGCCAACCAAAATGGCGGCTTAAATTCGTTATAGGTAAAATTACTCATAAAATGGCATCAAAGGTGGTTAAGTAAGAAAGGGATGAAAATTTATTATTATTCAGTAAATATACTTAATATCTAAAAGATTAAGTTTCACGTGAAACAATAATAAGCGTAAGAGCCGTAGATTACAACTGAGGTCAGTTGACCAGCGCTTGCTTTGCTGACTATCATACTGAGCTGTGGGGATAGTGCCAATATTGTTCGGTGAACGGCGCAGTGAACATAGAGTTACTAATACAATGTCTAATCAGTCGTCTCTACTACTTTACCAGCTATCGCCAAATCAATTTTTAATACCTCAATATCGCGCTCAGCAACAGTCACGTTTAATAGTACATCTTTGCTATAAGCAACGTCATCAATAGTGCCGTTTAAGCTCTCAACCACATAGCGACATTGGGCTTCAGTGGCAAAATCTGCTTGTATCTGCACTTGCGCCATTGCTACATAAGGACAAAGCTTCATCTCATCAACTGCTGCTTGTGCTGAACCCGCATAAGCCCTCGTTAAGCCACCCGCGCCCAATTTTATTCCGCCAAAGTAGCGCACCACAACAATGATAATATTGCCAATCGACTTATGCTGGAGCACATTTAATATCGGCCGTCCGGCGGTACCGCTAGGCTCGCCATCATCGTCAAAGCCAGCGCTAGTGGTATTGTCAGGGTCGCCCACAATATAAGCCCAGCAGTGGTGACGCGCATCGGTATATTGCAATCGCAGCTGTTCCACGTGAAACATAGCTTGCTCACGTGAGGTCACCGGATACGCATAAGCGATAAATTCAGATTTTTTTATTTCAAGGCGGGCAGTAACTGTTCTTTGTAGGGTTTGATAGCTCATAATCTCATTGATGTCACACCATGGGTTTAAGCAGAATATGCTAAACTTGCATTATTATTACAGTTGCCAGTATTTGGCGCTGTTTACATTTTATTCCCCACTATAACAAAACTGATGGTAGTAAATAGTATGCGTTTAGATAAATTTATTAGTAAAGCCACTGAGCTGTCACGTAAAGAGTCCAAAAAAATCCTGCACGCCGGTGAAGTCACCGTTAACGATGAGGTGGTTAAAGATTCCGGCTTTCACGTTGATATCTCAAATGATGAAATCATGTGGGCCAATGAGCCATTATCGGTTGCAGCTGGCAATCGTTATATCTTATTGCATAAGCCTGAAGGCTTTGAATGTGCCCTAAAGGTGAAAGAACATCCTATCGTTACTGAGCTGATAGCAGTTCCTGAGATTGGCAGCTTACGTATCGCTGGACGTCTTGATGTCGATACCACTGGCGCGTTACTAATCAGTGATGACGGCAAGTGGTTGCACCGTGTGACCAGTCCGAAGCACGAACATGCTAAAATTTATGAGCTGACTTTGGCTGATCCTATGGATGAGGCTAAGCAAGCCAATGCAGTAGCTGAAGTTGCTGAAGGTATCCTGTTAGAGGGCGACCATGAAGAAACTAAGCCTGCCGTTCTTGAATTTATTGATGAGACTCATGCACGTTTGACGCTAGAGCAAGGTAAATATCATCAAGTTAAACGTATGATGGGTTATTTTGGTAATAGAGTGACTGAGCTGCACCGAGCTAGCATCGGTCATATTACTTTGGATGGGTTGGCGAAAGGTGACAGCCGCTTTTTAACCGCTGAAGAAGTTGCCAAGTTTTAAAATAAAATTTATTTAAAACAATAACGGCAGCAGCTCCCTAATTAGGTCAGTTGGCTGCCGTTATTGTTTGTATCCTGCCATTTTATTTTATTCACACCCAAACGCTTGCCTCTATTGCTTGTCTCTTAAAGCTGGGTAGCAGATTTGCAAAATAAGCTGCCTATTTCTTATCAAGCTCATATAAAAATAGGCTACTGTGCTACAGTCTCGTCATCTTTTTAATCTGCTTTTTTGCATACTATTTTTACGTTTTAATAGTTAGCGCTTATTTCGATACTTTTTAAAAAAGTTATTCCTTATTAAAATTTGATAGGACTCTTTCTGTGAAAAAAAAATTATTAAAATCTAGTAGTATTATCGCCGCCATACTATTAGCGACAACCGCCTGCGCTCAGCCTAGCAGCACTCAAACTATAACCAGAAGTGTCAGTCAAAGCACACCAAATACCCAAATTTCTGCAAATGTAAAAAGCGCTCCTAATGCTAAAGCCACCGGACAAGTAACTGCGGCTATCGATAACCGTTTGCGTCAAGTACTTACTCAAGCAGGTATTAAGACCCAGATTACCGCTATCACGCCATCGAACTTGCCCAATATGTATCAAGTTGACCTTGCAGGTCAGCCGCCGCTACATATCACCGCTGATGGCAAATACGTCATTCAGGGCGAGCTACAAAAGAACCCAAGTAAGCGTTTAGTGACTCAAACCCCAGTGCGGAGCAGTAGTGCACAAGCTGGAATACCAGTCAATCCCAAAACCAAATCTAGCATGCTTGCCAATATGGGTTCGCTCAAAAATATGAGTACCAAGACGCCATTTTTTTATACGGCAGTGCCAGGTGTGGTTTGGGGCGCAACCTTAGAGGGCGTCCCCTTCTTAGTATCAGATGATGCGCAATATGTCACTGATGGCGAGATATCAGTGATTGAAAATGGTCAATTCACAGGACTAGATGAAAATTTTGAAAAACGCAAAAACCAATCGGTATTTCAGAGCTTGGATGTCACGCAACTGATTACTTATCCGGCTACCAGCCCTGAGAGAGCAGTCATCTATGTTGCCACCGATGTCAATTGTCCTTATTGCCGCCTGCTACATAAGCAAATGGATATGCTCAATAAAAAGGGCGTCACGGTAAAAACGATTGGCTATCCTATTTATGAGAAATCGCCTGAGCAAATGCGTGGTATCTGGTGTCAGGCTGACGAATCGAGTCGCCGTAACGCCTTAGATAATGCGATGCTAAAGGGTAAAATGACTCCAGCGCCGGCAAGTTGTAGCGCTAATTACCTTGCACCCAATCGCGAAAAAGCAGCAGGACTTGCAGTTGTCGCTACGCCTGCGATTTATCGTGATGATGGGGTATTGTTCCAAGCTAGTTTTGAGAGCCCTGAATTCTTAGAGTTTTTGGGAGTAGAATAAACCAATGCATAAATAAAGTTATAAAGCGACGAAATTATAAGGCGACAAAGTTACAAACTTAAAAAGACATCATTGCCTAGCAGCCATGTGCTGCGCAAGTTGTGCGATATGCTCGACGCCAATACCGCAGCAACCACCAATGATATTGGCACCAGAGGCTTGCCAGAGCGCGGCCCACGTCAAATAATTCTCAGGGGTAGTGTCTTCACGTATTTGGCGCAGTTGAGCATTGGCTCTTTTGTGGCTTTGTTTTGAGACAAAAGCGTTGGCATAAACGCCCAGCTGTAGAGAATAGGACGCTTTGTCGATAATCTCCTTCGCAACTTGCAATGCTGAATTCATGACTTCAGGTTGACTACAGTTAAATAATACTGCATCGACATTCAATGCCATCATAGCCTGTACAGCCTCTGCTACTGGTTCGCCAGAGCGCAGCATAGGTGTACTCATGGCTTGATCGGATTCGATAGTGTCATTAGTGGCGATATCTAATTGACCGTCGTCTAGCGTAAACGCGATCCAAATGGGTTTCTGTGCGATCTCTGTTTGAGTAGCTGTGAATTCAGTAATCAGCTGATGCCACGTTAACGCTTCAACGATGCTGCTTTGAGTCTCCACCAGCCACATATCCACATAGTCTACTTGCGCGGATAATAACGGACGCGCGATGGCAGGGGCTTGCTTGGAATCGAACAAATCGGGTCGGTAAGAGCCAAACAGGGGCGGCAAACAGCCAGCGATTTGTACGGTTGCTGGACTGTTAGGCTTTTTGTTTGCTTGCTTGTTGTGTTCTTGGACTGCTTCGAATGCGAGCTTCGCTGCCGTTTTTATGAGACCTTCACCTTCAGCAAAGAACCTATCTCCCAAATGATAAGGGGTTACCGCATAGCTATTGACGGTGATAACCGTGGCACCAGCTTTTATGTAGTCTAAGTGGATATCACGAACACTAGTTGGCGCTAGACTCAATGCCAGCGCTGACCATTCAGGCTGGCGAAAGGGGGCACCGCGGCGCTCAAGCTCACGTCCCATCCCACCATCTAAGATAGTCATTGGCGCTGGGGCAGCAGACTGAGCGCTCATCACCTTAGGAATTATTTGAGAGTGCATTATAAGCTCACTTAAAATAGTTTAATAGACTAAAAGATGCCATTAAAGCGTCTTATATTAAGGCAACACCACATCAATAATTTTCCAATCGATAAATCCTTGGCGCTGCATCTCGATAGTGATTGGATAGCCTTTAACTTGGCCACTAATCGTAAAGCAGTTCATACCGCAATAGCTGAGTTTGGGTTTGTCGCTATCCGTACCTTGTGCCACTTGCTGCTCTAGCTGATTGGCTTGTTTGTCCATCATTTTTTGCACTTGGTTTTTGACCACCGCATCGATATCGCCGCGCCGAATAATCATATCTCGAATCAAGTTTTTTAGATCTACCTGATTACTGGCGATGGCCCATGCTGCAGCCAGCTCTTTAGTAGCGGAGTTGGCTTGGCCTTGGCTACTGATCAGCCTTTCTATATTTTGCGGGGTGATGGCACCATCGACTGCTTGTATAATAAAGCCGTTAGCCGCTTCTGTCAGGGGCTCGCCGCCAAGCGCGGCGACTCCGGGGTACTTGGTCATGGTATTAGCAAACTTATCGGTCAATTGTCTCTCCACACTAGGGCGTACCCGCTCATAATCGATAGCAGCAGCGACAGTTGCCCCCTCTTTAGCATCATAGGCGTTTTTGAGTTGATAAGCGCTGTAGTAAGGCGAACCGGCAAAGACTGCTACGGCGACGATGACCAGTAATAGGAGTAATGTGAATAGCTTTTTCATAATTTTGCTACCTATTGCAAACTTGCTGCCGCCAAAATGGTGATAACTAAAACGACTACTGTTGAAATGGTGATATTTAATATCATTAAAACAGTATGGCGACAAATACTAGCATGACTTAGCCTAATAAAGGTATGAAAATGTTATATGGGATTGTGATAATAATATGATCAATTCAAAAAATTTAGCACTCTGAATCAGTACTCCCTTTGTTACTGCCTTTATCATGCTCTTTAGTGCTCCCTAATAAGTTAAACATATAATTTATCTTGCCGATAACTTGATAAATCGAGCTACCATCTCCATTAATAGGCCAAACTTTTATTAATTGATTTGGTTAAGCAGCACCCCGCCGTTTTATTTTGCAACGTTCCGTCACTACTCGCTTTTTTCAACTCGTTATTCGCGGTGTTTCATGTGAAACACTCCGGTGGATATAAGTATGAAAATATGAGCGCAATAGTCGGCAGACATGCCAGCCGGTGGCACTGTGATGACGATAGGAGAGCCCATGAGTAAGCGCGATTTTTATGAGATATTAGGCGTCAGTAAAACAGCAGATAGCAAAGAGATTAAACGGTCTTATCGTAAGCTGGCAATGAAATATCATCCGGATCGCAACTCTGATGATCCTGATGCTGAGGATAAATTCAAAGAAGCCTCGATGGCTTATGAAGTACTCAGTGATAGCGATAAGCGTTCAGCCTATGACCGTATGGGTCACGCCGCCTTTGAGAATGGTATGGGCGGTGGTGGCGGCTTCGGTGGCGCGGGCAGCGGTAACTTCCAGGATATCTTTGGTGATATCTTTGGTAACTTCGGTGATATCTTTGGTCAAGCGCGTGGCGGCGGTGGCGGGCGTTCGCGCCGCGGTTCAGACTTGCGTTATATGTTGGAACTGACATTAGAGGAAGCAGTGCGCGGCTGTCAAAAAGAAATCAGCTTTTCTGCGCCAGCTCCTTGTGACACTTGCGATGGCAAAGGTGCAAAAGATGCCTCGGACATAGTCACTTGCCAGATGTGTCATGGTCAAGGCCAAGTACGCATGCAACAAGGTTTCTTTCAGGTACAACAAGCCTGTCCTCAGTGCGGCGGTACGGGTAAGCAAATTAAAAATCCATGCCCTGACTGTCATGGTAGCGGTGTCAAAGACAAATCGCGGACCTTGGAAGTATCCATCCCAGCCGGTGTTGACGATGGTGACCGCGTACGTTTAGCAGGCGAAGGCGAAGCAGGCGGTGCCGGTGTTCAAAATGGCGATCTATACGTCGAAGTACGGGTTAAGCCGCACGATGTATTTACCCGTCAAGGCGCAGATCTGTATATGGATGTACCGGTCAGCATCACTGATGCCGCGCTTGGTAAAGAAGTTGAAATCCCAACGCTTGATGGTAAAGTGAGTATTAAAATCGCAGAGGGTACGCAAAGTGGCAAGCTGCTACGCGTTCGTGGTAAAGGGGTGACTCCTGTGCGCACCACCATGAAAGGTGATTTGATTTGTCGTGTGCTTATCGAAACACCAGTCAATCTAACGCGAGATCAAAAAGACCTGTTACGTCAGTTCCAAGATACGCTCGATGGCGATAGCAAGCATCAGCAATCACCGCACAAGAAATCTTTCTTTAAGCGAATTGGCGACTTATTTGACTAATTAGCTAGCTAATTAAAAGTAGTTAATCTAAGCCCACAGGTTTCACGTGAAACCTATGGGCTTTTTTATGGCTGTCAATAAGGTACAAAAATCAATTCATGCTATGATATTAAAAGCATTTATTGATGGCTATAGTTAATTTAATTTGAAAAAAGGTACTGTGCTACTGGAATGAATTTTTTGCAGCCTCTGTCACGCTTGCAAACAGCAAGCCAGAAAAATTTATTCCAGTAGCACGCTGCTATAATCATAACTCTTTTATCTCGAATCGACCCTATCACCTTAAAAAATCAGATTTTAAATAATAAAAATTTTAGGATAAAATATGACTCAACAAGTAGATAATAAAGTAGCTAAGCATAGTATAAATATTGGTGTTATTGGTGCAGGCGGACGTATGGGACGCATGTTGATTGAAGCGGTACAAGACAATCCGCAAACCAACTTAAGCGCCGCCATTGAGCGTCAAGGCTCAAGCCTTGTTGGAGCCGATGCTGGCGAAGTGGCTGCTATAGGGCTTTTAAACATAAAAATAGTCGACGATTTAACGGCAGTAATTAATGACATTGATGTGCTGGTCGATTTCAGCTTGCCTGATGCCACTGAGCAAAACATGAAAATCTGTGCCGAGCATAAAGTCGCAATGGTTATCGGTACCACAGGCTTTAATGAGCAGCAAGAACAAGCCTTAGCCGCAGCAAGTAAAGATATCGCTATCGTTTATGCTGGTAACTATTCCACCGGCGTTAACCTATCGTTGAAGCTGTTAGAGATGGCTGCTAAGGCCTTTGGTACCGATGCTGATGTTGAAATCATCGAAGCGCATCATAAGCATAAAATCGATGCACCATCGGGTACTGCCTATATGATGGCCGAAGCTGTAGCGCAGGCGCGAGGTCAGAACCTAAAAGATGTGGTGGTATACGGCCGCGAAGGGCAAACAGGCGCGCGCGAAACGGGTACGATTGGTATTCATGCGGTTCGTGGCGGTGAGATTGTTGGCGACCATACCGTGATGTTTATCGCTGATGGAGAAGTGGTCGAAATTACTCACCGCGCGCGGGAGCGCATGACTTTCGCCGCTGGTGCCATCCGTGCCACTACGTGGATAGTTCAACAAGCGGCTGGCCAATATAATATGCAAGATGTGTTGGGTTTGAATGAGTAAGGTTTAAATGGCTATGGTTTAAATAAGTAGTTAAGTACACTGACTATAAGCGAGATTATAATGACAGATAACGCCAGTATCACCATTAAAAACTTCAAAAGCTATAAAGATGCGACCCTGCCGTTATCCCCTCTGACTTTATTAATAGGGGCGAATGCGTCAGGGAAGAGTAATGCTATCGAAGCCTTTCGCTTTTTAAGTTGGGTGGCTGGCGGTGAGCGTCTCTCTACGCTAAAAAATAGGGTCAATGACAGTGATAAGGTAGTTCGAGGCAGTATCAAAGACTTAGCCTTTAACCACGAAAACAGCTTTTCTCTTTCATTCAATTATGCTTCCAATATTAGTTACTCTGGTGTTTTTCTAAATGAAGATAACCAACTTTATGTAGTAGCAGAAATTTATCAAGAAAAAGAAAATAAGTTATTTTTTCATAGAAGCGGTAAATATATTAATTTGGCTCTGAGATATCTTGATGCGTCTGACACCATAAAGCTTGCTTCTTTGAAATATATTCTTGAAGTAAATAAGAATAGTTGGATACCTCAAAGATTTGGTGACTTTGAAGTAGCAGCTAATTTTCCAGATCAAGATTTATCTGTATTATCTATGAAAAATTTCTATGACGTTATTTGGAAAGGCTTTCATGATACATCTCAGGTCAGTCCAATTAATATAAACTGCTTTGATGATTTGACGGACTTCCTGATTGATACTTTCTTTTATGATTTTGTGCCTGGCGTCATGCGTCAAGATAGTGTTTCAGAGAAAATACTTAGTAATAGTGGTTCAAATTTGGCAGGTGTCTTACGTCACCTTTGTAAAAAAAATTCAGAGTATAAAGAAAAAATACTACAGCTAGTACAGAGTTTACCTGAGCAAGACATTACGGATATCAAGTTTTATACAGACAAAAGAGAGCGTGTAGAGTTTTTACTATGCGAAAATTTTGGCAGCGCATCTACTGAACGCACCATGGATTTGTTATCTGACGGTACCTTAAAAGTATTAGGTATTGCAGCTGCGCTATTGTCTGTGCCAGAAGGTGCAACCGTAGTCATTGAAGAAATTGATAATAGTATTCATCCTACTCGAGCTCATGAAATCCTGAGTTTACTGCGTCAGTATGCAAAAGAGCGCAAGCTTAATTTATTATTATCTACCCATAATCCTGCACTAATGGATGCACTCCCTGACGAAGCTTTGGCAGATGCAGTATTCTGTTATAGAGACCCGCAAGCGGGCGATAGTAAGTTAGTGCGGTTAGGCGACCTAGATGATTATCTGGGCTTAGTCGCTCAAGGCTCATTAGGTGACTTAGTTACTCAAGGTATCGTTGAACGCTTTGTAAAACATCCGACGACTCCAGAGCAACGTAAAAAACAGGCATTAGATTGGCTTAGCCAGCTACAAGGAGCTGATTAGATGGCGGATATCTGCTTATTAGACACTAGCATATTATTAAATATATTAAATGTTCCGAATAAAAATCAAGAGATAGTTTCGGTCACAGCTGATTTTGAAATCTATGCTCAATCAAATTGTCGATTCATTATCCCATTATCTGTAGCAGTGGAAGTTGGTAATCATATTAGCCAAAATGGTGATGGAGGAACCCGCAGAAAAATTGCTAGAAGGTTCGTTGATATGATGAACAAGACATTTGCAGGTAACTTGCCATTTGAAATTAGCGATTTTGACTTAAAAAATGAATGGCAAAATTGGATTGGTGAGTTCGTTGATAGAGCTGGACAAAATAAAACAGCCGCTAAGCCTAATGAGGGTATGAGCCTGACAGACTTATCTATTATCAAAGAATACGATTCCTTACAAGCCAAGAATACAGCTAACAGAAGTAAGCATGTGAAAGTATTTATTTGGTCACTTGATTCGGATTTAAGTGCTTATGGACGCTCTTATTAAAAACTCAATGCTCCCATTACTGGCTACAGTCGCAAGCTTTGCTTTGTATTCTCCAGCCATAGCCGCCCCTTATCAAAACTCTTATAAAACTTATGTCATCCATACCTATGGCGGTGAGGCTCTGCTACCTGCCGTTCGCCACCAGCTGAGCGCCAGCCGTGATGGCGGTACGGTTGCAACTTATCAAGATAAACTAGTCCTAAATACCACTACTGCTAATTATCAAGCAGTGCAGCAGCTCCTAACGCAAATTGATGGCCAACCGCAAGCCTTAACTGTGTCTGTAAGAGTAGGTAATAATATCAACGCCCAAAGTAATATTAATCAAGGCCGAGTGATTATCAGTGACCAAGGCATTCAAGGCGCAGGTATTATTAACCAACGCAATAGCCAACAGCAAAATAACAGCTTATATCAGGTACAGACTTTGTCAGGAAGTGCAGCAAGTATCAGCACTGGCACGCTATGGTCACTCACCCAAATTTATCAAGCCAATGTTTATCCGTCATATAATCGCCCATTAGGGCAAATTATTATTCAGCAGCAAATTTTATTGCCAACAACTCAAGGCATTCAAGTCAAACCACGATTGCTGCCCAATGGACAAATCGAAGTTAATTTATCGCAAGTTGAAGAAAAGTTGGTAGGCTTTAATCGTAACACTCATTCTAATAACAGTTATCCAACGAATGCGATTAAGCGCCAAGGCTTAGATAGCACAATTATTGTCCCGTGTGGACAATGGATTAATATAGGTCAGATATCACAGAACACACAAAACCAAAGCTCAGGTTACGGCGGTAACAGTACTAGGATCAGTAACAACAGCACACCTATTTGGTTATTGGTGCAGTAGTTTTATATGAATAAATAATTAATACTCCATAAAAAAGCGCGGCACTGTTATTCGCAGTACCGCGCTTTTTTATTAATAACGTTTCATTTCAAGTTAATCAATCAATGCTAGTCAATATAGACTACTTCCAACGGTGGAAAACCATTAAACTCAACAGACGAGTAAGAGTTGGTATAAGCACCCGTAGTTAACCAGTAGATTTTATCGCCAATTTCAAGCTCTTCAGGTAACTGTTAGCCCGCCTCTTCATACATGATATCGGTTGAATCGCAAGTCGGCCCTGCCAATACTACCGTCCCTTTGTTGGTTGAGGTTTCCATTTTCGGGGTATAAACCGGATATTTAATAGCCTCACCTGAAGTTTCGATCAATCCTTGGAGCAGTCCCACATCGGTATATACCCAACGGGTCAAATCCGTGTGCGACTTACGTGAAATCAGCACCACGTCACTGACCAATACCCCTGAACCTCCGACTAGTGAGCGCCCCAGTTCCAATATAATCTCCGGCATATCTTCATCATTATAATCATCGGTTAGATAGCGTTTAATCTCTTGGGCATAGACCTGAATAGGATTGACTTCACTGAGATAATTGGCAGGGAAGCCACCACCCAAATTAATCATTTGCAGCTTAATATCTTCTTCGTTAAGCATCCAATCAAACATATATTTAACTTTGGCCAACGCATCGTCCCATGCTGCGACGTCTTTTTGCTGACTGCCGACATGGAAGGAGATACCATACGGCACAAGGCCCAAATCGCGTGCTTGAATTAGCAAGTCAATCGCCATATTAGGATGGCAGCCGAACTTTCGCGATAGTGGCCAATCAGCGGTTTCTGACCCTTGTACTAAGATGCGTACAAATACTTTTGAGCCAGGAGCATATTTAGCAATATTTTTGAGGTCCGCTTCTGAGTCGGTAGCGTATAGCTGCACGCCTTTATTATATGCGTATTCAACGTCTCGAGCCTTTTTGATGGTGTTGCCGTAAGAGATACGCGCAGCATCAACGCCGCAATCGAGTACTCGATCAAGCTTATAAACGAAGGCACAGTCAAAGTTTGAACCCAAATCTGCCAATAAGTTAATCACTTCAATCGCAGGACTGGTCTTCATCGCATAATGTATTTTAGCATTAGGAAACAGTCCTACCATCTCAGCGTATTTAGTTTTGATACGGCTTAAGACCACCATCAAAAAAGGAGTTTCGTGACCTTCAGCAGCTTTAGTGAATCTCTTTCAGCCGGCAGGGTCAAAATATTGGTCAATTTTGATCATGGTGATGAACCCCCTAATGACAATAAAGAATATAGACAATAAGTGATTGAAGCAATAAAAGTCTTAAATGTTAGTAGCTTGGGGCTGCTTATCTATTTGCTTGTCGTCCTGTTCTTGCTTTTCACGAATTTTGAGTACTTTACGCACTTTATCACGGGCACGGGTTTGTTTAAGATGCGATAAATAATCCACAAATATCACCCCATTTAAGTGGTCCATTTCGTGCTGGATACATACTGCCAATAAGCCTTCGACTTCCTTATCCATAGCTTTGCCGTTTTCATCTAAGGCTTCGATATGTACTTTATTAGGGCGCTCAACCTTATCATAAACGTCTGGTACGGACAGACAGCCTTCTTCATAGGGCTGTTTTTCTTCTACCAAAGGCGTTACTTTAGGATTGATGAATACCATCGGGGTATCTTTGTCTTCGGACAAGTCCATGACAATCAGCTGGATATGCTGATCTACTTGACTGGCGGCGAGGCCAATACCTTGCGCGTCATACATAGTCTCAATCATGTCAGTAATTAAGGTTTTGATATCGTCAGTAATCTCTTTTACCGGCGTAGCAATGGTACGCAAACGCGGGTCGGGATAGTTTAAAATAGGGAGTAATGCCATGTAGCTCACCTCAAAAATACGGATGGAGTAGGCGGATTATTATAAGATAAATGGGGGCAAAAGTAACATTTATCAATGACTTTCAATACTTATCACTATAAATGCGCTCTAAACATCTAAACCAAATAGTATAAAGGGCTTAATACTGATTTTTACTTTATATAAACATAAAAAAAGACCTTAAGTAGTATAAGGTCTTTTTTGTTGATGCTATTTTTATTTGCGTTATAGATACTAATAAGCTATTAGTTATACGCGGCGTTTACTCATAATCATCTCATAGATGAACAACAGGATAATAGCACCAATTACTGAGAATATTAGACCAATAAAGCCACCGTCAGCGTTAATACCTATCAGACCTGCTACGAAACCACCAAGCATTGCACCAACAATACCAAGGATTATAGTCATAATCCAACCCATCGGGTCGCTACCTGGTTTAATAGCACGGGCTAATAGACCAGCAACCAAACCTACGATAATCATCCAAATAAAACCCATTGTCATTCTCCTAATTTATTTATTCCAATTAATGTTTTTATTAATCGTGTCTTTTATAAGTAATGCGTATTTGATGAATCTATTGTAAGCACTCGACCATTCAAAAAGTAAGTGCAAAGTGTTACCTGTGTAGGCGCTATGTGATGAAATTCAGTGATTTGCTATTATTCGCGGACTTTAGGTAAATGAAAGGTTACAAAGGTAAGCATACAGCTAGTGGCTATAATTTTTTATTTTCTTCTCCATAGCAATAAATTACAGAAAACGAGCTATAAAAATAGCGTCAGACTCTTAACAAAGTCTGACGCTATTGATCTTTCTGCCATTGGTTATATTAGGATAGGGCCAGATAAGATCAGGGAGAAAGTGACATCATATTAAGTACAGCTTAAGCGAATTATTCCTGTAACGCTGATAGTAAGCGCTGATGGATCCCTTCAAATCCGCCATTAGACATGATAATAATCGCATCGCCTGCCTGTGCATGGGTACTGATATGCGAAATGATGGCATCGACACTAGTCATAACTTGTTGGTTGCCCATATTGCTACTCGCTGCATTTGCATGGTCAATAATCTCTTGTAATCCCCACTCAAGACCTGTCGGCTCATACCAAAGCGTTTGGTCAGCAAGCGCTGCTGATTGGGCGAGACTGTCCTGATGCACACCCATTTTCATGGTGTTGCTACGTGGCTCAATAATCGCCCAAATGCGCCTGCCTACCAGTTTCTTTTTGGCACCATCTAAGGTGGTGGTGATGGCAGTCGGGTGGTGAGCGAAATCATCAAATATTAAAATATCATTGGCGTCACCGATAAGCTCCATCCGGCGCTTGATGCCGGCAAAAGCTGACAGGGCAGTACAGGCGGTCTCAACACTGACACCAACATCGTAGGCCGCTGCGACGGCTACTAGTGCATTGTTAACATTATGAATGCCACTCATCGACCAATCCACGGCAGCCGTTGCTTCAGTATTAGACTTATTATCAGTACTAATATCAGCTGCATTATCAACATCACCATTAAAGCTGACTTTAAACTGGCTACCATCTTCAGTAATAAGAGTGGCTTGCCAGTCGCTATTGCCAGTCACTTTTACGTCTTTTTCTGCACCACCCGATTGATTGCTGGATAAATTATTATCAGTGACTGAAGTGCGCCAAATAGGTGTCCAAACGCCTTTAGCCAGTGTGTCTTCTAAGCTGATAGTAGCCGCCGGCATAATGATTTTGCCCGTACGTGGAATCATGCGTACCATATGATGAAACTGTACTTGAATGGCATTAAGGTCAGCGAAAATGTCGGCATGATCAAATTCAAGATTATTCAAGATAGCGGTACGCGGACGATAATGGACGAACTTTGAGCGCTTATCAAAAAATGCAGAGTCGTATTCATCGGCTTCAATGACAAAATAACCAGAAGTTGAAGTTTCAGCTGTGCTGTTTGTTGATAAATTTTTGGACGAAGTAGCGGTTGATGAAAGATAATTTGATGGAGTAACAGTTGACGCAGTTTGGTCAGCACCTAAATAACTGCTGTGTGCAAACACCTGCTGCAAGTGCTCATCAGTGGTATTGACGAGCGGCACGCCACCAATTAAAAATCCAGCATCGATACCCGCATAGTGAAGTATCCATGCCAGCATCGTCGTCGTTGTGGTTTTACCATGGGTACCGGCAACCGCTATGACGTGACGCGACTGTAATATTTGCTCAGACAAAAATTGTGGGCCTGAGGTATAACGCAGACCTTGGTCTAACATATATTCAACCACTTCCATACCGCGCTTCATCGCATTGCCGACCACTACCAAATCTGGGGTTGGCTGCAAATGCTCTACCAGATAGCCCTCGCTAATCGTTACGCCAGCATGCTCGAGTTGGGTAGACATAGGCGGATAAACATTGGCATCGGAACCGGTCACCGTATGCCCAAGCTCGCGTGCCAGTAAGGCAAGCGATCCCATAAATGTGCCGCAAATACCAAGGATATGAATATGCATAGACGTTCCGCGCAATATAAGATGAATGGATGAGTATAGAAAAGAGATAAACAATAGGTGGTGTTCTAAAAAGTATGCTGGCATCAAACATAACCATAATTGATATAAAAGAACACCAAATCAAAGACTTTAAAGTGATTATCAAGCTTTTTAGAGAAACAGCAGGTTCTTCTAACGGCTCGTTTTAGTCGGTGTCTAAGACGGCAGTTATTGCCTTCTATACCTACAGTATGTTGTTTGCCAATCCGTTTATTTTCTGGTTTAAAGGCCGTTAAGAAACTGTTCCAGTTATCCATGCTAACAGAGCTATACGTCACTTTAAGGTACTTGAGACGGCACCGTAGCTTTCTTGCCGTGGCTAAGTCACGTTTACCCCAAACATAAGCCACAATCTCACTGGTGTCACGATCATAAGCATAAATGAGCCAGACTTTACGCTTTTTTCGACCCACGTAAGTCCAAAACTCATCAACCTCTAAGCGTTCATAATAACGCTTCTTAGGAGTAGTTTTATACACGGATGAGCCTAAGGTGCTCAGTACTTTACCAATACTAATCGAGGTAATGACAGCGATGTCTCTGATACCGCAGCCTCGAGCAGTCATCAGCCGTATTCTATCTTCTATTCTAGAATGACAGCCTTGGTAGGTTAAGGCATGGTCGCCAATGAATTGACGCTGACAATACTTACATTGGTAGTTCTGCTTGCCATAGCTTTTTATGCCGTTGATCGAAAAACTTGTACTGTGACAGTCGGGGCAGCTGATATCTATTTGTGTCTTCATAACCTCAAATATAACATCTTGCTTTGGCTGTCACCTCTCCTTTAATTCCTCAGCATACTTTCTGTTACACCACCAAGACGTTATCTAGGCCACTATAACTGTACTTATTGTAAAGTAAAGCCTAATACATGACCAATAAAAAACGCCCAATAAGTAGGCGTCAATAAGGTTTCATTACTATGATTTTGATTTTACTTACGCGATAAGATGTAGTCCGTATCGAGCGTTTTGTCTTCATTCACCATTACTAAGTGATTGTCTTGGATACAATAGGTTTCGATATCCTTGGTGTCATACACAATGGTAATAGTGACGTCGTCTTGACGATAAATTCCCGACTCAACCACGGGAGCTTGTGCGGGTTCTGGGTTCTTATAAACACTGGTTTTTAAGACTGAACCATCGGCAAACAAATTGAGGGTGATGGTAACCCCTTCACAGGATGAGCAGGGTAGCATACCGACATAATCACCAATCAAAGTGGCTTGTAAGGCACTATCAGCGTTCTTCTCTGAAATCATCGGCGTCCGTCGTGGTGACACGCTATCATCTGTTTTGGCGGCGGCCATGAGCGATTGGCCTTCATCCTCGCCTTCTACTTCTAGTTGATCATCTTGCTGCTGTGTGTTTGCCTCTTCGGATGCCACCCTTTGTGCAGTGGAGTCCTGCGCCGCTTGGGTAGACAAAAGTGTATCATCAGCGACAGGCGCAGCGGTGGACTGACTGTCACAGCCCATCAACAGTACACAAAAGGACAGCGGCAACCCTAAGCATCCAAATCTTCGTAATAACGTAGTGGTATGGTTGGTAACCTTAGCAAACTTAGCAAACTTAGCAAACTTAGCAAACTTAGCAAACTTAGCAAACTTAGCAAACTTAGCAAACTTATTAAACATGGGCAGTATCAGCATAGAATATATCATTATCATACCTACAACAAACAAACGTCATTTAGAGAGCAGCGATAAGTGCGAGCATCATCACGCCAACTAAATCAGTTATCGTCATAACAATAGGTTCTCAGGGCGATAGACAAATCTGTTTATCAAAAAAGTGATGCTTATATCCTGCAAGGCATAATATAATTCCAAATTTGGATAAATCAGATAAACTGCTATAAGGTATCAAACACCAAAGGCGACTATGTGGAATTTTTGTTATCAGTGTAAAAATTATGTATTAAAAAGCCTCGTAGCTGTTTAGTTAATAATCAGCTACGAGGCTATGAAAAAGTCATAAGGATTGAGATTCTACTATTAACGAACGCTGACCATAGGATGCAGAATACGCCAAAATACCAGAGCATGGATAATCAATAAAACGCTGAAGAATATTAACGACTGTTCTGGGATGCTGAGCCCCAAAAAGTGCCAAGCAACCGAGGCACATTCGCCAGAGCCTGCTAGCACTTCGTTCAGGACTTGTTTCATAGGCAAGGTATCGAGCCAATAATCGAGACCCGGTCCACACGAAGGTACTTGATCTGCGGGCAAATGCTGTAGCCAGACATGCCGCACTGCTATCGCTGTTGCCCAACCTATACCTGCCAGACTACCAAGCCATAATAGCAGCTTGATGATCACTGATTTAGGATGCCATAACGCAGCAATCAGCGCAAAGCTGCCCATTACCATTAGGCCAATACGCTGAAAGATGCACAGTGGGCAAGGGGGAAATCCCATATAGCGCTGCAAAAAAAACAGCGCAAAGCTCATACCAATGACAGTCATCAGTACCAAAAATACTTGCAAGCGGCGGTAAGTTGTCAGTCGTTGCATCAGGTCAGTATTCTTATATAGTGTGGCAAGATCAGTGGAGTGCGACTAACGATATTGCTGTAAAAATTCCATAAAGTCTTCAGTCTCAGCCTCTTCGAGCTCAGCCTGTTGCAAGATCGACTTTTCTACCAGTACCTCATACTTAGCCTGTGTATTTGGGCTCAGTGTTTGCTGTAATAGCAGTTCACGATGCTGCTTTGCTAAGGTAAATCCAAGCTGCCACATGCTGCCTAAACGCTCACTGTCAGCATTAACTTGGGCAGATATAGTCGATTCAGAGTGCACTGCTTTACCTTGCATCAGTGCTACTGCGGTGCGATAATCATTGCCACCATAATGCGCGTCAAGCATGGCTGCTAATGGACGCATATTGGCTAAATGTGTCAGCATCCAACCTTCTAATGGTTGCTCAGTGCCGTTATTTAAGATATGTAGACCATCGCGGCGACCTTCATTGACCACGCGCTCAAGGTTTATTGCCAGCTCTTCTTCCTCGATAGGCAACAGATCTGGTGAGTCATTGAACAGGCAATATAGCGCCATCACCTCCAAAAAACAGGCACTGGATAAACGAATACCGACATCACTATACGGGTCTAAATCAATAGCGCGGAACTCAACATAAGCGATACCGCGGCGTTCAAGTGCTTCAGTTGGAGTTTCACCGCGCTCAGCGATTTGTTTGGGGCGGATAGGGCTGTAGTATTCGTTTTCTATTTGTAAAATATGGTCATTAATTTGAATGGGATTGCCATTATCATCATTCAAGCCCAATTTTTGGAAGCTTTCATGCGGCGTTTGAATGGCGCGGCGCAGACCTTCAATATATTCAGGTAAATGGTTATAACGAATATCGAGATGCTCTTGAACGCTATTGGTGTAGCCCAGTTTGCCCATGCGTAGGCTGGTGGCAGTAGGCTTATAATAGGTCGAGTCATTCATTAATAACAAGTCATGCTCACGACCGGCAATAAAGCACGGGCAGACGCTAGGACTGGCTCCCAGTAAATACAAGACCAGGCTGGTCAGACGCTTGAAGTTACGAATGAGGCCTAAATACTTATCATTCTTAAACTCTGTCAGTGTTTGCGGCTGTTCTTGGTTTTGAGTCGAGGCCACTTTTTCTTGCCATGATTCGAACAGTCCATCACCAAAAGACAGATTATAATGAAGTCCGGCAATGGTCTGCATCCGGCGACCATAGCGAATGCCAAGGCCACTACGATAAAGGGTTTTAAGCTTACCTGTATTAGAGCTGCCGTAGTCCGCCAATGGAATATCTGCATCGTCGGCTGATAGCATGCACGGCATAGACAGCGGCCACATCAGCTCGTTTTCAGGCAACGCTTGATAGACCAAGACGTGTAATTGACGCAGCTTATTTAGCGTGTCTTTCGGTGACTCTCTAGGATCAGTAATGAGTTCCAGTAAGCTTTCAGAGTAGTCGGTTGTAATAGAGGGATGGGTCAATTTCGAACCGAGCTTCGCAGGATGCGGGGTCTGAGTTAGATAACCATCGGGTCTAACGCGTAGCCCTTCTTTTTCGATACCGCGTAGCATCCCCGTTAAGTGTTGACTGGCAAACCAGCTTGGGATTTCAAAATTGGTAAAGGTCGGTGCAAAATTACTCATAATAGTTCATCTGTTGTTATTCGTTATGGCAGAGCAAAGACGGGTCGGGGCTTGCTCAGAATAGTTAGGGCTTGCTTAGAACAGAGGGTAATACAGTGTCATTGATGCAGTCAGTTTAGCCCAAAGTGGGTCTGAAAACCACGCACAATTACAAAACCAGTAACCTTCGTTTAAGGCGAGCTTGCTGATATTTAGTCAATCATACCTAGCTTATTAGACAGTAACGGCATTAATAAGGACAGTTTATTGAATCAATAGATGGCTTTCTATAATGCTAAAGTCATATAAAGCGTAAATTAACATATAAAAAAGCATCTATCTGTAAGAGAGATGCTTTTTTATAGCGGCCTAAGCAATTGGGTCAATCTACGCTTATGAGAAGTCGAGTTCAGTCTCAAAGCTTTTTAGGTTATGACGGGCCATTGCTAGATTAGACTTTTGACGATCAAGCACTAGGTATAAAAATAAGTTACTGTTACGTACGAGTGGACGTAGCAGATGGTATTGCCTACCTAAAGTGATTAGGATATCTTCGATATTTTCATTAAGACCTAACGCCTCAGAAACTTTACGCTTGGCGCGTAGCACTTCAGTGTTGCCAGCAGCGGCAAGATCGAGATCAATACCCGTACCTACTGTAGCAAGCGCCAGACCAGATTCGCTATCAACCAAAGCGGCTGCGATAAAGCCGTCAATTTCGTTTAATGGATCGAGTGATAACTTGGCCATCGTACTATTCCTTCGAGAATATATAAAAGAGTATTGAATTTTTTTTGAGTAGTAATTGGTAAAAGCCGTAATCGTTAAGCCTTATTTTCATGGTACATAAATGCCAAAAATTAACACTCATTAGTATTTCTAACCAATTATCGACTAAATTTAAGCACAGGCTGACAATAATACAACTAATAACCGACCAGCTGTATTATTGTTCGGTTAATCAGTAACAAGAATATTATCGAGAGTACATCTGCATACTAAGATAAGTTTATAAACGGATAAATTATATAATGAAAACCGTCATTTGAAATTAAGAATGACGGTAAGATACCGTCATTTACCTTAAATTTTAATACTATACCCGTTAATGATATAACAGCGGCTTAAATAGAGAAAGATGAGCCACAACCGCAAGTGGTAGTCGCATTAGGATTTTGCACCACAAAACGCGCGCCTTCTAAGCCTTCGGTATAGTCAACGGTAGAGCCTTGCAGATACTGATAGCTCAATGAGTCAATGACTAAGGTGACATCATCATTATCGAAATTGGCATCATCATCATTGAGTTCATTGGCAAAGTTAAAGCCGTAAGAGAAGCCTGAGCAGCCACCACCGGTTACATAAACCCGCAGCATCAAATCGCTGTCACCTTCTTCTTCACGCAGACGCCGTACTTTTTGAGCCGCGCTGTCGGTAAGGTTTAAAACGGTAGGATCCATAGGCTGGCTGGCACTTGGATTGTATTGGTTAGTTGCTTCGTTCATATCTACCTCAGTGTTTATAATCAAATACTGCTGTCAATCAAATACTGTCGATTCTTACTGTCATTTTATATTGACGTTGGCCGTCTGCCGGCGCTTGATAGGCGTTACTTATAGATAGTAAGGTACGGCGGCGTGATTGATTCGATTAGGGGCGGTGTTCATTATAGAAAAATTATGGCAAATTAGTTAGGCTAAGACTAAGACAGATAGCGCTTAACTGCCTGATGTCAATAGTGTTTTGATATTATATCATAATTGGGGTGACGATTAATTTGTCAAGAGCGATAGCTGTCTTTGTTAAAAGAAAAGCTTAATCTATCTACTATAAAGTCTTAGTTTATCAATATTAAACGCTTAAAGATGAAATACTTATTTAATCGTTTGCCTATCGTCTAGGCGTTTGAAATAATAGCCGTCAGTTAGTACACCATTCGTGTACTGTACCTAGAAACTTGTTTTTGTCAAAAATACATTCTACAAAACCTTTGAGATGAAAAAACCCTATGATCGAATTTAAAGACGTTGGTGTTCGCCGTGATGGTCGTGAATTATTTTCAGGTGCGAGCTTCCAGCTACATCCTAACCAAAAGATTGGCTTAACGGGCAATAACGGCACTGGCAAATCCACCTTATTCGCCTTATTGCTGACACGCATGGGCACAGGTGATACTGAAGTAACGGTCGATCGCGGTGAAGTGACTATTCCGGATAGCTGGCAGGTGGCGCATATGGCGCAGGAAGTGGGCGCGAGTGCGCAGACGGCAATTGATTATGTGCTGAGCGGTGATGAGCAGTGGTATAAGATTAATGCTGCTTTGAGTAATTTAAGCACCGTTAGTGATGACCAAATTGGGGTATTGCATCAGCAATTCGATGAAATCGACGGCTATCGCACACCTACTAAAGCGGCACAAATTATGTCGGGGCTTGGTTTTAGTACGGTGCAACATGAACTTCCAGTAGACAGTTTTTCCGGTGGTTGGCGCATGCGTTTGAATTTGGCGAAGACTTTGATGAGCCGCGCCGATTTAATGTTGTTAGATGAGCCGACTAACCATTTGGACTTAGATGCTATTTTATGGCTTGAGACTTGGATCAATGCATTTACCGGTCTGGTTATCGTAATCTCGCATGACCAAGCGTTTTTGGACAATACTATTGGTCATATTTTGCATGTTGAGCAACAAAAAATCACCATGTATACCGGCAACTATCAGCAGTTTATTCGTACTCGCCATGAGCGCATGGCGCAGCAGCAGCAAGCCTTTGAGAAGCAAGAAGCGACTAAGGCGCATTTAGATGACTTTATTCGCCGTTTCCGCGCCAAAGCCAGTAAAGCCAAGCAAGCACAAAGCCGTATCAAGCAGCTGGAGCGCATGAGCGAGCTGTCCCCTATGATGGCAGACAACCCATTCTCGTTTCAATTTTATGAGCCCGCCAACATGAGCTCGCCATTGATTGAGCTGACCCATGCAGATATTGGCTATACGGACACGCCACTTTTATACAATGCTAACGTGCAAGTGACTCCTGATACGCGTATCGGTCTACTGGGTATGAATGGCGCGGGTAAATCGACTTTGATTAAGGCTTTGGTTGGCGAGCTTGGCGTATTATCCGGCACTTATCGCGTATCTGATACTTTAAAATTAGGCTACTTTAACCAGCATCAAATGGATGCTTTAGATGCCGCCGCCTCTCCGCTACAGATGATGCGTCGTCTAGCTGGCAAAACATCCGATGCCGAATTGCGCTCGTTCTTAGGCAGTTTTGACTTTCGCGGTGAGCGTATTGATACCCCAAGCGAGTTGTTCTCAGGTGGCGAGCGTGCGCGCTTAACTTTAGCTTTAATCGTTTGGCAGCGTCCTAACGTCTTGGTACTCGATGAGCCGACCAACCATTTAGACCTACAAATGCGCCAAGCATTAACCATGGCGCTACAAGGTTTCGAGGGTGCCGTGGTACTCGTATCCCATGACCGCGAGCTGATTGCTAATGTCTGCGATGAGCTATATCTAGTACATGACGGTCAAATTGAAGAGTTTGATGGCGATATCAGTGATTACGGTAAGTGGCTGTCTGATAAGCGTAAAGAAACCAATAGCTCAGATAAAGGTAGTGATAAAAAAGGTAAGAATAAAAAAGCTAAGAAAAAATTCGTTAATAAAGAGAATGTTTCACGTGAAACTGATGTTAAAAATAGCAGTTCTCAGCCTGATAATTTAACGCACACTAAAAAAAAACTAGCAAATCCTAAATCGGATACTAACACTACCGCTTCATCATCGCTTACAAAAGAGGAGCAGCGCAAACTGGCCGCCGACCAGCGCAAGCTTACGGCCCCTGTTCGCCGTGAGATTGAAGATACCGAAAAGGCTTTAGTGAAGATTGACGATAAGCTGGCAAGTTTAGAGGTTAAGCTTGCTGATACTGACCTTTATGAGGAAAGCCGAAAAGCTGATTTGATACGCTTACTAGATGAGCAAACAGCGTTACAGCAGCAGCATAGCGACAATGAAGAAAGCTTATTGATGGCGATGACTACTCTTGAAGAGATGGAAACTGACTTTAGCTAAGCGGGTAAATAGCTACAAATAAGAAAATGAGACATAAAAAGGGGAGAGCGCAAGCTCTCCCCTTTTCATTACGTTATTAAGTTATTGTCTACGGTATTTACCATCACCGTAAGACAGTATCTTCATACTAGTCGTACAAAGTTGACAGTTTATTTTACCAGCAGCGGCTTTAGATAGATCAAGGACTCGTCCGCGAATAAAAGGTCCTCTATCCGTAATTTTCACTATCACGCTCTGCTTTGTCTTTTGGTTGGTCACTTGTACCTTCGTACCAAACGGCAGCGTTTTATGCGCAGCAGTCAAGGAATTCATATTAAAGATACTACCACTAGCTGTGCGTTTACCATGAAACTGTTTACCGTAGTAACTGGTGTTAGCGGCAAAAACTGTGGTACTTAACAGCAGTGATAACGTGATAACTAAAGACTTGATTAAATAAGACATTTAATACCTTTTTACGATTGAGGAGATAGACAGGTACTCTTGCCTATGTTATCTATACTCCCTGCGAGTACAAATAATACAATCATTTTACAATAAAAAACTTGTCATATTCTTACAGGTATGTAAAGAAACACTCAAGTTAAATATTTCTTAGTATATTCATACTTATTAATATTATTAATCCATGAGTAATTTGATTAATGATATATGCATAACTGCTAGTACTCTTAACCATTAGCTTCAATTTATACTATGGTTACCTTGAAGTCGCTTTGACGATGACCTATTGTGTAAAGTGGTTTATAAAAAATTTTAAAAGAGAGGATTGTAAAAGTAAGCATAGCGCCAAATATAAATATCACTCACCATAACTATAAAAGCACTCTTTATATTTTAATTTTAAAAAACATAAAATATTGATTCATTACGTTATGCTATAGACGTAGCCTATTCATAAGCATAAGAAATACGAGCATAAAAAATAAAAGGAGCAATAACATGGCCGAGAAAAATTATTATGACATTTTAGGGGTTAAAAAAAATGCCTCAGATGCGGATATCAAAAAAAAATACCGTAAGCTAGTACGACAATACCACCCTGATGTCAGCGATGATCCAGACGCTGATAATAAGATTGCCGAGATTAACAATGCTTATGAAACCATCAGAGATAAAGACAAGCGCGCTCAATATGACGCCATGCTAGACAATCCATTTGCCGGTCAAGGTGGTGGCGCTGGGTTTGGGGGGCAGGCAGGAGGCGGTCAACAAGGCGGTTTCCGCTGGGAAGATATGAAAGACCAATTCGGTGACGGTGAAGCCTTCGGCGATGGTGGCTTTCGCTTCGATGATATTTTTTCAGCCTTTGGTCGCGGTGCTCGTGGGCAAACGGGCGGTCAGGGTCAGTCACAGCGTGGCGGTTTTGACCAATTTGGCAGTGGTTTTAGCGCACAAGATAGCAAGGGTCAAGACCAGCACGCGGAGATTAATGTTGATTTGGCGTCGGTCTATAATGGCGATGACTACAGTATTAAATTGAATGTTCCTGTCCGTCAAATTAATGGTAGCGTGGACTATGAGAATAAAACGCTCAAAATTAAAATTCCCAAAGGCATCACTGACGGCAAACAAATTCGCCTAACTGGACAAGGTGCAGCCGGCAGTGGTAGCGGCAAAAATGGTGACTTATTCTTAAAAGTTAAAATTACCCATAGCGCCAATATTCGTCTAGAAGGCGCTAATGTTTATCAAACTGTGAATATCACCCCATGGGAAGCGGCGCTCGGTGAAAAAATTAACGTCACTACCCCAGCAGGAACTTTGGGCGTTAATATCCCTAAAAATAGTAAATCTGGTAGTAACTTGCGCCTTAAAGCCAAAGGTATTCCTGCTAAACAAGCTGGCGATCTATACTTAACAATGAATATCGTCAACCCAGACGTCAGCACGGATGCGGCAAAAGCAGCTTATGAGCAGCTAAAACAAGCCTTTGCCGATAGCAGTATTAACCGCTAATAGTCGTTGTCAAAAGTAGGTTTTGTATATAACAGCGTTACCGATACCATTTGTTAAAGAGCAAACGAGGATAATAATTATGAAACACTCGCCTGAATTAACCGACATTATCATGAGCTTAGATGAGCTGATATCTGCCTGTGGTCAAGAGCGCCAATGGGTTATCGCTTTAATTGAAGAAAATATCATTGAGTATGACGTCCCTGAAAGTGAACAGTTCAGCGGTTATCAGCTGACTACCGTTCGCCGCGCCTCCCGTCTCAGCCGTGATTTTGAAGCTAGCGTGCCTGCGATTGGCTTAATCATTGAGCTCTTAGATGAGCTAGAAAATTTGCGTGAGTTCAAGCGCCAATGGGATGCTGATTCAACGATGATAGAAGTAGATGTCAGCAGTTTAAAATAGTAAGTTATGACTTAGCTTTTTATGGACCAGTCTTTTATAAAGTGCCACTCATAAAACAATCCTTATCGTGGGTTTAATCTATCAAGCATCGGTGGCGTTATCTTTTCGTGACTTGTTATAAGCTAGGTGAACAACTTCCAGCACGATATTAAACAACTCTGGTAAAGCACACCCCTTTTTTACGCTAACAAGAGTAGTCGTGTGAACCGGTTTTTCACACGCTGTTCTTAACGTTTTTTCTTTAAAGAGCATTTTTCAGCAATGACTATCAGGTTTCCCTTTTTTACTCTGATAGTCATTGCTGACCAAAAATCCATTAATACCACTACTCATACTGCCATTAATCATATTCAGCAGCTACCCAAAAACTTTGAAAAAATAAGCCTATTGAAAGATAAATGCTTATAAAGCAGAAGGTTCGTTCATTTAGGGAGGGTTTCGGGTGGTAATCAAGTAGACTGAAGAAAGAAGATATGTTTGGGTGTATGGAGGTGGAGGGATGGAATTTTGGTTAGGCATTGAAACGCTGATGAAACTCAGCATTGCTGCAGTACTTGGTTTAGTCATTGGGTTAGAGAGAGAACTGAGGCAGAAACCCCTGGGATTAAAGACAAGTTTGGTCATCAGTATCGTCAGCTGTTTGTTAACGATTGTATCCATTGAGTCGGCCTATACATTTCCTGACAGTCGTACGGGCGTTATGATTCAAATGGATCCTCTACGTTTAGCTGCGCAAATTGTGTCAGGTGTTGGGTTCTTGGGCGCTGGTGTTATTTTGCGGCGAGGTAACGAACAGATTTCAGGATTGACGACCGCTGCAATTATTTGGGGAGCGGCAGGTATTGGGATTGCGGTAGGTGCTGGCTTTTATACGGAAGCCATATTCGGGGTGTTGCTGCTGCTGATTAGTGTAGAGCTGATACCTTATTATATTCTCAAATACGGGCCGAAGCGCTTACGTCGTAGAGAATTCACTTTCCGAATCAGGGTACTTGAACAAGCAGGAATTGAAGCCGTTATCACTGAGCTCGGGCGTCAGCGGTACATCGTTATGCAATCACGTATTAAAGACATGGATAAAGAAAGCATGCATTTATTGGAAATTAAAGTGCGAGTACCTTCCGATCAAACGCTGCCAGTCATTTATGATGCGATGAAAAGAATTGAGCATGTGCATACAGTGGAAATTATCGGGTAGAGGCGGAATTACCGGCACAAGTATCGCATTGGATGCTGCCACACGTGGCGTGAAAACTTTACTCTTTGAGAGGCAATATTTTGCAGCGGGTTCGTGGTGCCGCTCGACAAAGTTAGTGCAGGGAGGGCTGAGTTAATTAAAGCAGATGGATATAAAGTTGGTGGCGGATGTTGGCGAGGGAAGAGCCATTGTCTATGAAAATGCACCGTATTTGCCACACCCGGAGTGTATAGTACTGCCTTTCATTCAGCTAGAAGGAAAAGATCCATCTGAAATTTCTAAGAAAAATGAAGTATGGAAATCTTTGAGAAGAACCGGAGCACTCTTCTTTGTTATTGATTGGATAGAGCAATGGAAGCAGCCGGTCATTCGCTACGACCATAAACCTTGTGAACAATATCAAGAACTACATTAACCTCGCTTTTATAACCATTGATAGTCTCGCTAGACAAATAGAATAAAGGTTATGCCATCAGTGTCAGCTAGTGATGGCTGAGCTTAGGAAACATCAAAAAGCCGTTGGTTAAATCCGCTCATAAAAACTTTCATTATATTTTTATAAATAACTACTATCAAAGGGCCAACAGCTAATGAAAGATGGCACCATAAAAAAATAGCGATCCGCAAACGTTTGTCAAAATAACATTTATAAATATTATCAACTCTATGACTCTAGAAGTTTAAATTCCTTGATCGGACTAAAGAATGGCTGAAGCATCCACTACATTTTGCTTGCCAAAACTGACGGATATAAGTCGATGATTAACGTGGCATACTCTCAGTTAGCTCGCAGCTTCCTGATTCTTAGCTTGAAATCCATTAGTTCTAGCTGTCCATACTATTGATAAGCCCAGTAACGCCAGCGCGAACACTGCCCACGGGAATGACACTGCACCCACTCGACTCAATAATAGGGCGCCTGCCACCCCGCCGCCAGCTACCGCTAGATTAAATATCGTCACAAACATAGACTGAGCCACATCGGCATTCTCACCTGCTGCACCCGCCAGCGCAGTTTGTAGCAGTATCGGTGCACCGCCAAAGGTGACCCCCCATATGGCTATGCCTACTAGCACGATAGCCGTGGAGCCACCGGAAAAGCCTAATATTAATGCCGCCACTGCAAACGCACTCAGACTTGTCAAAGCCATAGCGCGAAACCAGTGATCGACTAACAAGCCAGTAAGCCAGATGCCTACCATAGCGGCAACGCCGAACAGCAGCAGCACGACATCCACGCGTTGATCCAGCCCGACCGATGCTAAAAAGGGTTCGATATAGGTATAGAGGAGATTGTGCGCCAATATCCAGACGAATAGCGTTAGCAATACGGGACGAATGCCTGGCATTAAGAAAATGCGTTGAATAGGCAGGCGCTGTTTGGCCGACTGGCCAACAAAGTCTGGTATCGCTAATCGTACCCAGACTAATAACAGCAAAGTTAGTGCTGACATAATCCAAAACACCCCGCGCCAGTCGAATAATAGGCCGAGCCAAGTTCCTAACGGCACGCCAACAGCCAAAGCAATGGGTTGACCTACGCCGGTTATTGCCAGTGCACGCCCTTGTACATCGCTCGCCACCATACGCAGCACGTAGCCTGGTAGTAAGCCCCATATCACCCCAGCTGCCATCCCAGCGGCAAAGCGTGCCACTATAATAATGGTATAGCTGCTAGATAAGGCCGTGACGATATTAAATATTAATAGCCCCGCGACTGCCAGCAAGAACAGCCGGCGGCGGTTCCAACTGCGGGTGGCGGCGATAACGGGGATAGCAGCCAGCACAGATCCCAACGCGTAAAAGGTAACTAACTGACCGGCGAGCGCTTTTGACACTCCTAAAGCGGCACTGATTTGCGGTAAGAGACCTGCGGGCATAGTCTCAGTCATGATAGCGAGGAAGCCTGCCAAGGTGAACGCTAGCAGCTTCCAGATAGGTAAGCTGGGAGCAGTAAATTCAGGCTTTTTCTCATCGTTGACACTCATATAGCAATAGCTCCTATTGCTATACAGGTCATACAGAATATGGTGAAGCTGGCGATGTTCATGTTTCTATTAATGCTCATGTTAACTTCTTTTATAATCGTTCTAAATAGGATGTCAATCAATCTTACTATTCAGGTGCTCAGACTTAGCTATAAAGCTGAACCCTTTATTATATAGGATATAACAGCTATTTAATTTTAGTTTATCGAGTACTGCATCATAGCGAAAAACCATTAATTTTAGCCGACCAAAAAGAGCAGTAGCTGCCCTTTTTTTGATAAACAAATATGTTTTGAATGGTTAGCTGCTATCGTAATTAACGGGAATACTTAGGATCAGCGGCTGCCGTAAATAATACGTCAGTCGATGAGTTTAGCGCGGTCTCTGCTGAGTCTTGCACCACACTAATAATAAAGCCGATAGCGACTACTTGCAGCGCAATATCATTGGGTATATTGAATAAACTAGCAGCAAGTGGAATTAGAAGTAATGATCCGCCCGCCACGCCTGATGTTCCGCCAGCACTAATCGTAGCAACCAAACTTAATAACAGAGCTGAACCAAAGCTGACTTCAATCCCTAAGGTATGAGCCGCCGCAAGCGTTAACACATTAATGGTGATTGCAGCGCCCGCCATATTGATAGTAGCGCCGAGTGGAATGGTTACAGAATAAGTGTCTTCATGCAGACCTAACTTATGCGCAAGGTTCATATTAACAGGAATGTTCGCCGCTGAGCTGCGGGTAAAAAAGGCGGTAATTCCTGATTCACGCAAGCATGTGAATACTAGCGGATAAGGATTTTTACCAGTTTTGAAAAACACCAGCAGAGGATTGGTCACTAAAGCAATAAACAGCATACAGCCTATTAATACCATTAAGATTCGAGCATAACCTGCCAAAGCCGCAAAACCTGTATCAGCGACGGTATTGGCAACCAGTCCTAAGATACCAAAGGGTGCTAAGGCAATCACCCATTTCACTACTTTTGAGATGGCATCAGAGAAATCAACGATGATAGTACGCGTCGTGTCGCTGGCTTGGCGTAATGCAAAGCCGATAATAACGGCCCAGGCTAAAATGCCAATATAGTTGGCATTGGCAATCGCATCAACAGGGTTGGCGACCAGATTAAGCAACAGGTTGGTCAGGACTTCTTTTAAGTTCGCCGGTGGGACTTGCTCAATGGTGGCGTTCACTAAAGTCAATTCCGTCGGGAATAAAAAGCTTGCACCCACGGCAACTAGAGCAGCCACGAAAGTGCCACCTAAGTACATAATAAGTACGGGCTTGACGTAGACTTTATTACCGCTACGATGTTGGCAAATCGCTGCCATCACTAAAATAAACACCAGTATCGGTGCCACTGCTTTTAACGCACCGACAAATAGCGTCCCCAGTATGCCTAGGGCCATACCTAAACTGGGCGCTAGCCAGCCGATTAATGTACCCAATATTAAGCCAATAATAATCAGCGGCACCAGACCTATTCGCTGGTACATTGCAATAAATGAACGCATCATTCCACCTTTAACGAGACAGTAACTGAGTCGATAACTCAGCTACTAGAAACTAATAATAGCAACTAATAACAAAAATCAGTCATGAGAAATCAATCATACTAACCGTATAATAACCGAGGAATGGTAGCACTTTTTTAGATATTAGCCTAACGGTAACCCACAAGTACAGGGATGAAAAAGCTTGGGATATAGTAATAATTATTGGATAGGAAAAGCGTCGAGCACTTAAAAAATAAGGATAAATGACCACGCAAAAGAACTCATATAATAGTGATTATATGAGTTTAGGAATAGAAGAGAAGGAGTGTTAAAAGATAGGGTGTACTAAGAAACAAAGCGTATTAAAAGGAAGGAGCTATTATTGCAAATAAATAAAATAAAACTATCACACTTTAAAATGCGTTAGCTCATACTTTAAACTTTGATAATGCTTATATTTATTGCGACCTTCTTGTACACTTGTGGCGTCAGGCTTGATAGTTTCAAGCACGCGTGTTGGTTGCGCATTACTGGTGGCATTCATAAAGTCATTAACCGGACGAGCCGTAGTATTAATTACGATACCGTTAAATTCCACTGGCATATAAGAGCCAAGTAAAACCGGCGCTGCTAAAGGCTGCTCTTTAACAATGAGTTCTGTGGCAATAGCCTCTGTAGCGGTAGTCTTGTTATTATCCACTAGACATTGGTGCGGAATAAAGCTGCTGGCATCATGTGACCAAAGGGCAGAGTCAAGTTCGCCAAGCAACGCTTCATCCTCAGCAAGGATGAGTAGCGACTGGCTGCTTTTATTCAGCGCCGTTTGGGACAGCTGACAAATAAAGCCCAAGAAATCTTGGGCTTTACTGTTACTTAATACATAAAAGCTAATTTGCATAAGACAAATATTTCACATTAATAGGTGTTATAACAGCTTATAACAATTATGCCATATCTATACTATTTTTTAAGTATTGCATAAATAATGGCACAGGACGACCGGTTGCCGATTTGTCTTTACCTGAGCTCCAAGCCGTACCTGCAATATCTAAATGCGCCCATGCTTGACCGTCCTCTATGAAACGTGATAAGAAGCAAGCGGCAGTGACTGCCCCAGCGCCTTTACCACCGATGTTTTGCATATCAGCGATAGGTGAGTCAAGTAGCGGCTGATAGGCGTCATCCATTGGCATATGCCAAATTAAATCACCTGATTGGTCGCTGGCGTTTTCTAAGGCAAACAATACGTCTTCATCATTACTGAATACTGCTGAGCGGACATGACCAAGCGCAACCACACAAGCGCCTGTTAGAGTGGCGACATCGATGATAGCTGATGGCTGATAGCGCTGGACGTAGCATAAAGTGTCTGCTAATACTAAACGACCTTCGGCATCGGTATTTAGAATTTCGACCGATTTGCCATTCATCGCTTTGACAATATCACCGGGGCGAGTAGCGTCACCTGATGGCATGTTCTCTGCGCAGGCAAGCGCACCAACGACGTTGATCGGTAAACGTGCTTCACAAAGCGCTTTAATCGTACCCAATACTGAAGCCGCTCCGCCCATGTCGAACTTCATCTCATCCATTGCCGCACCAGGCTTGATTGAGATACCGCCTGAATCAAAAGTGATGCCTTTACCGACTAATGCGATAGGTGCATCAGCGTTTACTTTTTCGGCATTCTTGCTAGATTTTTTGCTGGTACCGGTTAGCGGGAGCTTATCAGTAAGTGCTTTTAGACCGCTATTGGCTGCCTTAGCACTGAATTTAGATTTGCCTTGGTATTCCATGATGACCAATTGGCCTTCTTTGGTAGAGCCTTGCGACACGGCTAAAAAGCAGCCCATGCCCAGCGCTGACATCTCGTCTTCGCCTAGTACCGTTACTTTTAATAAGTCAGGATAGGTTTTAGCTAAAGCTTGTGCTTGCTCTGCCATAAATGCTGGGAAGCAAATATTACCTGGCTCATTAGCAACGTCACGGGTCAAGCTTTGACCAGTAAATACCGACTCTGCAAAGTCTAAGGCGGGTTGTAATGCTTTATCAGCTAGCAAATAAATGGCTGTTAATACTGGTGTGGTTTGCTCAGATTTATATTTATCAAAACGATAGCTTGCTGCCAATAGGTTCAGGGCAAATTGACCGAACTCGTCTTCTTCTAACGCATCACCTAAAGCGACGGTAATAGAAGCTACACGTTTTTGCGTGCTTTGATAAATGGTATTAGCAATTTTCTGTAGGATAGTGTTATTCAGCTTGTCGCAGCAACCAACGCCCACTAATAATAACTGCACTGGGTTTTCTTTAGCCGTTTTTTTATCGCCAGCCAAGGCATAATCAGCAACAGTCTCACAAGCTTTACCAGTAAAGTGTGATACTTCAATTAATTGCTCAATACGTTCTTGATAATCAGTTAAAGCCGATTCTGCAAGTATATTTTTCTTATTATCGACTAATACTACTAAACAAGCGGCGTCTTTGTCTTTGGCTTCGTTTTTTAGAATTTTTTTGGTATGTGTTTTTGGTAGATGTTGCGTTAATTTAATATTCATATGTTGTTATCCTTATTAGATGAATGCGCTATAGGGCTGTGATTAGAACTGTGACTTAATAGGCGAATAACGAGTGCGTTATTTAGGAAGCGCGGATAAAGTATGCTATTAAATTAAATCAGTAACAAATCTAAAGATCTAAATTAATACTGAAGTTTAAATTAATAGCTAATTTAGATAAGTGCGCCTATCAAGCGTGGGTAGTAGTGTAGCATATCAGCTGCTGAGTACGCAGTCAGCAAAGGTTAGGTAATGTGTCCAAACCCTGCTGCTACGCTATTCTTTTATTAACCATTAACCAAATCATTAGTCGCTACTAAAGTTGCAAATCTATCTTGTAGTGCTGCCATTGCCGTTTCATGTACCACATCCGCACTGATAGCATTGCCTTTGACATCAGGCAGGTCGCGAGTCGCACAGGCATCATGACAAACAAAATTCTCAAAGCCCAAATCAAACGCAGCGCGCACGCTGGAGCTGACACACATGTGACTCATAAACCCAGTAAAGATAATCTGCTCTTTACCAGTAGACTCGATAAGCTCTTGCAGCGGGGTATCATAAAAGGCATTAGGATGCATTTTGACGATGGTTTTTTCACTATCAACAGGTTGCATACTATCAACGATATTCACTTTCGATGATAATGGGTCAAAAACATTACCGTTATCTTCGCCATGATGGGCAATATGAAAAACAGGAATATTATCGTTTCTAGCTTTATCCAGTATTAGGCGAGCATTGGCAGTGGCTTTGGCACCGGCTTGACCTAAAGGCATCTCGCCATCGACATATTCATTCTGAAAATCAATAAACACAACAGCGCAATTTGACCAATCGACCGTGCCAAATTCACCACCACCAAGTTTTAATAATGTAGAAGGGTTAGACATTTTATTCTCCGTTAAGTAATTAATATTATGAAAAGTAATAAGTGTTATGGGTCTAAATTTTAACAATTAATTCTAATAGTATTCAGTACAGGATACGTACAACACACAAAGCCGCTTGAATGGTAGGGAATAAAATACAGTTAAAACTTAATGGTGACTTCTTAATTACTGTTGTTGTGTCTTAACTAATCTTTTTATGTCTTAACTTAAGCATGTCGACTATCAGGCGATAAGTGCGCAGTTAGTAAGGGTTAAATAATGTTTTCCAAACACATTGCCCAGTCATTTTTTACAAAAATATGCTAGCATTAGCAGTTGCGCCTATTAGGCTTTTTGCATCTTAATAGGGCTTTAACATTCAGCCAAAATTTCTGATAATTTTCGATATGCTCGCGACTAACCGCGTAATTGCCAACTTCTAAGAGTCCCTATTGTGATATTACGCCACTACATGTCCCGTCAGGTTGCCTCAACCACCGCTTTGGTATTGGGGTTTTTGATGGTGCTTATGCTTGGCGGTCGCCTTATTCGTTATTTCGGTATTGCTGCTGAAGGCAACTTAGATATCAGTTTATTATTTACCATTATCGGTTATAACCTGCCGTACTTTTTAGAGCTGATACTACCATTGGCCTTTTTTATTGCGCTCATGCTGGTATTCGGGCGTCTTTATATCGATCAAGAGATGGCGGTTATTAATGCCAGTGGGATTTCACGGGGTAAGCTTGCGCGGCTAATGATACCGCTCATCTCAGCTTTATTTATAGGTGAAGCTGCGTTATCCATAGTTGGTAAGCCATGGGGTGTGCGCTCATCTGAGACCATCTGGCAACAGCAAGCCTTGACCAGCGCCTTTGATTTAATTCGGCCTAATGAGTTTATCAGTAGCGGCAATTATCATCTGTATGTTGGCAGTCTCAGCGACGATAAAAAGCAGCTGCAAGACGTGATACTGATTCAAACTGAACCTCCAGAAAAAGGCTTAGACGCTAAAAGTACGGATATAAATAGTACCAATTCAAACAGTATCGATGCAGACATTACCAGCACTGATTTAAGCAACAAGCTACCTAAAGAGCTGGTTGAGCGTATGGATAGTAATCCGTCTATCAGTAAAGATACTATTACTTTAGCGAGGCGCGCAGAGCAAGTGGATACGGACGGTAGCGGCGTGACCCAATTGGATCTATTCCAAGGGCGACGTTATGAAGTGGGCGCAGGCAGTCGCAAATATAATCAAGTCGGCTTTGATCGCTATCGCATTACCTTGTCCGAATCATCCAAAGAAGTAGTGACCGAAGACAATATCGAAACCCAAGCTATTATGCCGTTATGGCAAGCGGCGACCGGTAGCGCAGAAGTGGGTGGCGTCAATGCCATGCGTGCCGCCCAATCTGAGCTTGGCTATCGGTTGTCACTCCCATGGCTGATGATTATTGCTCCCATGCTAGCGGTACCGCTGGCGCAAGTGCGTCCCCGTCAAGGGCGCTGGTTACGCTTGTTCCCAGCGATATTATTATTTGTCAGCTGTGCATTAGGCGTCATCTCTCTGAAGAATGCGGTGAGTAAAGGCAGCGTTAGCGTGTGGGCATATGCGTGGCTGATAGTAGGGTTTATGGCTCTAGCGCTGTATCTAAACTGGGGCAGTCGCATCCAGCATCGACTACGGGTGCGCTTAAAAGATAAGCAACAAGTCACTACTGAAACGCCAAACCGCTCACAAGGAGGGCAGTTATAATGCGCTCCTCACCATTTACAAAGCTATCAAAAAAGCCATCTAAGGCTCAGACCTCTCATTCGCAATCTGCCAACCTACAAGTGCTAGGGCGCTACGTCAAAACCAATGCGTTATTAGCGATTATCGCTGCCGTCTTGGGATTGTGGGCATTACAAGTTTTGTTTTCTTACTTGTCCGAGCTTGATTCGCTCTCAGACACTTACACGATGTCTGATGCGCTTAAGTATATCTTTTATCGATCACCTTACTTTTTAGAAGAGTTTATGCCGACCGGTGCGCTGTTAGGCGCAGTCGTTGGTTTAGGTCTGCTGGCTAATAAAAGCGAGCTGATAGTAATGCGTGCCGCTGGGGTCAGTATTTACCGTATTGTCGGTTGGGTATTACAGCCCGCGTTGGTATTTGTGTTATTAGCATTAGCAATCAACCAGTTTGTACTGCCGCATAGCAATCAGCTGGCAAATGAAATTAATGACGAAAATAGCGGCTCTCTGGTCGCCTCAGTGAGTGGTTATTGGACGGTACAACCACGCTTTAAGGCTGCTGATAGTTCTGATAATGTTAATAACAGCTCAGATATGGCAAGTGTACAACCAGATGGTAATGATATTCTCTATATAGATTATGCCGATGTGCAAGGCAATATCGGCGAGGTAAAGCGCTGGCATTTGGATAATAATGGCAATCTACAAACGGCGGTTCATGCTGAAGGCGGGCGCTATTCTGGTCGTGAGACAGTGAACGAGGCCAGTGCTAAACCTAGCGAGCAATATCGCTACGAGTGGCAACTGAGCAATATGACTAAGCTCACTATCAATGAAGGCTTTGATAGTACTCAATCCAAAGCCGCCTCAGATACCTTAAGTTTGCCTTTTGCACCAGAGTCGGTTTATTTACTCACGCGGGAGGCTGACAGTCTATCGCTTACCCAACTGTATGAACATCGCCAGTTTATGCGTCAGCAAGGTAAACGCTCATTGACCCACGAGCTGGCATTTTGGCAAAAGCTGCTGTCGCCTTTATCGATCCTATCGCTAGTGATTGTCGCCTGCTCATTCGTTTTTGGCTCATTACGAACGCACAGTTTAGGTCTGCGTATTGTGGTGGCATTATTATTCGGTTTGTTGTTCAGCTATGTTCAGGACTTGGTCGGCTTTGTGTCATTGGCGACGGGATTTTCACCGCTGCTGATGGTGCTATTACCAATTATTGGCAGTACGATATTGGGTGGCTATCTGATAAAACGGCAGATGTAATATAGTTATAACTAGCCAAAAAAAGCCCACTAAAACTATTGTGTTTTAGTGGGCTTTTTTAATTTAACTTTTTGGCTTAAATTTTTTATTCGAATTTCACTACTTAATAGTGGTTACTTAGTCTTTGGTCGCCATAGTAATAGTATAGGTTTTACCTTGCTTTACTTTTTCGCTATTACCAAATACTTCAGTAAATGAGCGCTTCATAAATTGACGTAAGCCATTAATGGTTACCACATAAAAGCGGCCGCCTTTACGCATCCGTGCATGCGCATCGAGGAAATAGAGATAGTGTTGCTCTTTACCGACCTTCGCCGGCAAGTTTGACATCACTAGGCTAAAATCCTTCGCTTTATCGACATGATTGAAACCGTTTGATAAATGTACATCAACATTATTTAGACCATTTTTCTCGCAGTTACGACGTGCATATTCTACAGCCATAAAGTCTTTATCAATCAAAGTATGCTGACCATTTGGACACTCGCGTGCTGTTGTCATGCCCAGTACCCCATAACCACAACCCAAATCAATCGAATCATCATCTTGCTCAAAATCGATATAATCGAGAAGCATTAAGCTACCATCATCAAGCTTTTGTGGCGAAAAAATACCCCACGTGGTCGCAAAGTCAAAAGGCTTGCCCAGTACGTCTTGACGAAAGGTAATGTCATCGCGCCAGTGTTTTGCTTTTTCTAATAGGTCAGCAGGAGGTCTATGGCTCATAGTTTTCTCGGATAATGGATATGAAAAGGTTTAGTGCGTCCAATTGATGACAATCAATAAGCCAAAATAAGCGGACGTTTTATAGTGGGTATTGTAACGAGAAAAAGGGATTTTTGCAGCTATGGGTTAGTAGAAATTGTGATTGGTGTTGAGAGGAAGTGATATAAGAGAATTACGTGTGTTGATGTGTGATTTAGCATCTAGTCAAGATAGATACAAGGGCGTGTTAGTTTTTGCAAGCTTGTAAGGCGCAGACGTAACGTAACCTACATTCATAATTCCATGATTGGTGGGTTACGCATTCGCTAACCCACCCTACGGGCTGCTTTGAAGCAACATTAATTCAATTAGTTATCTGTAGACTTAATAAAAGCAACGGCTTGTCTAGTTATATTATAAATTATGCCGCCTTTACTGTTAAACGTCTTGGTTATCAGGCCTTTATCTACGAGACTTTTAATATCGTCTTCTATGAAAACTGAATCATCATATTCAATATCATAAGGGCCTTCTAGAATATAGTCATGCTGGTAACCGTCAAGAGAGCTGTTATTCATATAATGCATATTAGGACTTTTCGATTTTACGAACTGTCTTAGTATACTAACAGCTTGTTCAGATAGGTTGTTGTTGACAATAAACGAATCAGTCAGTTTATCCAAGCCTTCAATCTTACTAGCTATATCAATTACTAAATCAGTTAGTTCAGATAACTTATTCATATTTTCTTCATGATTAGCATTCATAAAATTTGATAAATTGTTTTGTAGCTGGGTGCTATTTTCAATCATTTTAATAGCGTATTCATTATTTGTCTCATCTAACCATTCTTTAAAATCATCTAGGCCAATTTTATCGTTATTGATAGAGTAAAAAGTTGCAAGCAAGCCAACAATCTGAGGAAAACCTGAAGAAAGCGCAAAGTAGAGATTAGCGTCCATAAATATTTTCCTTTAATTTAAAAGTGAGCTATAACAAGATTTCGCCAAACTATATTTTAAAAAACAAACAAACCTATCAACCCCGCGGATGATGCTCCGCATGCAACTTCTGCAATCTAGCCGTCGCCACATGCGTATATATCTGCGTAGTCGATAGATCGCTATGACCCAATAACAACTGCACGCTACGTAAATCCGCGCCATGATTTAGCAGATGCGTGGCAAAAGCATGACGTAAAGTATGCGGCGATAAGTCTTTATCAATGCTGGCAACTTTGGCATATTTCTTTAGCAGATACCAAAAGTTTTGCCGCGTCATATAGCCGCCTTGGGTGGTCAAAAATACTGCTTGGCAATTTCCTGCCTTCAAATGAGCAATCAAATCACCGCGTCCATGGGCTAAATAGTCCTCTAACGCATCCGCCGCATATTCTCCTAATGGTACTAAGCGTGTTTTATTACCTTTCCCCGTGATTTGTAGCCAACCTGAGTTCAAATTCACTTGTTCAATAGATAGGTTCACCAATTCACTGACCCGCAGACCGCAGGCATATAGCACCTCTAACATGGCTTTATCACGTAGACCAAGCGCCGTGCTACTATCGGGTGCCGCCAGTAGATTATCAACATCTGCCTCGCTTAAGTCTTTGGGCAATGGACGACCAATCTTTGGGGTTTTGATACGCTCACAAGGATTGTCTTCACGCAGATTACTGGCAATCATCCATAGATAGAATTGCCGTAGGCTGGAGAGCATTCGTGCTTGAGTGCGTGGTGTTTTGCCGTCTTGGGCGAGGATTGATAGACAGTGCAGTATATCTTCGGGTTGCCAACGCGTGAGTGCGGTATGACTGGTCAGCTCACAGGCGCGCAAATCGCGCACATAAGCATTGCGAGTACGAGTTGCCAAACCACGAGCGAGCATGGCCTGACGAAACTCGGTCATATAAGTCGGCTCGTCATCTACTGTCAACGCTTTGGGCTGGCGCGGCTGTACGGCACGGTCGCGACTCATAAGGCAATACTCGGTGGTTGTATAGGACAGGATAGGTTGATTCGTTTAGAAGTTTATCGCCTAGTTTTAGCGCATAGCAATGTTAATAAAGTATTAATAAAATTTTTGTTAAGCAGTTTTTATGTTTCAGGTACTATTCAGGTATTACTTCAATTATCAAAAGGCACTAAACACCATAAAGAGGTGATTTCCGCACTGCGCGCCGCAAACAGTGGGTCAGTAGTGTCTTGGCTGCGACCGTGTTTAGGTTGGGTATCAAGACGATATTTCACTTCCAAACCGGCATCCGCAAACCAGCCCAATAACTCATCACGGCTGCGCAACTGCAAATGCTCCGCTAAATCCGACAGAATCAACCAGACCTCTCCCTGCTCGGCTAAGTGCGGTTTCGCGCCCTGCAAAAACCCACGCAACATCGCGCTATTGGCATCATAGACGGCGTATTCCAATGGCGAGGTGGGCTTAGCGGGCAACCAAGGTGGATTACAGACAATCAGATTGGCCAGTGGCGCATCAGTCGGAAACAAATCTGCTTGCTGCAACTGCACGGCATCTAACTCCAAACGCGCAAAGTTCTCGCTTGCACAGGCCAAAGCACGCGGATTTAAATCCGTCGCAACGACCTGTTGCACACCGCGCTGCGCCAAGATAATTGCCAGCAAACCGGTTCCGGTACCAATATCAAAGGCGACATCACAAGCATCCGGCAGCGGTGCATCCAGCAAGAGCTGTACATACTCATGACGTGTTGGCGCAAACACACCATAATGCGGAAAAACTGATAGGCCTAAACTTTCAATAGGTACCCCTTTCGCGCGCCACCCCGCCGCGCCTAACACACCTTGCAGGTCACGAAACGAGAGTAAGCACGACTCATCCAGCTCACCAAAAGCAGCGGTACAGGCAGCACTCACATCGGGGGCGCGACGTAACTGGCTGACATAACCGGCATCAAGCTCTAATAGCAAACGGCTTAAGATGCGCGAACGCTGGGCTTGGGCTTGGCGTTGCTGATGAAACAAGTTAGGTATCCGTTTAGATAACACTTCAGGTAATACCAAAGACTCAGCCGTAGGTTCAGCAGATTTATTCTTGTTGGCCGCTTTGCTGATTTTGCGCTGCTCACTGCGCTCAATGCGTCGAGTGAGGGCTTGCAGTAATTGCCGCGCATTCTGAAAGTCACCGTACCACAGCATTGACGTGCCCGCGCAAGCCAAGCGATAGGCTTCATCTGCTGTTGTCTTGTCGTCGACCGAAACAATACGCGCAGGCGGCACTTGATTGCTTTGGGACAACCAGCGGGCATGACGATGACGTAAGGTTTCGTTCTCAAACCACTGCACATACTGCTTTTCTGTTGGTAACACGCGGCCTACCTTTAACCTGTGAATGATATGTTCTCTATAACACAAAGATATTTTGCGTTGGGTATTGCGCTGTTATCTGTGTTCTATGGTCATTTGAATGCATTCAAGTTGGCAACCGACAATTAGCAACTATTAAGCGCTCTTTTTCTTGACCAAATAGCGATATGTTGGTGCGTCATTCAGTGTTTCTTGCTGGACAAGAGTATGCCCCAAATGACGACAAAAATTAGGAATGTCGCGAGTAGTGGCCGGATCGGTAGCCAATATTTCGATAATATCGCCGCCATCGGCTTTACGAATGGTTTTGTGCAGCATCATCACGGGCTCTGGGCAAATTAGCCCTTGAGTATCCAAATGATGGTTGATAGTGTTGCTTAGTGTCGAAGTTGTCATAGTCTTAGCTTTACAAAGTAAATTAATGAATTTGAATAGGGTTGAGCTCAAGTCTGAGCATGGTCTTTATTCATAGCGGTGGATTTTCTCAATCATCAGCTGTTTCAGTGATTTCATCTTCATCCACCTCTAAAAAGTCAAAAAAGCGCTTAAAGCTGACTTTAAATAAAAATGCCACGCCCAGCCACGAAGCCAATCCCAACCAAGCGGTATCTGCAAATAATAGCCCACCGATAAGGATAATACTCGAGACCCCAATAGTCATGACTACCATCGAGGCTTGATTAAGACGATAGCGATAAATAATAAACGCATCATAAAGCGTCATAGGAATGGTCAGGGCAATCAGGATATAGGGTAGATTAAAAAACAATCGATACAGCAGCTGATTGTCATGAAACATCTTTATGCTGGCAATCGTTCCAAAGACCATAAAGGCGAAGATGGCGGCATAAATCAGGTATATCGCAATTTGGTTCGCTCGCTGTGCGCCTTTAATACGGGCAATAGCAAGCGGAGCAAAACCGTGTTGTGAGGCGTTTTGCGAAGATTGGTCTGGGGCAGTGGTCATAACAAGCTGTCATCTTTTGGGTAGATATTATTAAGAGAAGTATATAGGTGCTTATAGTGATTGATGCTTAAAGCTGATAATTGTTATTAGAGGTTTTTATTCAATCTGCTTTTATAGCGTCAATGGCTATGGCACTATCAGGATCAGCAAAATAAGTGGATAGCAAAATACAGGCGGAGATATCATCAATCGGGTCACGCTCGTTTTTAATCCAGCCTTGCTCCCAAGCAATCTCACGTGCGCCCACTGAGGTCAGACGCTCATCGCAGTGCATTACCGTTGCCGGTATATGCTGTTCCATCAGTCGATGTGCCAGCCTTCGTGCAAATTTATGGGCACGTTTGGACAACATTGAACTACTGCCATCCATATTTAGCGGCAGTCCAACCACCACTTGTGACACGCTCCAAACTTTAATAATACCGAGCAGATTGTCCCAATCGGGTTGGCCATTATTCATCGCCAAGATATCAAAGGCGCTCGCAGTTTCAGTAATGGTATTGCCTAACGCCATGCCCATTTTCTTGACGCCATAATCTAGCCCTAGAATAAGATGCGCTTTTGGTGCTGGCTCAGTATTATCAATAAGCAAGTTTTCACCCTCACTCTCGCTGTTAATCTCAATGCCAATATCTGTTGAAGTATTAGTGTCTACTGTGGTCATAGAAGCAAGTTTTTCCCATATTTATTTACATTAAACTTATCTTATATAAAGATTTTTTTAAATATTTTTACTAAAAGTTCTTTATATTAGGCATGACCGATGTCGCTGCTTAAATAATCAAAATTCACTCCGATTTTATCAGCCGCCAATTGCCAGCGTTCATCAAATGGGGTGTCAAATAACAAGGTCAAATCAGCAGGGCAAATCAACCAGTCACCGTTATTAATTTCACGATTAAGCTGCTTTCTGCCCCAGCTGGCATGGCCCAAGCACAGCTGATAATGACCAATTCCTTGACCCGCCGCGATACGCTTGAGAATATCTTGACTGGTAGTAATGCAGACGTTTTCTGAGATAGCAAAGGAGGATGCCCACTGTGGCTGACCGGTATGCAGCACAAACCCAATTTCAGGATACATAGGCCCGCCATCTAATGCCAAATCTTCCATCACTTGCGGATCGGTAACTTCAATATCTAAATCCTCTAGCAGTTTGCCAACGCGAGCTTGGCCAAGCGGGCGATTGACCATCAAACCTAAAGCGCCCTGTTTATCATGACGACAGATATATATCAGCGCCCGCTCAAACCGTGGGTCTGATAGCTCGGGTGCTGCAATTAAAAAATGATGTGTCAAATTGGTTTTAGGCATAGAGGCAAACGCAACATAAAAAGGGGTGAGATATTACTATATGGCGATATCGACCAAGAAAGCAACAGACGTCTGTTACAGTTATAGTCTGCGTACCATTTAAATTTTTACATCGGTCAGCAAACTACGAGCATGCTCGCGAGTGACTTCGGTAATGGTAACGCCACCTGACATCCGCGCCAGCTCATCGATCTGCGCGCTATCAGTCAAAATAAACATCTCACTTTGGGTCTGCTTATGGTGGTGTTTTTGCACCAAAATATGCTGGTGGGCTTGAGCAGCGACTTGTGCTTGATGGGTAATCGCTAATAATTGCTGGGTGTGCCCGAGGGTGCGTAATAACTCACCGACCACTTGCGCAGTGCCGCCACTGATACCGACATCGACTTCATCAAATACCAGCATAGGTTTTGCCGCATTATTATCACTACTGGTCGCTTGCAATACTTGCATCACCAACGCCATGCGTGACAGCTCACCGCCTGAGGCAATCTTATATAGCGGCTGCAGCGGCATACCGACGTTGGCACTAAATAACAGGTCAATATCGTAGCAACCCTGAGCATTGTAATGCGCTGAATCGGCTTTTTTACTGAAGACAAATTCGCAGCGTGCGTTCGGTAACGCCAGCGGTTGCAACTGGGCTACGAGCTGCTCGCATATTGTAGGTGCTGCTTGCGAGCGCGCTTCATGTAACTGCTGGGTTAGTGTGAGATAATTCTGCCATGCCTCATCAATTTGTGCGGCAAGGGCATCACTGCTGGGCTCATTCTCTAGCTGCGCTAATTGCTGCTGCCAGCCCTTTGCCTCATTTATCAAATCCCCTGCTGGCAAGCTGTGCTTACGTGATAAGCGGTGACCCAGACTTATTAAACTATCCAATTCTTGCAGACGCTCAGGGTCAGGCAGTTGCTGTTCAGCATAATCGGATAACAGCGCTGTCACTTCGGTAATTTGCTGCTGGGCTAAATGCAGTTGCTCTGATACTTGCCCAAAGGTTTGACTGACTTCTATTTGATGGTCGCATAGCTTAATCGCTTGTCCCAAAAGGGTCATGACATCGGGCTCATCACTGTCATTATCGAGTAGATGCAGACCATGACTGGCTTCTTGCATTAAAGCTTCGATATTAGATAACTCTTCGTGTTCTGCCTCAATCTCCCGATAGTCAACTGCGAGTAGCGGGACAATATCAGCCAACTGACTCTGTAATAGCTGCATTCTATCTTGGCGTTGGGCTTCGCGGCTAGCCAAGTCATCTGCTCGGCGTTTGAGCTGTTGATACTGCTGATAACTAGTGGCAGTCTGTAGCGCTAATGGTGTTATCTGTGCCATTGCATCCAACCATTGCACCACAAACTGTGGTTTCAGCAAAGCTTGCTGGGCATGTTGGCTATGAATGTTCACCAGTAACGCCCCTAAGCTTTTGAGTTCAGCTAGGCTGACTGGCAGTCCGTTAAGCCAAGCTTTTGAGCGCCCACTACTACTCAGCTGCCGCCGAATGAGAACTTCTGGTTCTGCTAAAGTGCGCTCATGCGCCGCAAACCAGTTATTGACTACCGCATTATCTTTGATGTCGAATTGAGCATAGATATCCGCATGTGCCGCGCCATGTCTGACCATTGCACTATCTGCGCGCTCACCAGCACATAAGGACAAAGCATCCAACAGTAAAGACTTGCCTGCGCCCGTTTCACCGGTGATCACATTAAAGCCATCAGCAACATTTAGCTCATGCTCAGCGATCAGCGCAAACTGGGATAAGGTTAACGATAACAGCATCAAAGCCTCTCATGGCGGACAATTAACCGCAAATAAATCTTATAAATATTTATGAAAGTAGATTTAAAAAAAGGTCAATTGGGTGGAAGTACTGGTCAGTATATAAGGTTAAATGAGTCCAAATACAAATTAGGCTACTATTTAAAACTGAACGAAAATACACAACTGGATCATTAACACTTTCTATAATGGCTACTATTATAACGGCTATTACCCTAATAAGGGTTATTAAAGGCTCTAGGCATTATTGAATACTTTAAAACAGTAGACTACCCGCATCGTTAAATGTAGCGGTGTTTATGCTTTCATTCTAAGCTATTCTGCCAATTATTTTATAATAATCGTACTTAATAAATACAGCAGCTTACCCTTAGTACTACAGCAGATTAGCCCTGTTGTATAGCAGTAATTATAGGTTCTAAGTACGATTCCTAGATGCGCTGTAACAAACTTTATAGATATAATGTGGTAGCATAATCTCACCTAATCATAACTCACGGCACAACCATCTGCGATATGACGCTACTTAATAAGGTGTCAGTGCCTTTTTATCGTGGGAGAAGTTAGGTGAAAATCAGGCGAGAGTTTAGATTAACTAGTTTAATCAGTCACTTATTTTTTAGTTTAGCAATAATTATTTGATAAGGAAGTCACTATGACAGCGGCACAATTTACCAGCGTGACGGTCGATGCTCAGGCCACGATATCATATGATGGGCGTTGTTCCAGCCGTACAATTATGTTCGAAGATGGCCGCCATAAAACTTTAGGTATTATTTTACCGTGCGATAATAGTGTGGAGCACTATCAATTTAGCACCAACACCTCTGAGCGCATTGAGATTATTAGCGGTGAGTGTGAGGTCAAAATCAACGGTGATGAAGAATTTAGCTATTACCGGGCTGGCCAATCATTTGTCGTCGAAGGTAATAGCGGCTTCAGTTTACGCACCGAAGAAATCGCCCAGTATGTTTGCCATCTAGAAGGTTAGTGTTAGATGCTCAACTGCCTATCTAAAATGTAGATAGTCAGTTAAGAGCGTTAATACATACCAGTTGGACTGAAAACCGTAGAGATATATACTACAAAATAACACGCAAGACTGTGCTAGTTTTTAGTCTTGTAATCATATTATTGATAGCAGTCATCTACCTTTTATCCCGTTAAATGATACCCCTTTTTCAAACAGCAGGCACGTTATGGCAAAACCCAGCTATTTTTATGGCATTCATGCTATTGAGGCCTTACTTGAGTATCGCCCCTTAGATGCACTTAGTTTATTTGTGCAACAAGGACGCGAAACGGACAGCCATGTGCAAGCCATTATAAAGCAAGCACAAGCCAATGGCGTGAGTCTTCAGCCGACTCAAAAAGACAACCTGACACAGTTATGTGGTAGCCCGCAGCATCAAGGAGTAGTCCTGCATGCACGTCCATTAGGGTTTGCCGATGAGGGGCTGTTGGATACGCTTGTCACTCGAGATAACTGTTTATTGCTGGTATTAGATCAAATTACCGATGCGCATAATTTTGGTGCCTGCCTGCGAACTGCCGTTGCAATGGGGGTGGATGCAGTCATTTGTCCCAAACACCATGCTGCCAGTTTGACTCCTACGGTAGCAAAAGTATCAGTAGGTGCTGCTGAAATGATGCCTATTATTAGCGTTACTAACCTTGCGCGGGCATTAACAAAAATTAAAAGTGCAGGTGTATTCGTATTTGGTACGGCGCTCAATGCCGATGCTAAACCAATACATACCGCTGACTTGACTGGCAAAACCGCCATTATCATGGGCTCAGAAGGCGAAGGGATGCGCCGTCTAACGACAGAGAGCTGTGATGAGCTGGTCTATATTCCAATGTCCGGCAACGAGCATGGCAATTTGCAAAGCCTCAACGTCAGTGTCGCAACAGGAATGGCACTATATGAGGTTAATCGGCAGCGTACTTTAGCTGCTGCGCAAGCGTAAGATAAGTTTGATGTAGGGGTTGTAGCTGCAAATGTAGAGCAGCTAAATCAGCTTCATTAACAATCACATCATCAGCATGACCATTACGTACCTCGCGGCTGAGCTGATTCGCCATAATGGCTTTAATTTTAGTCGCGCTTTGTTCATCACGTAGGCTGGCACGCGCCAGCTGGGTGTCTTCATGCACATCAATGACTAAGATGCGCTGACATAGATTGGCCAATCCTGCTTCTGCTGCTTCAATCAGTAGTGGTGCTGACAGGACTACATACGCTGAAGTGCTTGCCGCTAATTGTTCCTTTGCCGCCTCACGTATCGCCGGATGAGTGATAGATTCAAGCTCCATCAGTGCTTCAGGATGAGTAAAGACATGGCTACGTACAGCTGCACGATCCATATTTCCAGCAGGGCTAATGACCCAATCACCGAATTTTTTCTGAATTTTGCGTAAGGTAGCACTGCCTTTTGCAACTACCTCGTGAGCAATGACATCAGCGTCGATAATATCGATTCCTTGCATCGCAAACCAGTCACTAGCAGAAGACTTGCCACTGCCAATACCTCCGGTTAATCCTACGACTAAGGTTTTGTCTTTAGTTTGCTGATGTGTCAGGCCGGTGCTAGCAACAGCGTGATGAGACGATGTATTAGAATTTTTTGACATAATAATGACTTATTTGGCTGGTAGAATAGGGTTGTAGGGATAAATAGATATGAGCAATTAGCTTATAAAAGCAAAAAAGTTAATCTAAGCAATCGCTATTGCCTAGATTAACAATTCCTTAGATTAACGGCTACTATCAATAAAAATGTGGGTATTGCTTTACTGTATTGTAATTTATAACTATCTAAACGTACATTCCCAAGTACCAGTTGACAATATCGGAGCCGTATAATAGGGCAACAATGCCCGCAATAGCAATATAAGGACCAAAGGCAAACGGTTTACTCTCCCCTTGTATTTTCATCAAGATAATACCCACTATCGAGCCTAGCAGGGAGGATAGTAGAATGATTAACGGCAACATTACAGGGCCAAGCCATGCACCCAATACCGCCAGTAATTTAAAGTCGCCTTGTCCCATGCCATGTTTTTTGGTGATAAGGTAAAATACCTTAACCACTATCCACAGCGATAAAAATCCCAGTAATAAGCCCCAAATAGATTTGGTTGGGCTCACAAACCAGCCTTGTGAATTAACTGCCAAGCCCAGCCCTGCTAAAGGAAAAGTTAAGCGGTCGGGTAACAGCTGGGTATCAAAATCAATGCCAGTCAGTGCTATTAGTGTCCACACTAATACTAAAGCAGACAGCCCAGTTGCGTTAACCCCAAAATGATAAATCACTAAGCCTGAGAGTAGGGCGGTGGCCAACTCCACTATAGGATAACGTATACCAATAGCTGCTTTGCAGTCTGAGCAGCGTCCACGTAATAGCATCCAACTGACTAATGGTATATTTTCATACCATTTTATTTTATGCGCGCAGTGTGGACAGCGTGAGGCAGGTAGGCTCAAAGTAACGGGCACATCATTATCGACGACACTGGTCAGTACCCTTGTATGCTCAGCTGGCATATCTCTTTGTTGCGCCAAAAATTGGCTGCATTCTTGACGCCATTCGTAGTGCATCATTAGGGGTATGCGGTGGATTACCACATTTAAAAAACTGCCCACACAAAGCCCTAATAGGATAAATACGACTAGCGCTACGCCCATATTGTCTTGTAATAATTGCATCAAGTGACTGCCCTATGATTATCTTTGTTTATGATTATCATTTATCCTACCACTGAGCCCATCTGGAAGATTGGCAAATACATAGCGATGACCAAACCGCCAACCAATACCCCGAGCACTGCCATAATCAGTGGCTCCATTAGACTGGTCAGGCCGTCAACGGCATTATCGACTTCATTTTCGTAATAGACGGCTACTTTATCAAGCATCTCCTCTAAGCTACCTGATTCCTCACCGATACCCACCATTTGAATGGCTAAACTTGGAAATAAGTTAGTGGTACGCATCGAAAATTGTAGTTGCTGGCCAGTAGCTACATCGTTCTTTATTTGTTGAGTGGCATTATAAAATACCACATTATTGGTTGCACCAGCAGTAGAGTCTAGCGCATCAAGCAGAGGCACACCTGCGGCAAAAGTGGTGGATAAGGTACGGGCAAAACGGGCGATAACGGCTTGGTAAGCAATATTGCCAAATATAGGCGCTTTTAAAGTCGCCCGATCTAAAAAATCACGGAATTTCTTAGATCGTTTTTTGCCTTCAGAGAAACCCACGATAGCGCCACCAATAGCAATAATCAAAATGAACCACCATGACTGCATCCATTCAGACATGCCCACCACCATTTGGGTAAAGGCGGGTAGTTCGGCTCCGAAAGATTCGAATAGTCCAGAAAATACAGGGACCACTTTAATCAGCAAAATCATAGTAACGATGACTGCCACGATAACGACCGCCATCGGATATTTCAGCGCTTTTTTAATTTTTGCTTTGAGTAACTCACTTTTTTCTTTATAAGTGGCAACCCGCTCTAACATAGTCTCGAGCGCCCCTGACTGCTCACCAGAATCGACCAGCGAGCAAAAGAGATCGTCAAAGTAGCGCGGATGCTTACGTAGCGCGGAGGCAAAGGTACCACCGGCTTCGATATCGCCCTTAATTTGTAAGACCAACTCTTTCATGCTGGGGTTGTCTAGCGAATCCGCAACGATTTCAAACGACTGGGTTAACGGTACGCCCGCCTTCATCATGGTCGCCAGTTGCCGCGAAAAGATAGCAATATCAATTGGTTTAATGGCTTTTTTAAAGGTATATAGTGGCTTAGACTTTTTCTTAATAGATTTAACCGTGATGCCTTGTTTGCGTAACGTGGCTTTTGCCAGCTCTAAACTACGACTTGTGGTTTCACCTTTCACTTTTTGACCACGCCGATTGACGCCGTCATAGACAAAGTCTAATAGCATGTCGGTCTTTGCTTTTGCCATGTCTCTACCCCAAAGTTTGCCTATTGTGCTTGGTGTTTCTACTTAATGCGGTCCGTAACCATTAATAAGTAATAACTTTATAAACCATCTAATTAGTGTTGATTAACGAATATTTACTAATGGGTTTTTTATAATTAATTGTTTATTCAGAGTTATTCTAAATTAACATTGTCTTAAGCTAAATTTTAATGAACACTATTTTAGCCCAATATAGTATCCGTTATGTGCTTTTATTTTAAGTCTAGACTGTTATCGTACATTGCATTTATAGAATTTCTAGCTATTCAGAAGTAACACGCATCAACTCTTGGATACTGGTAACTCCTTGTAATACCTTTAAGATGCCTGAGCGGCGTAAATCGCGAAAGCCATTTTTGAGCGCGGCATCTTTAATATCAATCGCATTACCATCTTCCATAATAATACGGGAGATGTCGGGACTGATTTTCATCACCTCATAAATACCTACCCGACCTTTGTAGCCGTCGCGGCAGTCATTACAGCCAACAGGCCCATAAATTATATTATCGGGATTATTCAAATCGACCTCACTAAAACCTAGCTCTAGCAAGCTCTTTTGCGGAACGGTAATTGGCTTTTTACAGTTTTTGCACAAGCGCCGTGCCAGCCTTTGGGCAATGACCAAATTTACTGAGGTGGCAATATTAAATGACGCCACGCCCATATTACGGAGGCGGGTTAAGGTCTCAGGCGCAGAGTTAGTATGCAGAGTTGAGAGCACCATGTGACCCGTCTGTGCTGCTTTAATTGCAATCTCAGCGGTCTCAAGGTCACGAATTTCACCCACCATCACAATGTCTGGATCTTGACGTAAGAATGATTTGAGAGCGTTAGAAAAGGTAAGGCCTACTTTCGGATTAACGTTAACCTGATTAATGCCTTCAAGGTTAATCTCAACTGGATCTTCGGCGGTTGAGATATTGGTCTCGCCGGTATTTAAAATATTAATCCCCGTATAAAGGGACACCGTTTTACCCGAGCCGGTAGGACCGGTAATCAGGAGCATACCTTGTGGTTTATTAAGCGCTTCTAGAAACATATCTTTTTGATCAGGCTCGTAGCCCAACGCTTCAATACCTAGCATCGCTGAAGAAGGATCCAAGATACGTAGGACGAGTTTTTCACCAAATAGGGTTGGCAGGCAGCTTACCCGAAAGTCGATGGCTTTATTTTTGGATACTTTTAGCTTAATACGGCCATCCTGCGGTACGCGGCGCTCAGAGATGTCCATTTGTGACATTACTTTGAGGCGTGCGGCGATTTTACCAGCAAGTTGTACCGGTGGATTTGCCATTTTTTGCATCACCCCATCGACTCGAAAGCGTACGCGATAGGACTTTTCATAGGGCTCAAAATGCAAGTCGGAGGCATCCATACGAATGGCTTCCACCAGCATTTTATTGACAAACTTCACCACCGGCGCTTCATCAACGCTGTCGTTAAGTTTGGTTTCGCCCTCATCATCTTCGCTATCTTCAAAGTCGACATTTAAATCACTATCAGCAAAACCACCAAAATTTTGCATAGTATCAGCATAAATGCTATCAATATGCTTTTTAAGCTTATCTTCTTCGACCACCACCGTGTCGACAGACAGTCTTGAGTTAAAGGCAATGGCATCAATAGCATCAATGCGTGTGGGGTCACTGAGCGCCACAAATAGGTGCTGCCCACGCTTAAATATCGGCAAGGCATTAAACTTACGGATGATCTTTTCATCAACTAAGTCTTTGGGTGTGACATCGTTATTCAGCACATTGAGATCAAAGAACGGAGCATCGAATGACTGCGACAGTAGTTGAGCTAAGGAGTAGGCATCAGCCATTTTATTGTCTATCAGATACGTCACCAGTCCGATTTGCTGCTGCTGCGATTCAGTCTGCGCCGTTTTCATATGTGCTTCATTAATGACGCCTTCGCTAATCAGTTGCTGCGCTAGACTACCAAACTTAATGATTGTGGTAGACATAAAGCCCTCTCCTTAATGCTGGATATACAAAAAAACAATAAACATGCTGAAACTACTTTCTGACATATATGCAAGAAACGTGACAATTGAGGTTACTAAATCGTGACTAATAGCCTTTTAATAAAGAAAGAGTTAAAAAAATGATTTAAATGGTTCAAGACGCAACCATGTCATTGCCAACAGGTTGGATGGTTTATAAACAGCAAAGATTAGATATTGTCGAAGCCATGATTGAACAGAGCCTATACTATAGCACTTGTAAAATATTTGTTATACTGACGCGCATATCAGCCGCACTGGCCATGACAAACGACACAAGGTAGATAAATAATGCAAGCTTGGGTAATTGGAAATTGGAAGCAAAATCCAGCAACGAACCACGACGTTAATATGCTAATCGATAGTTTGTTAACTGCTATTAACATGGACAACGCTGCTGTTGATAAAAATGCTGTTAATAAACATAACACACCTGCTTGCCGATTAATGGTCGCACCCAGCTGTATTCATTTAGCATCTGTCAGCGCGAGTCTGCAAGGATCGCCAATGTTGTGCGCTGCGCAAGATATCAGCGCTCATAGTCCTAGCACCGGTGCGTATACTGGAGACTGCTCCGCCCAGCAAGTGGCAGACGCTGGCGCGTCGTGGACGCTATTAGGACACTCTGAGCGCAGGCAATATCATCAAGAATCTCATGAAACTCTCGTGCAAAAACTCAATAATGCACTCACGCAAGATTTAGGCGTTGTGCTGTGTGTGGGCGAAACCCAAGTGCAGTATGATGATAAGCAAACCCTTGAGGTATTAGGAGAGCAACTGGCGGTGATAAAAGAGTTACTGGCTCAGCAACCAAACCAAGAACCTGAGTTTGCGCAGAAGCTAGCGGCCCGCTTAATCATTGCTTATGAACCCGTATGGGCAATCGGTACCGGCAAAGTGCCTACTGTGACTGACGTCAGTGCCACTCATGAATATATTAAGCAGACTGTTGCCAGTTTTGCTAAGCCGCTCTCGAATATTAGCGTATTATATGGCGGTAGTGTTAATGCGGATAACGCAGATAACTTTGCCGCGAGCCCTATGATAGATGGTGCCTTGGTCGGCGGTGCAGCGTTGAAGGCTGACAGCTTTTTGGCGATTGCGGATGCTTTTAGTCGTGCTAAAGTCTAGTGTGTCAGCAATTAGAAAGCGTATTTTAGAATAAGCTATACTGATCCTATATTTAGGAACATGAAACTAGATACCATGACAAGACGGCATGTCTTCGGCCTTCTATCTGAAGACTCTGACGATGAATATACCGTGCTATTGCAACCCGATATGATAAGTTAGCAAGTCATAATCAATGTGCTATTCATCTGGTGTCGTTTGACTTAATTGATGACACAGTCTAGCAAAATTTGCTACCATATTTTTTAGGTTTTATTATTTAGGTGATTGGATTATGGCTAAAAATGCCCTACAGGCTCAACTTTTGAAAGCTGGATTAGTTGACAGCAAAAAAGCCAAGCAACTAAGCAAACAGTCTCAACATGCCAAGCGTACTGGCGATTCAGCAGCAGCTGAAGTTAAAAAAGATTTGGCAGAAGCCCAAGCAAAAAAAACGAAAAAGGATCTAAAGCTTAATCAGGAAAAACAAGAAGCTTTAGAACAGAAAATGCTAAAAGCTAATGTTATTCAAATGATTAAGCAGCATCAGATTACTGATACACAGGGTGATGTAGACTATCAGTTTGTTGATTACTCTAAAGTGAAAAAAATCCATATCACCCAAAAACTATATGATCAAATAGTGGCTGGTCATGTGGTTATTGCACGATTGGAGGAAAGTTATGCTCTGCTCCCTCGTCCTTTGGCAGATCGTATAAATACGAAATTGGAAGGTTTTATGGTTGTATCTAACGATAAACCAGATGAGGATTTTGCGACTGACGATCCTTATGCGGCCTATGTGATTCCAGATGATTTAATGTGGTAGTGATTGTTTTTTAAGGTAATAGTTTTTTAAAGTGATGATTTTTACTTTTTTAAAGTTATATCTACACTTGTTGTGCTGTAACAATATACTTTTGATCATCGTGCTTTTGAATCTTAGTCGCTATCTGCGGGACGAATACCTGGTGTCGCTAATAAGAGTTCTTGCCCCAACCGCTGCTTTAAGCTATAAAAATAATGATGACACACCCTAAATCCATTAAATACCTAAGCTAAATAGCTAGACAACTAAAAGCGCCCTAATAAATTGTGATGAGTGTGTTTAACAGTGACCTTGCAATCGTGTACAATGCGCCTTATTTAATCCCTTTATACTTTAATGTCAATGTATTAACCCAAAGATTTAATAACCGTTATCAGTCGTCATTACACGGCAAAAGAGGACACCATGTACACGTTTATATTAGCCCTTCATATTATCGTGGCAATTGCCATGACCGGCTTGATTTTGATACAGCATGGTAAAGGGGCAGACGCTGGGGCTTCTTTTGGTGCGGGTTCTTCAGGAACTGTATTTGGCGCTGCAGGCACCGCCAACTTCTTGACTCGTGCTACTGCTGTATTGACCGCCATATTTTTTGTGACCAGTATGACATTGGCAGTACAGGCTCGTAAGCAGGCAGAAGATCAGTTTCGCCTAGACGCGCCAGTCTCAGCACCGCAAACGCCACGTCCTTTGACCGAAAATCCTCAGTAGCCTGCTTTTATTAAGTATGGTTTATAAACGGTAGCTCAGCTTTTTATACAGCTTAGCTCTTAACTTCTCGTAAGCCCTTGAATTACAGTGTTTGCATTTTTTATTGACAGCCCTTGCTATTTTAGCAGGTTAGTCTTACAATGCTTTCCTGTTTAAGCGGTCTGCAGTTATCATAAGTACCATCCTCATGGTATAGCACCATAGTATAAATGCAGCGAGAGCAACAGATTAGTAAAAGAAGTTAAAGTAGTAAGTAAGCATAGGCGATTGTGGTGGAATTGGTAGACACGCCATCTTGAGGGGGTGGTGGCGCAAGCTGTGGGGGTTCAAGTCCCCCCAATCGCACCAACTTTTTTTACACAGCACGACATTAAGTTGGCTATAACAGAAAAGAAATCTTCAATTTTAATTTTAATTAATTTGAAATAAAGATTGACACTTCTACAAAACCTCCCTATAATGTGCGTTCTAGATTGATGCGGGGTGGAGCAGTCTGGTAGCTCGTCGGGCTCATAACCCGAAGGTCGTTGGTTCAAATCCAGCCCCCGCTACCACTTTTTATACTGATATTTTTTACACTAAATTTGTCAGTGACAAATAGCCCACCATTATTATGTTTGTGGGTTTTTTTGTATCTGCTAGTCAGTGTTACCGCGGTATCTATTCTACTTATGCTAAGCTCTATGCCCATAGAGTACGATACCCGCCACTTGCGCGATGACTCGTAAGCAACACTGCCTTTTATTTACCTCATACTTGTTTATGACTATTATTCATAATAACTGCTACTTTCATAACTCTAATTTATAGCAGTTATCTTTATAGTATTACTGTCGTAAATGCTATTTTATAGAAATCTATTTTTTGACAGCTGCTTTGTTGATAACGATATTACTACTATTTAATATTGCTCCTATTCATAGCCACTATAGCTGTAATAGGTAACTACCATAATAAAAGTGCTTTATTAATTATAAAAGCATAAATAATAACAGTGTGGTTAGTCAGTATTAAAAATAGTGTTAAGTAACCCTTTAAAAATACATATCAACCCATTATATAATTCACTCAGCTCCACATACAAGTGAATAGGAAGCTATAAACAGATTATGAAACTTTCGACCAAAGTCGCAGAATTGACCAGTATTATCGCCCCAGCTGTTGCCGCTTGTGATGTAGCACTATGGGGTGTGGAATTTGTACCACAAGGGCAGCGCTCTTTATTGCGTATCTATATTGAATCGTTGCCGGAAGAGCTGGCACAAGATAAGCATGTGACGATCGAAAACTGTGCAGCAGTCAACCATCAAGTCAGCGGTATACTTGAAGTGCTTGACCCCATTGCTGGTGAGTATATATTAGAAGTGTCATCACCTGGGTTTGATCGGGCATTTTTTTCCGATGAGCAAATGCATGATTATATCGGACAAACAGTGAGCCTACGCTTGATACAAGCGATAGGACAAGGCGATAAAAAACGCCGTAAAGCCACCGGTAGCCTAGATAGTATAGATGGCACGATGTTAAAGCTGACAGCCATCGATGGTGAGCAGTTCGAGATTGCTTTAAGTAATATTGATAAAGCCAACTTAATTTATGAAGATGCTTAATTAATCAGAGATATAAATTAATCAGAGATATAAATTAATTATTGAAACAATCGGTCAGTAAAATACTAAGTATTACGCAAAGAACATAGAATAAATAAGCACTATATAAGTGATAAGAATACTTAGCATCAGAGATAGAATGTCGAATCTTTAAATAGCGTATGGCTTACAGTAGCAACATAACGTCAATACACAAATTATAAAATTTAAGCAAGTATAGGACAGGTATAGCATGAGTCGTGAAATTTTAACGGTAGTAGAGACCGTAAGTAATGAGAAAGGCTTAAATCCTGAAGACATCTTTGAGGCTATAGAAGACGCTTTAGTGGTTTCGACCAAGAAAAAAGTATACACCGAACAGCCAGAAGTTGAGGTACGGGTCGCGATTAATCGTGAGACTGGTGACTATGATACTTATCGTTATTGGACAGTTGTGGCCGACGAAGACCATGAAATGCCAGCCTGTCAGCTTGCTATCACGGATCTTGACCAAGAAGAATGGTCAATTGGGGATATTAAAGAAGAGCAGATTGAGTCTATTGAATTTGGTCGTATTGCTGCCACCCAAGCTAAGCAGGTCATTATCCAAAAAATTCGTGAAGCTGAGCGCGCTCTAGTGGCAGATGCTTTCGAGTCGCGTGTTGGTGAGATGATGTATGGTGAAGTGAAGAAACAGACCCGCGATGGTTATATTATTGATTTAGGTGATAATGCGGAAGGCTATCTGTCACGTGACCAGATGCTCCCACGTGAGCAGCTGCGCGTAAAATCACGTATCAACGCCATTTTATATCATGTCAATCGCGAAAATCGCGGTGCACAGTTATTGCTATCACGTACTCATCCTGAGATGCTTTCAGCACTCATGCAGAAAGAAGTGCCTGAGATTGCTGAGCAGATTATTGAAATTCGTAACGTTGCTCGCTTGCCGGGTACTCGTGCTAAAATAGCAGTTAAAACCAACGATCATCGCATTGATCCTGTGGGCGCTTGTATTGGTATGCGTGGTACGCGTATCCAAGCGGTACAGCAAGAGCTTGATGGCGAGCGTATTGATGTAGTGGTTTGGTCCGATGATCCTGCCCAATTCATTATTAGCTCTCTTGAGCCTGCGGACGTCAGCAGTATCATTTTAGATGAAGATACTCAAACGGCAGATATTGTATTTAGCACTAACGATCAGCTGGCTCGTGCTATTGGCTCACAAGGTCAAAACGTACGCTTGGCTTCTGAGCTGACAGGCTATAAGCTTAATATGATGCTTGAGGAAGAGTATCAACAGCGTCAAGCCAATGAGACCAAAGGGTTCATTGATTTATTTTATGAACGCTTAGAAGTAGATCGCGATTTAGCTCAAGCGCTAGTAGATATCGGTTTTACCAGTGTTGAAGAAGTGGCGTATGTACCGGTCGAAACCTTCTATGATATTGAAGGTTTAGATGATGACGCGATCGATATGGTTCAAGAACGCGCAAAAGAAGTGGTCATTGCAGACGAGCTGGTTAAACAACAGAATATGAAAGAGCCGACTCAAGAGCTGCAAGATCTTGAAGGTATGACGGTCAGTTGGGCTTATAAAATGGCACAAAAAGACATTGTTACCGTTGATGATTTAGCTGAGCAAGCAGTATTTGATTTAGAAGATATTGAAGGCTTAGATACTGAAACAGCAGGACAGCTCATTATGAAGGCTCGGGAATCTTGGTTCAATGAATAGGCGTTAACTGCATATCGCTGTCTTTTGGTGATATGCTATCGATAAAAAGCGCTGGTATTGTTTTTACGTTAATAAATGACGCAGATATCAGCCTTAACGCAATCATTTGTGGCCAACAATTGAATTGAACATATAGCAAACAATAGACAGTAGGTGATAATCAATGGCAGATAAGACCGTCAAAGAACTGGCAGATATGGTAGGCAAAACCCCGAGTGCTGTAAAACAGCAATTAGTGGATGCTGGGCTGCCTGCTCGTAGTGAGGATGACTCAGTCACCGAACTTGAGCAAGAGAAGTTGGTGACGTATTTAAAACAAAGTCATGGCCAGCAAGACAAGCGCCGTATTAGCCTAAAATCTAAGACGACCAGTACTGCGCGCGTGACCGGTTCTTCAGGTAAATCGAAGAGCGTTAATGTTGAAGTGCGCAAAAAGAAAGTATTCGAGAAGCCTGATCCAGAAAAAATGGCTGAAGAACTCGCTGCTCGCGAACAGGCAATGATTGAATCGCGAGCTCGAGCTGCAAAAGAAGCTGAAGAGCGTGAGGCCACTAAGAAGAAAGCTGGAGAACGTCAAGCAGCAACCTTAGCAGCGATGCGTAGCAGTCTCGGCTCAGGCAAGAGCTCAGAAGGTAAGAATGAGAAAACGTCGACCTCTTCAGTAGTGGTCAAAAAAGGCGGTAAAGCTACCGTTGAGATCAAGACTAAAGGAAAAGAGAAGAAAAAAGTAGCAGCCACTAAGCCAAAAGTTGAAACCGCAGCCGAGCGTAAAGCGCGCGAAGTGCGTGAAAAAGAAGAAAATCGTTTACGTCAAATCGAAACAGAAACTCGTCAAGCACAAGCTAAAGAGGCGCAAAAGCGCACTCTTGAGCAAATGCGTAAAATGGCCGGTAAGTATACTGATCAGCCTGCTGCTGAAGTTCGTAAGGACGAACCATTAGCCGAAGGTTTGGTCGGTGATGCGTTAGAAGAATCGTTTGAGAAAGAACGTCGCGAGATTAAGCGTGGCGCAAGTAGCACTGGTGCCCGTGGTCGTCGCCGTAAGAACCAAGATGAGCGCGAGGTTAAAAACCGTAAAAATGGCTTACGCTCAACACAATCATCACAGCATAAGTTTGAAAAACCTGTTGAAAAAATCGTTTATGATGTCGAGATTAGCGAGCAAATTGCAGTAGCAGATCTGGCTCAGCGTATGGCCGTTAAAGCTCGTCAAGTCACTAAATTGTTGATGAAAATGGGTGAGATGGCTACTGAGTCAGATACCATTGACCAAGCGACAGCCAGTCTGATAGTAGAAGAGATGGGTCACAATCCAGTACCCGTTAGTGATACTAAAGTTGAAGACGATCTGCATGATGCTGTTGATGAGCGTAGCAGCAATGTCCAAGCGCGCCCTCCAGTGGTTACTATTATGGGTCATGTTGACCATGGTAAAACATCATTATTAGACAAAATTCGCGAAACTAAAGTCGCCACAGGCGAGGCCGGTGGTATTACTCAGCATATCGGTGCGTATCATGTTAAGACCAATCGCGGTGTCATTACTTTTCTTGACACTCCAGGTCATGCGGCCTTTAGCGCCATGCGTTCACGTGGTGCCCAAGCGACGGATATCGTGGTCTTGGTAGTTGCAGCTGACGATGGCATGATGCCACAAACTGAAGAAGCGATTGATCACGCCCGTGCTGCTGGCACACCGCTAATCGTTGCCATCAATAAAATGGACAAGCCCAGTGCTGATCCAGATCGCGTGTTGAATGAATTAACCGCCAAACAAGTCGTGTCAGAAGAATGGGGCGGCGATACGCCAATGGCGCGTATCTCAGCCAAAACTGGCGAAGGGATTGATGAGCTTTTAGAATATATTAGCTTGCAAGCAGAGCTAATGGAATTAGAAGCACCATTAGATGGCGCCGCTCAAGGTGTAGTCATTGAATCAAGGCTTGAGAAAGGTCGTGGTCCTGTTGCGAGTGTACTGGTTAAAAAAGGTACCTTGAAACAAGGCGACTTAGTATTAGCGGGCGAATATTATGGTAAAGTCCGCGCTATGATTGATGAAAATGGTCAGCGTATTCAATCAGCCGGCCCATCTATCCCTGTTGAGATTTTAGGGTTACCTGAAACTCCAGCTGCGGGTAGTGAATTCTTAGTCGTGACTGATGAGAAAAAAGCCCGCGAAGTCGCAGACTTTAGAGCCAACCGTGAGCGTGAGCGTCAACTTGAACGTCAGAACAAAATGCGCTTAGAGAGCATGTTTGAACAGATGGAACAAGGTGATGTGTCATTCTTGAATATCGTCCTAAAAACTGATGTTCGTGGTTCACTCGAAGCGTTACTTGCAGCATTAGATGAGCTATCAACTGATGAAGTTAAAGTAAGAGTTATTAGCTCAGGTGTCGGTCCAATCTCTGAGTCCGATGTAACCCTTGCTGAATCTAGCGAAGCTGTGCTCCTAGGCTTTAACGTTCGTGCTGATAGTACTGCACGCCGTAAAGCAGATGCCGCTGATATGGATATTCGTTATTACAGTGTAATCTATGGCTTAATCGATGATGTAAAAGCAGCAATGAGTGGTTTGCTTGCGCCTGAACATCGCGAGAAAATCTTGGGTATTGCTGATGTCCGTGAAGTGTTCCGCTCTAGTAAGTTCGGTGCGGCTGCCGGTTGTATGGTGGTTGAAGGAACGATTTATCGTAACAAACCAATCCGTGTCCTGCGTGATGACCAAGTTATCTTTACCGGTCAATTGCAGTCACTACGTCGTTATAAAGAAGATGTTAATGAAGTGCGCACTGGTATGGAATGTGGTCTTGCCGTTCGGGGCTATGATGTTGAAGCTGGTGATAAAATCGAAGTCTTTGAAATTCAAGAGTTCGAGCGTACTATCTAAGCACGCGATAAGCCTAATCAGCTGAGCATCTTTAGCATTGCTGACTGATATCATGCTGTATTTAGGCCTAACAGGTTCATCCTGCTAGGCCTTTTTTTATTATATATAACAAGCCTGCTGGCCTTTTATTGAAAACTATATTTGTTAGCAGTTCCTATTTATTAAACAGTCATTAAAGTGCTATAAAACTATTATTTAATTGCTATTAAATAATTATTAAAAAACAGGATAATAATATGAACCAACGCTTACAACGCTTAGCGGATCAGATTCAACGCGAGCTTGCTGTTCTTATTCGTGATGAAGTGAACGATCCTCGTCTTACTGGTTTTGTGACTATCTCTAGTGTTAAAGTCAGTCCTGACTTGGGCTATGCCGATGTTTATGTCACCATTATGGAACCAGAGCTTAATGATGCCATGACTAAAAGCAATCATGAAGAAAGTGTAAAAATGCTCAATAAAGCGGCTGGATTTTTACGTACTGAGCTTAGCCATAGTCTAAAAACGCGTACCACCCCGCGTCTGCGTTTCCATTATGATGAAGTTACTGCTCGTGGTAACTATATGATGGATTTGATTAGCCAAGCAGTGACCAAAACTGAGCAAAACGAAGCTGACGAGCAAGAGATAGATCAGAAACAAACTGACGAATAAGTAACTATTATGTCTATTGCGAAGCAAGCAGCTAAACAAAAAGTCTCTGGGGTTATCTTAATCGATAAACCTAAAGGTATGACTTCACAGCAAGTAGTGTCTAAGGTTAAATATTTATTTAAATCACCTTTACATGACAGTAAAAAGGCCGGTCATACCGGAACTCTTGATCCTATGGCAACCGGACTACTGCCTATTTGTTTAGGGGAGGCGACCAAGTTCAGTCACTATCAGCTTGATGCTGATAAATCCTATCAAGCAACCATATTACTCGGCTCTCAGACGGATACGGGTGATGCCGATGGGCAGATTACTGCTGAAATGGCTATACCAGTATTTGATGAGGTAGTGTTGAACAATCTCTCTAAGCGGTTTTTAGGCGCTCAGCAGCAAATTCCACCGATGTATTCTGCCTTAAAAAAAGATGGCAAGAAGCTCTATGAATATGCACGTGCTGGAATAGAGATTGAACGTGCGCCCAGAGACATTGTAATTAAGACTATTGATCTAATCGGGATTGATGAGAGCCAGCTTCAGCTGACGGTCACCTGTACTAAAGGCACCTACGTGCGTGTTTTAGCAGAAGATATTTCCAAAGCATTAGGCACATTGGGTCATTTGACTGCCTTACGTCGTCTGCAAGTCGGCGAGTTTCGCCTTAGAGACTCTATTACCTTGGTAGAATTAGAAGAGCAAGCGCCAGATAGTCGGATGGCGCAATTATTACCGGTAGATGCTTGCGTAGATATTGTAGCTGAACTGATACTGACAGATGGACAATGCGAACGTGTGCGCCAAGGTCAGCGTCTGAATGTATTTGGCCAACTCACAGTTGTCTTGCAAGAGTATATTTTGAGTACCTTGCAGGCAATGCAGCCTGAAGCTAGCACTTCAATCGTCGCCGAGGATATAGATGCTGACAGTCAAAATGATCCAGCGCTGCTATTACAACATGAGCAACCGGTAGATATTCGCCTGCTTGATGAGCAAGGTCAGTTCATCGGCTTGGGTGCAGTCAGTCTTAATGGGCGTCTGCAACCTAAGAAACTCATTCAATTATAGAGCAGTGCACTTTATAGGAATCATCACTCCGATTTGCTAACTCAACCTCCGCACAACTTACTAGCATATTACATTAATCACATATCGTCACATTTAATTGCAGTTTTCGCCTATCGCAAAATCTGCTTTTTTTATATACTCATTAAATCATCTAAGGAAGGCTGCAATAAAAAGAATAATCAAAAATTATAAAAATGGCTATAAGTATTAGTGAAATCTATAAAAAATAAATTATAAATATAATAAATTTCATTATAAACATCGTAATAATACGAACACTATTATAAAAATAAGGAATATTATGAAAACGATCGCTTTTTTACTACACAACAACTTTGAACAAGCAGAATATGAAGACGTTAATAACCAACTAAAAAATAAAGGTTATAAAACTATTCTTATTACTACTAATAAGGACAAAGAAGTCCAAGGTATGAATCAAGATGTCAATAAAGGTGATACTTTTATTGCTGATATTTTTGCCAAAGATGCCAAAGTAGCTGATTATGATGCTCTAGTAGTGCCAGGTGGTACTGTAAATGCTGATACTATACGCGGCAACAAGGAAGCCCATGATATAGTCAACGCTATTAATGATGCAAAAAAACCACTAGCTGTCATCTGTCATGCTCCTTGGATTCTTATTAATACTGGAATTGCTAAAGGTAAAACTTTGACTGCGTATAATACATTGCAGACTGATTTAGAAAACGCAGGCGCAAATTTTGTAGATAAAACCGTACAGATCGATGGTAATCTAATTACGTCTCGTAATCCTGATGATATCAAGAATTTTGTTGATGCTATCGATAAAGCGTTATCTGCATAAACATTGTATTCAATACTATCAATTTTTAACTGCTTAAATAGTTTAATCTAAATGATTAAACTCAAATCACTTAACTATAACGAAAAAGGACATTACCATGGCAAACCCTAATCCAAACGATACTAAACTTGAGCAGGAACGTTCTGATGCAGCTACTGCATCGTTGAAGAATCAAACTGAAAGTAACTATACAAAAGATACTGAAGCAGCAGCAGACCGTATCGCTAAGAATGCAGAAGAAGCTGAGAATAAGAAAGATAAGTAAGTCTTAACTTTTGTTTCTGCTATAAGCTATCCACTATAAATGCTGACTATTTAATAGGTTGGCATTTTTAGTATCAAGTTTTATCAAAGTTGAATTTTAATAATAAAACATACTAGGAGAACTATCATGGATAAGCCAAAAAAAGATATGGATAAAGAAGAAAAGAAAATACAACAGTTAGCTGATGATATCAATCCTAGTGAAGAGGTTATTCCTGATAGTGTTGCTGAAGCAACAACCGTACCATTAGCCGATGATGCACTTGGTGGTAATGCTACGCAGGATGATGTTAGTAAATCAAAATAAGTGTTTAAAGCCTTTTGGACTAATATCTCAAGGCTTTTATGTAAATTGATTAATTATCAACATTACTGTCAAAAAAACTGCTGAAAACTAACATGGAAAATTGCTGTTAGTTCAGTAGTTTTTTGTTATAATTGCACCACGCTAATATATTGTGTTTGCTGGTCACTAGGTCAACTCTAGTAATGCAGGGTTGTCCTGAATGGCGAGCAGACTATTTTATTTATACTATTCTACTGTTCCATAACGGCTCAACCTTATTGAGCTACTTTGGAGCTTTTAGCATTGCCGGAGAAATTTATGCTAACTAACGCTGACCGTGAACAAATCATCGCCCAATATCAACGTGGCGAAAATGACACAGGCTCACCTGAAGTACAAGTGGCTTTGTTAAGCGCGCGTATTAATGATTTGCAAAACCATTTTAAAGAACACAAAGCGGATCATCATAGCCGCCGTGGTCTTATCCGTATGGTTAACACCCGTCGCAAATTGCTTGACTACCTAAAAGGTAAAGATCTTAGTCGTTATACCACAGTTATCAGCCAGCTTGGTCTACGTCGTTAATTCAACAATAGCTGTTTAAATGCCAATACTAATATCAGTACCAATATGAATATTAAGCAGTACAAAAACGGTGTGGAATAGTTTCACGCCGTTTTTTTATGGCTACTACCTGCAGGTTCATGATAGTTTTTATCCCTCGTTACGACCATAACTTAACCCATGAACTATGGATATTTATCTAGTTCTGGAATTAATTGGTCAAGGGATGTAAATCCCTGTAAAATAGTGCACTGTGAGTTTTTACGGCTGTGCTTATATAGACATCAATATGGATGTCAAACGAAGTAAATAGCACGGGGCATGTTATAGATAGGATTAAAACGTCAACCTTATAAAGATGATTATTCGATTGGTATTTATAAACAACGAATATTGTAGATACTGTATTTTCTAGAGCTGTAAAATAGAAAACCGAATTTGTAGCTGTAATAAAATGCAGCAGTACTGATGTAATAGCACTATAGATAGATGTGTGACAGATAAATGTGACGGTACTTGTAAGCAGGGTTAGTGAACGTAGCGCTGATATATATTACACTTATAAGTACGACAGCTTGAGTTATGGCTACAAGGCACAAAGAAATTTTAACGACCGATATCAGATTATTTATATAGTTGATATTATTTTCGTCATTCAACATTAGGAAAATTATATGACAATGTTTAACACTATTAAGCGTGAATTCCAATACGGTGATCAGCAAGTCGTTTTAGAGACTGGCCGTATTGCTCGTCAAGCCAACTCAATCATGGTACACATGGGCGGCGTTTCTGTACTAGTCGCAGCAGTCGTAAAGTCTGAAGCTAAAGCAGGGCAGAACTTTTTCCCTTTGACGGTCAATTATCAAGAAAAGATGTACGCAGCTGGTAAGATTCCAGGTGCTTATGGCAAACGTGAAGGCCGTGCTAGCGAGTTTGAAACCTTAACCTCACGTTTAATTGACCGTCCAATTCGTCCCTTATTTCCTGAAGGTTATCTGAACGAAATTCAGATTACGGCTACGGTTGTGTCATCAGACAAAACTCAATCTGCAGATATCGCGGCACTAATTGGTGCATCAGCAGCGCTAGCTATCTCTGACGCGCCATTTAATGGCCCCGTTGCCGGTGCACGCGTTGGTTTTATTAATGGCGAATATGTTCTAAACCCGAATCTTGAGCAGCTTAAAGAAAGTGATCTTGACTTAATCGTTGCTGGTACAAAGTCTGCCGTATTGATGGTTGAATCTGAAGCGAAAGAGCTATCAGAAGATCAAATGCTTGGCGCGGTATTATACGGTCATCAGCAGCAGCAAATTGTTATTGATAACATTGCCTCATTAGCAGCAGAAGTGGGTACGGCTAAGCAACAGTTTACCGCTCCTAAGCATGATGAAACGCTAGAAAATGGCATGAAAGAGCAGTTCGGCGTACAAGTTGCTGACGCTTATACCATCACTGATAAGCAAGAGCGCTACACTAAACTTGATGACGTTAGACAAGCCGCTATTGATGCGCTTGCTGGTGATGCAGAGTCAGAAACTTATAGCAGCAATGTTTCAGAGCTAAAAGAAATCTATAATGACCTAAAATACCGTACGGTTCGTGACAATATCTTGTCTGGTAAGCCACGTATTGATGGTCGTGACCTTGAAACCGTTCGTGCCATTGATGTGCAAGTCGGCGTGTTACCATTTACTCATGGTTCAGCGCTATTTACTCGCGGTGAAACTCAAGCATTGGTCACCACTACGCTTGGTAACAGCCGTGACGTCAATATGATTGACTCGCTAGCCGGTACAATTCGTGACCATTTCATGTTGCATTATAACTTTCCACATTTTTCAGTGGGCGAAACCGGTCGTGAAGGTATTCCTAAACGTCGCGAAATCGGTCATGGTCGCCTAGCGCGCCGCGGTGTACAAGCGATGCTTCCAGATAGCGAACGCTTCCCATATGTTATCCGTGTGGTATCAGAGATTACTGAGTCAAACGGTTCTTCTTCTATGGCTTCTGTTTGCGGCGCAAGCTTGGCATTAATGGATGCGGGCGTACCAATCAAAGCACCGGTTGCTGGTATCGCTATGGGTCTGGTTAAAGAAGGCGAGCGCTTTGCAGTATTGTCTGACATCTTAGGTGATGAAGATCATCTTGGCGATATGGACTTTAAAGTTGCGGGCTCTAAAGACGGTATTACCGCCCTTCAGATGGATATCAAAATCGAAGGTATTACCCCAGACATCATGGAGCAAGCGCTTAAGCAAGCCCATGCTGGTCGTATCCACATTTTAGACGCGATGAATAAAGTATTGCCTGAAAGCCGTACCGAAATCAATGCGCATGCGCCTAACTATGCCGTTATCGAGATCAACCCAGATAAAATTCGTGAAGTTATCGGTAAAGGCGGCGCAACGATTCGTCAGCTAACCGAAGAGACTGGCGCGGTTATCGATATCGATGATGGTGGTACGATTCGCATCTTTGGTGAAAACAAAGCAGCAACCAAAGCCGCTATCGGTAAAATCGAAGCCTTAACTGCAGAAGTTGAAGTCGGTAAAACCTATGAAGGTACGGTTGCCCGTATCGTTGACTTCGGTGCCTTTGTTAACGTCTTACCAAATACTGATGGTCTAGTACACATCTCACAAATTGCAGAAGAGCGCGTTGAGAATGTATCAGACTACCTAAAAGAAGGTCAAGTCGTTAAAGTATTCGTCCAAGACGTTGATAACCGTGGTCGCATCAAGTTGACTATGAAAGGTATTGAGCAGAGCTAGGTCATTATTGAGCAATATATTGTTAATTAATATCTTATAGTCTTAACATTATAAAGACCGCTTTGAGCAATTTCTCAAGGCGGTTTTTTTATGGGCTAAATATTACTTATTTTAGATAAAGTAAGCCAGCAATAAGTTTTTATACTGGAAAAACATTCTCTAGTTTAGGCTTACATCATCCGTAGCAGTGTTTATTTTAGGCTTCTTTCTTCACGCTTTTCTTTAAGCTCTTTTTCAAAAAATGATCGAATATAAACGGGCCAAACGGTAAGAACGATCCGAGAACGCCCGCGGGTATAGCCCAGAGAGGCATTTTGATTTTGATGGCTGCGACTATGAGTATCATGATGTAGGCGATGAATAATATACCGTGCGCCATACCGATATATTTTACACCTTCTGAGATGCCCATCATGTATTTTAGTGGCATGGCGATGCAGAGCAGCAATAAGAAAGAGGTGCCTTCTAGGTAGCCCGTGAAGGTTAGATTTTTTAACGCAGTTTTTTGTTTTTTTCTTAGATTGGGGTTTTGTTCGGCAGTTGGCTGAGCCTGGGACACTGTATTTTCCTTTTGTTATTATCAACAAATAATTTATGGGTCATTCAATCTCGCTATGATACTGGCTCTGCTCAGGGCTTTGAAGTGTTTAAGTGTTAGTTTGTATCAGCTTCCAATTAGTACGTTGCGCCTTGATCTAGCCATTCTGCCATCATTCTGCGTTCGCTCGCATTCAGTAACCATCGATGCTGAGATCGAATGCTTTGTGCTTCGTCTTATGGGCGGTCAGAGGGGGACTTTTGATACCAATGGTTTAGGTTTTTGAGACAGCGCCAGTTTACATATCAGGGTACTTTTTACCATAAAACGCTCATCTTCTCATCTTTTTGATTAGACGCTGAAAAATATTGAATATAAGGTTGCCTTTACACCACCATATTCACACCAATCGCTATTAGCACTAATACACCGGCTGCTTCAGCCCAACTCCCGAGCCAGTTTACAGACTTGCGTCCTATATACGCACCTAATATACTCAATACCCCTGTAACTAGGGCAATAATTAAACAGGCTAAATAAGCATTAATTGCCAATAGATTTAAAGTAAAACCAGCTGCCATAGCATCAAGGCTTGTTGCGATAGCTAAGGACAACAAGGTGCGATGATTTGTATTAATACGAACATCATCACCGTTATCTGAGCGCGACTCATAAAGCATTTTAGCCCCAAGTCCTACAAGTATCAAAAACGCAATCCAAGACGAACCCTCAGCTAACCATCCAAGCAGAGTAGAACCTAAAGCATAACCGATTATCGGCATCACGCCCTGAGCCACCCCAAAATACATACCAATCAATAAAGCCATTTTCAAAAATTGCCGCTTAGCATAGTCCTGATGAGTTGAGCCAAGAGTAATTGAAACAGCGAAGGTATCCGCGGCCAGTGCTAATGCTAACAACAATATTTCTAACATAATAATAGTCTCAATGATTGCAAAAAAGCGATCTAAAAGGAAAGTTTTTCACCTATGATTACACTAATTCAAGAAAGTAAGCAGTTGTTTGCCTTGAGTATGTTTCTTTTATTCGTGGTTATTCTTTTGTGGATTTTGCAGTACGCGATTATCCATTACGGCAAGAAAATGCTTGCTCAAGTTATGCGATATGGCATTACCCTTAAACAGTATTGTGAGCAAAGCAAACTCTTCATTCGATTAAAAAGTAGTTATCCAAAGTTTTATCATTTTTTATCGAGAAGGTTTCAACGACAACATTTTTATGGCTTACCTCTCACTCTTTTATTTTTATTAATGGGCTTTATCTTAGCTTTGTTTATCGGACTAGTTAAAGAGGTAGTAAATTCAAATTCTATCGTGGCAATCGACTACTTTGTTTCACAACAGATGAGTATGCTGAATGAATCAAGCGTCGTAAGTTTTTTCGTCCTGATTACCAGTTTAGTTTCTACAAAAATTACATGCTTAGTCATATTTCTAGTCGGTATCATATGCTGGGTAATTCGCCAACGTTATATATTAATAGGATTGCTGGTAGCCACTCTAGGAAGCGCCACATTTACCTTCCTTAGTAAAATGTTATTTCACCGCGTGCGACCAGCAGATGGTTTGTTGCTTGAGCTTGCGCGGACATACTCCTTCCCGAGTGGACATGCCACGATTACCATTGCCGTATATGGATTTATTGCTTACTTAGCGATTCGTTTTAGTCAAAACTTTATCCGACAAGTCCGTATATTTGCGGCCACAGTCCTTTTTTTTGTACTGGTGGGATTAAGCAGACTTGTGTTAAATGCACATTATTTGAGTGATGTACTGGGAGGTTATTTAATAGGCGCATTATGGCTGACTATAGCGATTAGTGTGACCGAATGGTTAAGTATGAAGCATAAAATTGCATGGCAAATACGGTGGTCGATTTCTCAGGTTTATATGGTCTGGTTCAGTGTTGTTTATGTACTGATTGGCACTCTAATATATGCTCAAGTCTATCAATTTCCATTCTTACTTTGAATGAAGTTGAGATACACTCGAATTGGACGTTTCTTAGACTGTGGAGCGTCTTTTTTAAGGCGCTATTTTGAGTATGGACGGCATGAGGAGGCAGACAGCAGGCTATAAACCCAGTTTTTACGGTATTTCTTGTTTTATTTTCGGCTCTATACCAATAAGTGATAAATAATCGCCTAAATTCTGGCTCTTTCATAAAATAAGTAGTCGATATAAAAGCAAAGTAAATACATAAAGAAAGTAAATATAGCACCTAGCAAAGAGATATAAGATAAACCCAGAAGCATCACTATAGAAAATATTATTCCGTACACCAAAATCGAGGTATTTTTAACAATTTTTTTACTTCTCACTCTACTTATAATCTTGCTTATAATAATAAGAAGTACGGGAAAAGCATAGAGCATAGCAGTGCCAATGGCAGCACCTAGGTAATAACCTGCGTTGGCATCCAAGTTCATAATGGCTCTCTAAATTTGTTTAACTGCGCACTATAGACAAAATAGGGGCACTGAGCAATTCAGCGTCTTAGTCTTAATCGCGCAGACATCCACAACTATTCACATTTAACGGCTTAGCTGGTCATATTAGGCTACACTTGTTTAGTAGGGGGTTTATAGCTTTTGTCAAATCTCTGTCTTATTACATGTTTACTCCGAATATATACCCAACTAACGCACTACCTGCCATCGCCAAAGAGCCCCAAAAGATGATTCTGCTTATTCCTTTCCAAATACTGGAACCACCTGTTTTGGCCGTGACGACACCTAGGATAATTAGGGAAATAATGGCAGATCCATATAAAGTATATTCCATACTTTTTTCGGGCAAGAATATTGTGACGAGAAGAGGAAGGCCACCTCCCAAAATAAACGCAGCCCCAGACACTAAGGCAGCTTGCAAAGGTTTGGCTTGAGTGATTTCATCTATTCCCAATTCATCTCTAACATGTGCTGCCAAAGCATCTTTTTCGGTAAGTTCTTTTGCTACTAGGAGCGCAGTCTCTTTCTTTAAGCCTCTTCCTTCATAAATTCCTGCCAATTCGAGCAACTCTGATTCTGGTGTCTCTCTTAACTCTACTTTTTCACGCTCTATATCAGCTTTTTCTGTATCTCTTTGAGAGCTTACCGACACAAAATTACTGGCTGTCATTGATAAGGCTCCTGCCGCAAGACCCGCTAATGTTGCCAGTAATATAACCTCTCTGGAGTCGGTTCCAGCAGCGACTCCAATTGCAATACTGGCTGTGGATAAAATCCCATCATTAGCGCCAAGGACAGCCGCTTTTAACCAATTACTTTTGTCTATAAAGTGATTACGTAACGGGTCCTCTTTTTTTTCTATGTCCGATTTCATTGATGTGACTCTACTAAGTTGTTATTATTTATTGAAAGCCGCGGTAGCTTTGACGTTTACTTCACGTGATACAGCGGCATTGACCAACCTTCAACCTTAGCCCATATATATATATTTGCAAATCCTTTGTTAAAAGAGCTAATTTAATTTATGTTAAATGAGTAATAATCTGTCAATACTGGTTCTTTTAGGTATATCTCAGAGTTACCAGTAATTTATGCTGTTTTTACATCCCTCAAATTTATTTATAGACTACCTAAAATCCACCGCTATAATAAAACCACTTATATTAAGCTATCGAAATGGTCATATTTATCAAAATTATTTAAGTATTCACTCCAGTATCTGGATCTTTAACTAGAGAATGGCTGTTTATCGCAGTTCCCGCCACTCTAACCACAAGCGGGTATCTAGCTCAAATTGATGATAATCAGGTTCCATATGGCAGCATAATTGATAAAAAGCTTTGTTATGCTCCTTCTCTCTGAAATGAGATAGCTCATGCACGACGATCATGCGCAAAAATTCAGGCGGTGCCTCTTTGAATAAGCTGGCCACCGTGATGTTGTTATGTGATTTAAGTTTATTGCCTTGCACTCGAGATTGATAGGTATGAATGCCCAGTGCATGTTGAAGCGCCGTGAGTTTACTGTTGTAGCTGACTCGCGAAAGAGAACCACTTTTGCGCATATACTGATTTCTTATCTCATTTATATACTGATACAGGGCTTTATCACTTTGTACTTGATGCTTGATAGGATATTTTTTTTTAAGATAATCCCCCAACCGACCATTGTTGATAAGTATTGTCGCTTGGGCTTGAATTTGCTCGGGGTAATGAGCGATGTATTTTAATGGGGTTAAAGTAGTCACCAGTTTTATCCTTTATATAGTGCCGTCACGCTCTCGCGTTGCTGAAGAGATTATTTGTTTTATCTAGCGCTGAAAGCCTTTTTCAAGAGTAATGGTTTTAGGAGGGTGCAAATCAATATGCACTTTAGGCAGTTCTTGCGAATGTTGGGTAAATAGCGTCAAGGTTTCAGAGGGCCAATCTAAAGGTACAAAATAGAAGAGTTTCTATGTTGAGGGTGTCAGATATAGATATATTGGTTGTGGTACGGCAGTTATCATTCTGTGGCATAGTAAAGATAAGATGTCGCGCTAGTACCGCTATTTTACGAACGCTTTGATAGAGTATAAGTGGCATTGCTATTTAAAATAGGGTCATGGGTTAGTTGTAAAATAGCCATAACGGTTGCCGTATGGGTCGCTGATTTAATAAGTAGCTTTGATAAATAAGTTTAATGAGTCGTCGCCATTATAGTGTAATCGCGACGACTCATTAAGTATTAATACTAATTCTTTAGCACTAACCATTTAAGTCTTAAATTTTACCGTACCGCTGGTACCCGTTGCCATTGCATCACGTGTAAGCTGATCCTCGAGATTGTTTTTGGCACTAATATTATTAGGGTCGGGGCGATGCTCTGTATGGCCACACTGAGTACATTCAATATATTCATCAGGCTCAGGCGTCATTATCTGCACCTGTACTACTGCATCCAATTCCTGACATTTAGGACAACGTACGCCAGATAAGAACTGGCGTTTTGGGCGGCTAGATTGATAACGCATCAGCTGGCCTCGCTATTATTATTATGAAAACCGCTATGCCGTAATAAAGCATCGATACTAGCACTACGACCACGGAAGTTCTTAAAATTGGTCTTAGCCGGTAAGCTGCCACCCACTGATAAAATAGTCTCACGGAAGGCTTTGCCTGTTATAGGATTAAAAATACCTTCTTCTTCGAACTTACTGAACGCATCAGCAGATAATAGCTCCGCCCATTTATACGAGTAATAACCTGCGGCATAACCACCGGCAAAGATATGACTAAAACCATTGGCGAAACGGTTGTAGTCAGGGGTTTCCATAATGGCAATATCACTGCGCACGCTGTCTAAAGTGCTCAAAATACCGTCATAATCCAGCGCTGGGGTGTGCGAATGAATGAGTAAATCAAATAAGGCGAACTCAATCTGACGCAAGGTTTGCATACCGCTTTGGAAGTTTTTAGCAGCGAGTAGCGCATCGAGCTTGTCTTTTGGCAGTGGCTCGCCAGTTTCGACATGACTACTGATAAGGGCAATCCCTTCCGCATCCCACGCCCAGTTTTCCATAAACTGGCTGGGTAGCTCGACCGCATCCCATTCGACGCCATTCACCCCTGCCACATCGCCAACAGATACTTGGGTTAACAGGTGATGTAAACCGTGACCGAACTCATGGAACAAGGTCAGTACCTCATCATGGGTGAGTAGGCTGGGTTTACCGTCCAGCGCTGGGGTAAAATTGCCGATCATAAAGCAAACTGGTAGCTGTTTGTAATCTTGCGCATCATGACTGTAGCGCGACTGAAAGCCACTCATCCATGCGCCGCCACGTTTGCCACTGCGGGCAAATAGGTCGAAGTAAAAACCGCCAACTAAATGATTGTTTTCATCGAACAATTGATAAAAACGTACTTCGTCGTGCCAACGTGATACCGTTTTTTTAGACTTGTTGTCATCATGTTTTTGCTCTTGCTGTTGTTCTTTTACGGTAATGCCGTATAGGCGCTCAACGATGGCAAATAAACCATCAATGACTCTCGGTAGTGGGAAATACGGACGAATCTCTTCTTGTGACAAGCTGAATTTATCTTGTTTTACTTTTTCGGCAATATAGGCACTGTCCCACGGCTGCAAATCGGTAATGCCATACTCTTTAGCACTGTCATGTAATTGTGCTGAATCTTGCTCGGCAGTTGGTGTTGCTTCAGTTGCAAGATTTCGCAAAAAGGTCTCAACTTCTGGCACGTTATCTGCCATTTTAGTCGATAACGACACTTCAGCATAATTAGCAAAGCCTAGCAGATGGGCTTTTTGTTCGCGCAATTGTAATATCTGCCCCATGATGTCGGCATTATTTAGAGACACACCTTTGGCATTGGTATGTTTATCAAACTCTGACGCGCGGGTGACATAGGCACGGTATAACGTCTCGCGTAGTTCGCGATTATCCGCGTGAGTCATAACGGCGATATAAACTGGTATATTTAAAGTGGCGACATAAAAGGGTTCGGGCAATGCATCAATATCTGCTTGCGATAGTGTGCCATTTTCTAACGCGCGTGCTTTGTACTGTTTGCCAGCATCGGCTAATAGGTCAAGACCACTGTCAGTCAACCCTGCCAATTGCTCCTCTTTAAGAGGCAATGCATAAGCTTGAGTCGCATCCAGAATATTATCCGAGAATGTGGCAGATAAAGTCGATAACTGACTTTGAATAATAGCAAACTTATCTTGCTCGGCTTTTGGTAATGCTACCCCTGATAGCTCAAAGCTTTGTAACGCCAATTCGATAGCACGCGCACGAGCAGGCTCAAGCTCTGCTAAAAACGCCTTATCATTCACAATGGTTTTATAACGCATAAAGAGTGGCTGATGCTGACCAACGCGAGTCCCATAAGCGGACAGTTTCGGTAGCAATTCATGATGCACATGGCGAATGTCGTCATTACTCATCACACTATTAAGGTGCGACAAAATGCCCCAGCTGCGATCCAATGCTAAATTAATATGATCAAAGGTCATTACGTCGGTTAATGCTTGTGCAGCACTAATATTATTGTCACTGGTATTGCCATCACTAGGGATTGCTGTCAACTCATCTAAAAAGGTATTGGCCTTATCAATAGCAGTGGTCACTTGCGTTTGTAAATCACTGGTAGCGGTGTCGGCAAAGTCAACAAGGTGTAAGTCTGGGGCAAGGGTAGGCATAGAGGTATCCAATATTGAAGAAGGGTTTTATTTATGATTGAAATTTTTATATAAATTTTATATAACTATGTAGCTATCTGTTGGTCTATCCATCTTTAGCGGTCTGTCTAAATATAGATGCTATCTAAATGATGGGTATCATTTGTTAAGAATGCAACCCAAATGAAAGTAAGCCGTCTCTTTATTCTAAGCTACTGAATTATCCTCAAGTACTGCTCTGCAACGCTAAAATTCGTCATTGTTTTTTAGTAGCAAGATCTCAGTTAAAAGAGGATGCAAATTCACGATTTTAATTACCTCGCTTACAAAGCGTCATCATTTATTTGCAAAGCTACCGTATAGATAACAGGGTAGAGTTGATACGATAGAATTAATCGAGTGAGTAAATTAATCAAATAAATACTCAATTAAGTAAAAGATAATAGTCGACAACAAGTCTTAAAGCATAATAAAAGAGCGTTATTAATTGAGAAAATTAAGATGGTAATCTTCTTAATTTCCGAGCAAAAAAGTAAATAATAAAACATTAATAACATTAACTCGTCATGTTAAAATTTAAAGATAACTATATAAGGAAAAGTATTTATGAAAGCGACCCTCAAGAGTTTACGTGAAACCAAAGCAAATCCAGCGGTAAGTATTTTTGTTAAGACCCACCGTGACCATCCTGATAATGATAAAGACCCTATTGCCCTAAAAAATCAATTAAAAGTTGCAGAAGAACGTATTACTAATGAATATGATAAACGTACAGCGACTATGATTTTAGACAATATTCACGCTAAAACTGACGAGCTCGATCATAATTACAACCTAGATACCTTGGCTATCTTTGCTAGCACCGATGACGTGAAAATTATTCGTATGCCACTTGATACCCCAGAGCGGGTAATGATTTCAGATCGTTTTGCAACACGCGATTTAGTACGTGATATGGCAAGCGCTGTACATTATTACACTGTGGTTCTTACCCGTGACGGTGCTCGTCTAATTGAAGCATCAAACGATCGTGTCGTGGCCGAAATCCAAAAAGATTCTGATATTCAAAATAATATGGAAAGTATTCCATTCCCTATCGAAAACAACAGCCTGTATAAGACTGGTGACGCCGGTTCTGATCGCTCAGCAGATAAAGAAAACAGCTATCTCAAAGAGTTTTTCAATCAGGTGGATAAAAGCGTACAAGAGCTGTGGGGCGAGCATAAGATGCCACTCGTTATCGTTGGTGACGCGCGTAACATTAGCTACTATCAAGAAGTATGTGACCGTCCAGACAATATCATCGCTACAGTGTCTAACTTGGTTGAGCTTGAAGATGGTAGTGCGCAACATATTATTGACGGTGTACAAGAAGCCGTAGAAAGCTACCGTACTTCGCTCCATGAAGCAGCTCTCGGCGAGATTGATAAAGCTCGCGGCGTCGATATGTTAAGTACTGACTTACAAGAAGTCTACCGCTTAGCTTTCCAAGGTGCTGGTGAGACCCTTTATGTCCGTCGCGGTTATATCCAACCTGCCAAAGTTGATGAAAAAGCACAAACCTTAACTATGGCTGACGATCCTGCAGCCGATGGCGTCACTGATGATGCAGTGGGTCTAATCATTGAGCATGTGATTCATAATGGCGGTGAAGCAGTCTTTATGCCCAAAGAAATGATGGGTGAAGATCAACCAATCGCTCTGGTCACCCGCTATTGATACTAAGCTAGTTTTGCAAGAGTTGGTTTAACAACAATAATTTAGTACTGACTATTGGCAGTAATAATTGTCGCTAATAAATGGTACTAATAAAGAGGAGCGTTGGTTCGATACGAGCTAATGCTCCTTTTTTATTAAGTATGGCTTGTATTGCCTACTGTTGGTTTATTATTAGCTGGTTTATTCCTTAAAAAACGAAAACAAACAACGTCCATAAAAATAATAGCTATAAAATAAGGATATTAATGATGATTATTCCAAATAATGCTATCGGTTTTAAGATTAAAAGTCTGCAAGCGACTACTTCAACCCTGTTACGTGGCGGACGTGGCAATATGGGAACGCCAACGCCTATGCAGCCGGAGGAATCGCTGGTTCTATATGAATTTGAAGCTTGTCCCTATTCACGCCGAGTGCGTGAAGTTATGACGCATCTTAATTTAGACTATGAAAGCTGCCCAAGCCCCCATAGAGGTCACGTTTACCGCGATGAGCTTAAGAAGTTATCAGGTAAGAAACAAGTTCCTTTTTTAGTTGATGAAAATACTGATGATAAAATATTAGACTCTCAAGCGATCATTGACCATCTATTTGCCCATTATTCCAAAAAAGGCTCAACACCTGACAAGTACCAACAACCGAGTGATGAGGATAACGCGACTTTAATTAATAAAGCGGCCAGCGTTGTATCGATGATGCGTGGGGTTAAAGCTGCTCATCCGAAAAAGAACAAAGCACGTGGCAAGCCTGATGAGCCGCTACATTTATATGGTTTTGAAGCGAGTCCCTTCTGCCGTTTGGTACGCGAAAAACTCAGTACGCTTGAAGTCGGCTACATCAACCATAACGTGGCACGTGAGCAGATAGAAGATATTGGGGTGTTCGGAAAGCGTCTTAACCTTGGCAAGTATGAACCTATTAAAGGTGGCAAACGCGAACGTATCATGAATGAAGAAATGAATGGTAAGCTGCAATTTCCTTATCTAATTGACCCTAATACTGACACTGAGATGTTCGAGTCGCAGGATATTATAGATTATCTAGTTAAGACTTATGGGTAGACGTATTAATCCTGTCAAAACAACCCTTTATTAGGCATTATGTTATTTGCTACACCGTTTTAGATAGCGATGGTTTATGATAGTTAACAGCATGGCAAAGACGACCAGGTAACCCCATCGTTGTGAGTTAAGGTGATTATTGCTGATCTGATACTCATTGCTGACCTAACACTAGTAACTTTGTTAATTCTAATAATTGATTTTAATTCTTGTGATATGACTACGAATTCTATGAATAATAAAACATCGTCTTTCATCTTAACCAGCTATAACATCCATAAAGGCATGTCGCCGCTGAACCGCCAAGTAAAAATGCAGGGTATCGCCCAAGCACTAGAAGAGGTAGGCTCAGATGTGCTGTGCTTACAAGAGGTGCAAGGACAAAATCTCAAGCGCAATATGCAATATAACGAATATCCGGATCAGTCGCAGCATGAGTGGTTTGGGGAGTTTTTGCATTTGCAAAACAGCTATGGCAAAAATTCAGAATATGAAAATGGTCATCACGGCAATGCAGTACTCAGCCGATTTCCGCTAGATCCTAAGCATAACGTCAATATCACAGTGAATAAGCTTGAGCAGCGCGGTGTCTTGCACTGTGAGGTACAACCAGTGGGATGGGATATGCCGGTAGTGGTATTGTGCGCCCATCTCAATCTATTTGAGCGCGATCGCATCAAGCAATATCAAGCGATTAGTGACTATGTGCGTCATGAGATTGCCGCTGATCAGCCGTTGATTTTGGCAGGAGATTTTAATGACTGGAAAAAGATGTCGTGTGACAAGCTAGCAAGCAGCCTTGGTATGACCGAAGCCTTTAAACGCTGTCATGGTAAGCTATTACCGACCTTTCCCGCTAAATTACCCGTATTAAGCTTAGACCGTATTTATGTGCGTAATTTGTCCGTCAAGCGCGCCTGGGTTCATACAGGTAAGCCGTGGTCACAACTATCAGATCACTTGCCTATTAGTGCGGAGTTAGGATTAATATAGAAAATAAGGCCATATTGATATCAAAGATAGAAATTTTTTGGCAGTATGTTCTACTAAAAATGCCACTAATATATAACAGCTTAAACTAATAAACTAAAGTAGCAATTATAAATAAAAATATAAGGATAATGAATTATGTCTAATACTTCTACAACTTCAAACGCTAATAATAAACTTGCTAATCAGCAACATGCCGTTGTCATCAATGAATTTGGCGAACCTGATGTAATGAGTTATCAAGGCGGTGTTGATATTCCTAAGCTTGGCGACAATCTGGTGCTGATAAAAGTCGCTTACGCTGGGATTAATCCGGTTGATTATAAAACGCGCCAAGGTAAAGGTTGGGGCGCTGATAATATCCGTAAAGATAAATTCGCCGACGATAAGCCTGCGATTTTGGGCTTCGATGTGGCCGGTGAAGTCGTCAGTAGCGAGAGCGAGCAATTTACTGTCGGTGACAAGGTTGCTGCTTTGAATTTTGATGGCGGTTGTTACGCTGAGTATGTGGCAATAGATGCAGAGCTCCTCACAACAGTACCTGAGTCTGTAACCTTAAAGCAGGCCGGTGCACTACCTTGTGCAGGCCAAACAGCGCTACAGTTTGTTGAGTTTGCTAATATCAAAGACGGGGAGCATGTGGTGATGAACGCCCCAGCAGGCGGTGTTGGTCAATTAGTGATACAAATTTTAATGGATAAAGTCGCGCAAAATAATATTAAAGTCACCGTTATCTGCTCACCAGGAAAGTATGCCAAGCTCGATGAGTTGATAGATAAAAGTAAGCTGGCAGGCTGGATTGATTATACTAAAGATGACAGTTTCTCCGACTTACAAGCAGATGTACTATTAGACTTGGTTGGTGATGATGCAGGCGTACGGGCGCTGAGCCTACTTAAATCTGATGGTAACGTCTATGTGTTGCCATCAGTTTGGGTCGATAAGCTTAAAGAAGCGGGTGGTGATAAAAGCTTGAGTATAGAAGGTTTTGCAGTAACTCCATCGGGACAATCTATGGCACGCGTTCTCCAGCAAGTTGCTGATGGCACCTTGAAACTACATATCCAACAAAGCTATCCGTTATCTGAAGTCGTCACCGCCCATAGCGAATTACAAAAAGGTAGTACCTTTGGTAAGATTGTTTTGGAAGTGTCTGCTTAGTCCTAGTGCAGTAACACTCTTAAGCACTTATGGTTAAAGCGTAAACACAGGTAAATCTTATGACCCAGCTGCAAATTTTCACCTTGTGTGCGTGGGTGTTGTATGTGCCTTACCATTTTATAATGCAGCAATGGGCACAAGGTGCTACCGCAGCCATTCATATTGACCTACTGTTTATTTATCCGCTGTTGGCTTTATTAACTATTTTAGTTTTCATTCAGTGGTTAAGAAGGCGCTCTAAACGACGATAAAAATAAGGTAGTTTGCAATAGCTTTAAGCAGAGCCATTACAGCGTGGACATGCGCCGAAAGGTGAGGCTGATACGCCCGCTATGCACCTTTTTTGTTTTAGCAATACTGTGTTTCCAATGCTCTTGGGTGACGCCTGCCATTACCATAAGCTGTCCAGACGCAAGATAGAGATCTACTCTATCTTGCGTTTTTTTATGTTTAAAGAGCATTTTCCGTGTTGCTCCTAAAGATAGCGATGCGATTAAAGGCTGCGCACCCAGCTCTTTCTCATCATCGGCATGATAGCCCATACCCTCGCTACCTGATGGATAATAATTAAGTAAGCAGGCATTAAAGTAGGGCCGCTCATCTTCGATAATATAATTTTTATAAGCGTCGCCAGTGAGGTTAGAATAGCCCGCAACGTTGAGATTTAGGACATGAATTTTATCTTCAATCGTCTGTTTCACGTGAAACACTATAGGATGCCAGCCCGCTGCTAGATGCGTATAACCGGCATAGCTATAGCTTAGACCTTCATCTCCCATCCAAACGATTTGGCGCTTAGTGATATGGGTCTTACCGAACAAGGTGACGACATCGGATTGCCACGGTAAGGTGGTTAATAGTGTCTGGTATAAGTCATTGTCATTATAAAGGGTGTGCTCTATATCCAACAGTCCCAAGTCATACAACTTGCCGTCATAAGGTAATAGATTGTCGGTGGGGTTGGGCGCAAATAAATCGTCCATCATCTCAGCCCTTTTTTACTTTATATAGTGTTAAGGTTCAATGTTATGAGTAACTTTATTAAGAGTAATTATTTAGGATAATATCCGCACATTGCTCAGGGGCTTCTATGGGTAGTAAGTGCCCATAATCCGGTAGAGAAATAATACGCTCAGCAGGGATAAAGGTTTGCCAATTCTTACGGACTTTATCACTGATAAATAAGGTGGGCTTGCCAGTAATAAGAATATAAGGGCAGCGTAGTTGCTTAAGGGCAGTATCGATATAAGGGGTACCAAAATAATTAGCCAGTTCTTGCTCAGGGGCAAACGTTAAGGCATAGCTGCCATCTCCTTGTTGGGTTAAGCTATTTTTAGCAAATAGGTGCAAATGCTCATCACTGATACGTCGATAGGCACGCTGCGTGCGGAGATGCTCGTAAAATTCTTGAACACTTGGCCATATTGTTTGCTTGGTTAGGGTATTTTTAAAAGGTTCACGGGACAGCTTTAGGGCGCGTGGTATCAGGTCATATAGTAGCGTTTGCGCCTTAGTAAAAGTGACTGGCTCTATCAGATACAACTGCGAAAATAAATCAGGACGTTTGGCAGCGGCCATCGCAGTAGCGGTAGCCCCTTGGGAATGACCAATAGCAACGATGGGAGCATCTTGGGTTTTTTCTAAAAACTCAATCAACATATCCGCATCTTGCTGGCGGGTGAGGCGGCGGCTGGTTGGCTTATCATACCAATAGCCACGCATTGCCAGCGATGACATATCGAAGTCAGGCGCCAGCGCTTTTAATAATGGCGCATAGGCACCGACTGTAAAACCATTACCGCCATAAAAATGCGCTGGCGGGCGGTTATTCACAGTCATCTCTGCCGATGTATTAAGCTGCTCTAATTGGTTTAGTTTGCCTAATTGACCTAACTGGTCCAATTGATAATAACGTGCCTGCTTGCCATTAATTTCGATACTTTTTGCAAAAGCTTCCATGATAGTGACACATCCTTGTGTTTTTTAACTTAGAGTCGCTCATGCCTAATTTTTACTACTCTATTTTTACTACACTAAATCGCCTAAGAAATCACCACTCTGCCGCTGCCATAACCCTGCGTAGACGCCCTTCATTGCTAATAGTTCATTATGGCTGCCTTGTTCGATGATATGACCTTTATCCATCACTACCAGTCTATCGAGGGCTGCGATAGTTGAGAGGCGATGCGCAATGGCGATAACGGTTTTGCCTTTCATGATATCGTTTAAGCTTTCAGTAATAGCAAATTCAATCTCAGAGTCAAGAGCGCTGGTCGCCTCATCTAGTAGTAAAATAGGTGCATTTTTGAGCATTACACGTGAGATACCAATGCGCTGACGCTGCCCGCCAGAGAGTTTGACACCACGTTCGCCGACTTGAGTATCGAGTCCAGTGTTGCCTTTGTCATCATACAAGCCTTCGATAAAATCCCATGCCTGCGCTTGCTTAGCAGCGATCATGATTTCTTCATCACTGGCATCAGGGCGACCATAAGCGATATTTTCACGAACAGTACGATGCAATAGTGAGGTATCCTGGGTAACCATACCTATTTGCTGGCGTAAGGATTCTTGTGTCACCTCATTAATCGCTTGCCCGTCGACACAAATTTTACCGCTATCCACATCAAAGAAGCGTAACAGTAGATTAACTAAGGTTGATTTACCAGCACCTGAACGGCCGACCAAACCAATTTTTTCACCTGCTTTAATATTTAAATAGAAATCGTCCAATAACTTCACACGCGAGGCAGTAAGTGGGGTTTCGATTTCATCGATGTGCTCGCCTTCGATATCTTCGATGCCATCACCCTCTTCGTAACTAAAGTTGACATGATCAAATACAATATTACCGTCCGTAACGACTAATGCTTTAGCATCGGGTATATCAAGGATAGTTTGCGGTGCGGATAAGGTGCGCATGCCATCTTGTACCGTACCGATACTCTCAAACAAGCTGGCTGTTTGCCACATAATCATGCGTGTTAGACCATTTAACCGTAGCGCCATCGCTGTCGCTGCTGCAATCGCACCGACGCCAACCGCTCCCTTTTGCCATAAATATAAGCCAATCCCAGCAGTGGTGCCGACTAAAATAACGCTAATAGTATGATTGACTATTTCTAATTGGGAGACCCAGCGCATTTGTGCATGTACTGTGCCCAAAAACTGTCCCATCGCATCTTTAGCATAGCTAAGCTCACGGCGTGAATGACTGAATAGCTTGACTGTCATAATGTTGGCGTAAGCATCAGTGATACGGCCAACCATCAGTGCGCGGGCATCAGCTTGTACGATGGCAGTACGTTTAAGCCTCGGGATAAAGAACCACATCGTCAGCCCAAACAATACAAACCAAATCGCAAACGGAATCAATAATAAGCTGTCTAAGTTAAATAAAATTACCCCAGTAGTGATAAAGTAGACGAGGACATACAGCAGCATATCAGTGACCGTCATCACCGTATCACGCACCGCAAGGGCGGTTTGCATCACCTTAGCTGAGACTCGACCAGAAAACTCGTCCTGATAAAACTGCATCGATTGACTGAGCATACGCTGGTGAAATCGCCAGCGCATCTGCATCGGAAATACGCCTTGGATCGCTTGAAAACGAATCAAGGATGACAAGGAAATCCAGAAGGGACTGATAATCAGTACCGCCAGCATCAGCATCAGCATATCGCCTTTTTCGCTTAATAGTGTCTGCGGCGTATAAGTACCTAACCAATCGACCAGATTACCAATCCACGCAAACAGCATGGCCTCATAGATGCCAATACCAGCGGACAGAATCATAAACAGGAGTAGCCAGCCGCGCAAACCCTCCGTACAGGCCCACAGGAACTTTATCAGCCCAACACGGGGCAGAGGCATCGGCGAATCAGGGAAGGCGGATAGGCGGGATTCAAAAAAGCGAAATAGAGCATTCATAGGCAATAGAAATACATCAATAGCAGTACGCCAAGATAAACGTTAGCAAACGTTATCTTGCACTGTGACTTATGTTAGTAGGATAGTGCCCTATTTTAGCAAAACTTCGCAATCGCGCCTGCATGGTAATTGTAATTTGAACGCACCAGACGCCTTTCTATAGACCTTATCTGCCGCCGATAGCTATAAACGTTATAAATGAATTGTTGAGCCTGAAATATATAGATTGCTGTAAATGAAATATTTTGTTACATTCTATGCTTTTGCGACTATTTAACGACAGGACGTTAAATAGAAGTGAGCTAAATTAAGGTAGAGGCTAATGCTGTATTTAATAATTGCGGTGCTATGCAGTGTCGCAGTTTCTGTTCTGTTAAAAGTACTACGCCAACGTGATATAGATATTCGCCAGACCATTGTTGCTGGTTATCCGGTTGCCTTTTTGCTGACTTGGATATTGCTTAAACCCGATGTCAGCGGTATTAATACGCTTGGCGGGGCATGGGGTATTATTCTCGCGCTTGGTATATTGCTACCGGCCGTATTTGTAGTTCTTGGTCGTGCGATTGCGGCAGTGGGTATGGTTGCCAGCGATGCGGCCCAGCGTTTATCGTTAATTATTCCTATTATTGCCGCTTTTCTATTATTTGGGGAAGTGTTAACCGGCACGCGTATCTTTGGGTTGGTGCTTGGTTTCTTGGCACTTGGTGCACTGATTTATCGTCCGCAGCAGTTAGAAACTATTACTACTAACGATGAGAATAAATCTGATAACACGCTACAAAGACACGCCTTACGCACGCCTTTATGGTTATTTGGCGTCTGGACAGGCTACGGTGTTATTGATATTTTATTTAAGCAAGTTGCCAAGCAAGGTGCTGCGTTTCCGCTAACGCTATTTATTAGCTTTGGGCTAGCAGGCTTATTATTATTTATCTATTTGCTTATCATTCGTGTGCGTTGGCAAGGTCGCGCATTGGCTGCTGGATTATTGCTTGGGGCGTTGAACATAGGTAATATTTATGCTTATATTCGTGCCCATCAACTATTATCTGAGTCACCAAGTATAGTATTTACCGGTATGAATGTTGGGGTCATCGCGGTCGCAACCCTTATTGGTGTTGGCGTATTTAAAGAGCACCTTAACCGTATTAATATGCTTGGTTTGTTATTAGCGGTTAGCTGTGTGGCGGTGCTGTTTTTAGCATGATAGTTTTAGCTTGATAGTTTTTTAGTGCGATGGCAGGTTTTTACCGATTCTTTAACTTAACACATATAGGCACATAAGGCGTCCTATGGTAAGGTTATCTATAAACGGCTAGGCCCGTATAATTAGATGCGCATAAACTGTAAGCTAGCCGTCTACCCTTGTCACATTTAACCTTGATTAATAATTATAGGATGTCCGTTCAATGGAATACCAAAAGCAATTACAACGTATAAAAAATGGTTCAGGATTTATCGCTGCACTTGATCAAAGTGGTGGCAGTACGCCTAAAGCGTTAGAGAATTATGGCGTCACGGGCGATGCCTATGATAATGATGAGGCTATGTTTGACCAAGTACATGAAATGCGTGCCCGTATAATGACTTGCGACTGCTTTGATAATGAGCGTGTTCTTGGCGCGATTTTGTTTGAAGATACTATGGACCGTGAAGTTAATGGTAAGCCGACTGCCAATTATCTATGGGAAGATAAAAATATCGTGCCTTTTTTAAAGGTAGATAAAGGCTTAGCAGAACAGATGAGCGGCGTGCAAGTGATGCGCCCAATGCCTAATTTAGACTTACTATTAGATAAAGCTAAAAATTATCCCGTATTTGGTACTAAAATGCGCTCAGTCATTTATGAGCCTAATGTTGACGGTATCGAGCTGGTTGTGCAGCAGCAATTTGATGTGGCTAAGCAAATTATCTCAAAAGGCCTGATGCCAATCGTTGAGCCAGAAATTGATATTAATAGCGCAAAAAAGCATGATTGTGAGCTACTGTTAAAAATCAATCTCTTACATAACCTTGAGCGCTTAAGTGACGACCATCAAGTGATGCTGAAGTTAACTTTGCCTGAAGAAGCAGGATTCTATCAAGAGCTGATTGACCATCCAAAAGTGCTTAAAGTCGTCGCGTTATCTGGTGGCTATAGCCGTAGCGATGCTTGCATTAAGCTGAAGCAGAATCCTGGTATGATTGCGAGCTTCTCACGTGCCTTTACTGAAGGTCTTAGCAAACAACAAAGTGATAAAGAATTTGCGGATACTATTAATACCTCGATCGATGAGATTTATGAGGCGTCGAAGGTGTAAAGCTGGACTGTGAACGTTAAAGATAAGTTAGAAGTATAAAAAAGCCCCGATAACTAAGTATGTTTATACTTTGGGTATCGGGGCTTTTTTACGAGCTAAAATAAGGCGGTACTAATTAATTTAAGTACTTTCTATAAAACTCTAAGCTTCTTTAGTCTTAAGACCCGCCGCATAATCACGGACGTTTTGGGTGATTTTCATTGAACAAAAATTAGGGCCACATATCGAGCAAAAGTGAGCAGATTTATGCGCATCTTTTGGTAAAGTCTCATCATGAAATTCACGCGCCGTATCAGGATCGAGCGCTAGATTGAACCGGTCTTCCCAGCGGAACTCAAAGCGGGCTTTTGATAACGCATTATCACGCGCCTGTGTACCTGGGCGGTTTCTCAGCGAATATATAGTGACTGCATAAAATCAGTCAATAATGCATCGCACCCCGAGTCCGTCAATGTTGTAAACCAACATCATACTAACAAATGGCTATGATGACTCATAGCCATTTGTCCGCTTTATTTATAAGGCCCGTAGTTGGTTAAGTGCTTAGCTTTTAGCTTCAGGAGTCCAACCTTGTGGGCGCTCGTAGTCTTGATTGTCCAAAAACTTATCACGTTGCTCGGTTAGGAACTTCTTGGCTTCAGGGTCCATCATGCTGAGATGGTTTTCATTAATCAGCATAGTTTGATGTTCAAGCCACTCTTGCCATGCTTTATCTGATACCGTTTCTTGTAGCGCTTGACCGTTTTTATTAGGGAAAGGAGGGTACGACATCCTTGGTAAATCTTGCTGATATTTACGGCAAAATACGGTGTTTGCTTTTGGATTAAAGCTCTCAGTCATGGTTAGCTCCTTGTTTATTATTTATTGGTTGTTATTAAATGGCTGTTATTGAATGCTTAGTAAGTTATTGAATGCTTAGTAAAAAATAGTCTATTAAAATCTATCTGTTATCAGCTACTCTACCTGATTATGGTAACAAAAACACCCGCAACAAGGGCGGGTGTTTTTATAGGAGTCATGAAGCCAGTAAAAGTGCTCAACTTACTAAGCATCTAAGGTGATAATAAGGTGTCAATTTAAGCCAATAATTCAAAGTATTGCAGAGTATTAAAAGCTTCGGCTTAAGCGAAAACTTCTAACCGTGTACGTCCTAGGCTGACCGCTTGCTTCACTTGATTGGGCGCCGTGCCACCTAAATGGTCACGGGCAGCTAATGAGCCTTCTAAAGTCAGATAATCAAACACATCATCGCCAATAGCATCACTAAACTGCTGCAATTGTGCTAATGATAAATCGCTTAAATCCACCCCTTCACGAATTCCAAGGGCGACAGCATGACCTACCACTTCATGGGCATCACGGAAGGCAACCCCGTTTCTTACCAAATAATCAGCCAAGTCGGTGGCGGTGGCATAGCCTTTCATGGTTGCGGCACGCATATTTTCTTTATTAGGCGTAATATTCGGTAGCATATCGGCAAAGGCCAATAGCGAGCCGGTAAGGGTGTCAACACAGTCAAAGAGCGGTTCTTTGTCTTCTTGGTTGTCTTTATTATAGGCGAGTGGCTGGCTTTTCATCAGGCTTAATAAAGTCATCAGTTGTCCAAAGACCCGTGCAGCTTTACCGCGAACTAATTCTGGCACGTCAGGGTTTTTCTTTTGCGGCATGATGGATGAGCCGGTACAAAAGCGATCCGGAATCTGCACAAAGTTAAATTGTGCCGACATCCAGAGGATGATCTCTTCACTCATCCGTGACAAATGCATCATAAGGATAGAAGCCGCGGCAGTAAACTCAATGGCAAAGTCACGGTCGGACACCGCATCGAGCGAATTTTGGCAAATGCCTTCAAAACCGAGTAATTCTGCAGTAATCGTGCGGTCGATTGGGAAGGTCGTGCCAGCAAGAGCGGCGCTACCAAGCGGTAATTGGTTGATACGACGACGGGCATCAACAAGGCGCTCAGTATCACGGAACAGCATCTCAAACCATGCCATCACATGATGACCAAAGCTGACCGGCTGTGCGGTTTGTAAATGTGTGAAGCCCGGCATAATAGTATCGGTATGCTGCTCAGCCAAGTCTAAGAGACCACTTTGCAGGCGTACTAATAACGCGATAATGTTGTCAGTTTCTTCACGTAGCCACAGACGAATATCGGTGGCTACTTGGTCGTTACGACTGCGTCCGGTATGCAGCTTTTTACCTACTGGGCCAATGAGATCAGTCAAGCGTGATTCAACGTTCATATGCACATCTTCTAGTGCAATTGACCAGTTAAACTCACCCGCTTCAATCTCGGACAGCACTTGTTTTAGGCCATCAATAATGGTGGCAACGTCGTCGCTACTTAAAATATTACATTCTTTAAGCATGGTCGCATGAGCGATTGAGCCTTCGATATCGTGGCGTGCAAAACGCTGATCAAAGCCTACGGACGCGGTAAAGGCCGCCACGAAGCTGTCTGTCGCTTCGCTGAAGCGCCCGCCCCACATTTGCTGGCCTGGGCTATTTTGTACGTCGCCGTTTTGTGCAGGACTGTTTGTTCTAGAAGCATCTGTGCTAGAATCAGGCGCACGTGAATTTTTATTTTGCTCGGGATTACTAGGATTTGAGGAAGTGGCGTTCATATCGGTCTAAGACAAGTCAAGAGAATAAGAACTCGAGTATAGCAAAGGATGAGGTTACCTTACTAGCGGAGCGCCTAGAGTTTTTTATCCCCAAGTTCATGGAAATGATGAAACCTTGGCAGTGGCTGTTATATATCTTTTTTTGGTCACTATTTGTCACCGTGATTGATCGTCATGATTTGGCGACGTGGTCAGAGTTTTTAATCAAGTTTATCAGCCGTATCATACAAAATACGATTACTATTATTCCTGCATTTTACCTTATAGACTATCTGCGTCCGGTCTTTAGACACGATAGCTTTCTCATTGTCAGCATACGTATTGTGCTACTACTCATGAGTAGCGCTGCGGTATCCGCGACCCTCGTCAAGCTGACGATGATTAATATCGGCTGGCTTTAGTATGATCGCCCAGCATTTATCTCCAATGCTCTATTTAATGTGGTGACTACCGGCGGCTTTACGTTGGTGCTTTTATTATACTTTTTGCGCCGGCATTGTGAGTTGAGGGCACTCAAAAAATCCTTTGAATACAAGCTTGCCGCACAAAACGATATCATGAAAGCCCGCCTTGCTCCGCATTTTTTCTTTAATACTATTAATAATCTGGTCTCTTTAATAGAGACCAACCTTCCGCGTGCCTCCGAGCTGTTGCAGCACGTCTCAGCGCTATTTCGCGCTAGTTTTAATGGGACGCGTGAGATTGGGTTTGAGGAAGAAGTGGCGCTGTGTGAACACTATCTGGCAATTGAGTCGAGCCGTTTATCGGATAAGCTGGCGGTCACGTGGCAGCTACCGGACGATGATGTGATGTACGATATGGTCATCACCGCGTTGACGCTACAAAGTATGTTAGAGAAGATGCTGCTTAATGTGGTGGAGATGACCACCGAAACGATTGTGATTGATATCAAAGTCACTTGGCGACAGCACCGCATCACCGTCACCGTGCAGCTGCCAACCGAAACTTTTATGGTGGTTCATGACCTGCGCCGACATATGGACTTTCATATTCAAACGGAACGTCTTAGAGCTTGTTTTGGTCAAAGCGCCGATATTCAGAGTACAGTCACCAGCAAACGGATTGTGTCAATTATTGACTATCCCTTACAAGATGTAGGTCTTTAATGGGTCTTATGGTGAATTTCGCTATTGATTAATATTTTTTATCAATACAGTTCTAATACTTAGCACTGACCTAGGTTGTGCCCATAGTTATTTGTTTGTCAGGCTGCATTTGACGAGCTGCTCTCACCATATCCTATTTTTATCTATAATAATGGCACAGTTATTGCAGCTTTTAGATATAAGCTATATTAAGTTATCTTTAATCATGGTGTTCGACCCTTTTTTATTAACCTGCAGCTGATAAAAACTTTCTGCAAATTATGCATTGTTCATTCATGAATGGGCGTACTATATAGATAGAAAGGTTGCAAATAGAATGGCCGGATAGGTAGCAAGCAAGGTCAAGAATAAAGCGTAAAGGCGGGGTAAAATAAGCCTTATTTGCTGCTAAGGTCGCAAGAAAACCTTGATAGCGCTAAGGTAATAGTTTAAAGATAGGTATGACTAAAACCCATAATAAAAGCCAATAAATTTTGTCCGGTAGGCTATCAAAGAGGAAAGTACATGCGGATTGTAGTTTGTGATGATGAGCCATTGGCCCGTGAGCGTTTGGTCAGAATTGTGCAAGAGTCAGGTCATGAGGTGGTTGCACAGGCAACGACTGGCGCTGAAGCTATTATTGCGGTAAAAACGCAGCAGCCAGATGTGATCTTGCTCGATATTCGTATGCCGGAGATGGACGGGGTGCGCTGTGCTACTGCCTTGAATGAGCTTGAGCATCCACCAGCGATTATCTTCGTCACCGCTTATGATCATTATGCGATTGCCGCCTTTAAGGCCAATGCGGTTGGTTATTTATTGAAGCCTGCCAATAAAGATGAGCTGCTAGAGGCGTTAGGCAAAGCGAAAAGCCTCAATGCGGCGCAACTGAATGAAATTCGTAAGCTAGAAGATCCGACAGCGCGACCCATTCGTGAGCATATAGCTGCGCGTACGCATCGCGGTGTTGAGTTGATAAAGCTGACAGATATTTATTATTGTACTGCGGATCAAAAGTATGTCAAAGTTCGTCATAAAAACGGCTTTGTACTGATTGATGAGACCTTAAAAGAGCTAGAACAAGAATTTGGAGCGCGACTATTCCGCGTTCATCGTAATGCCCTTATTAATTTAAGCTATTTGGATTTCTTAGAGACTATCGATCCTGGTCAATACCAAGTGTGCTTTAAGGGTATTGATGAGACCTTATCGGTTAGTCGTCGCCACTTGTCAGCGCTACGGGATAAAATCCAAAGTGTGTAGCCAAAAGCTTAAGGTCTACTAAACCGCCCATATCTTAAAACCCTTATTTATGCTTAAATAGGGGTGTTTTTTTGCGTCCCTGTATAGCAAAATCCTATAGCACCAACCTTACTGAGGCCACTTATGAGCACCATACCGCAACCTGCTTTAACCACTTTAAACATCGCTACTCGCCAAAGCCCATTGGCATTATGGCAAGCTGAACACATTCGTGACCGTCTGTCGGAGTTGTACCCAGAGTTGACGATTAACCTACTAAAAATTGTCACTAAGGGTGACAAAATTTTGGACACTCCCTTAGCAAAAATCGGTGGCAAGGGTTTGTTTGTAAAAGAGCTTGAGCAGGCGTTATATGATAATCAAGCAGATATTGCCGTGCACTCGTTAAAAGATGTGCCTATGCAGTTGCCTGAGGGCTTAATGTTGGGAGTCTATTGCAAGCGCGCCTCGCCGACAGATGCGTTTGTGTCTAACACTTATAATAATATCGATGAGCTACCACAAGGCGCGGTCGTTGGCACTTCAAGTCTGCGCCGTCAGTGTCAAATTAAGGCACATCGTCCAGACCTACAAATCAAAACTTTACGCGGTAACGTTGGCACGCGCTTGGGCAAATTAGATGCAGGCGAGTACGATGCGATTATTTTGGCGACCAGTGGTCTACAGCGTATTGAGCTTGACGAGCGGATTCGCGGTGAATTAGATATTGATACTTGCCTGCCAGCTGTTGGGCAAGGCGCATTGGCGATTGAATGTCGCGAAGGTGATGCTGAGATATTGGCATTACTAGCGCCGCTGAATGATGATAAAGCGCGTATTCGTCTAATTGCTGAGCGTGCTTTAAATCGCCATTTAGAAGGTGGTTGCCAAGTTCCAATTGCTGCTTACGCAGTATTACATAAGCCCGATGCTAACAATGAGAGCACCGAAAACAGTGCCCCTAACAACAACTATATAGAAAATAATGACGCGGGTAATATGTTGTGGTTACGCGGTCGGGTCGGTCAGGCGGATGGTAGCGAGCTGCTAAAATCTGAAAAACGTATCACTTTAAGTGGTAGCCAAGCCGAGCGAGAAGTGCAAGCCAATCAGTTGGGTATTGACGTTGCTAAAATGCTGCTTGCCGATGGTGCTGGTGCGATTTTAGCAGCGATTTATCATCCTGAAGAATAAGCAATTAACGGATAACTGTTTTTCATTACTTTAATTTCATGAGCTTTATACAGTGGTATATTTATGTCTTTATCGTTGCCAGTGATTATTAATACGCGTCCTATTGAGCGGGCCGCGCCATTGACCTGCCATCTACAAACGGCAGGGTTTACGGTGGTTGATATACCGATGTTGGCACTGCAGCCGCGAGCGGTGAGCACTTCTGATATGCAGTTGATGCGTCAATGGCTGACAGGTGATTATCAAGCACTGGTTATCGTCAGTCCGACGGCGGCGGCTTCAGGGTTGGCAGTCTGGCAATCGCTTATAAACGACAATAAGACTCAGGACGTTAATAATAAATCAGTAGCTGATTCGGCGAAAGCACCGAGTCACTTAATCGCTGTTGGTGAGGCGACCGCTACGGTATTGAACGATGCTGAGCTATCGACCAACTTCTATGACGTGCTGCAGCCTACTATTGCTAATAATGAAGGTATGCTGGCTATGCCTGAAATTGAAAGTCTACAAGTAGGTGATAAACTGCTGGTATGGCGCGGTCTTGGTGGTCGGCGGCTATTGGTCGATACCCTACAGGCACGCGGTGTACATATTGATAGCATCGCTTGGTATGAACGTACCATGCCAGAGGCAGCAAGAGCGCGATATCAGCAGTGGCGACAGCAATTTAATATGGCATCTAAACTACAATTGTCGCAGCTTCAACAACCAAAACCTATCGTAGTCATCAGCAGCGGCACAGCCTTTGAGCATTGGCAAATCGTGGTTAAGCAAGCGCATTCTTTTGAGTCAAATTCAAATCTAAATTCAAAAGCTGGCGTACCACTTACGCTAGCAGATTTTAGTTACGTGGTATTGGGTGCACGTTTGGCTGATATGGTTGCGGACCAGCAGCTTAGCTATTGGCGAGTAGAAGACCTTGCACCCGAAACGATTTTAGCGGCGATTCAGTCGAGCGACGATTTAATCAAGCTATAAAGGTTTAATAATGAAGCCAAAAAACGACTAACAATGCAACCATAAATGTTAGCAATAGTTCATTTTTAACTATATTTCAATCTATTAATAACGGTGCTGCTTTATGTCAACCGAATCTAAGCCGTCATCTACTGCACCCACTGCGGGACAGCAGCGCCGGCAAGCCAGTATTTTATTAATGCGTTTGCAGTGGATACTTATTGTACTGCTTATTGCCGCATTATTATTGCTATATGTCAGTCAGCAGCGCTTTCAAAATCAAGTTAATGAGCGTTTGAAGAGCAATGAGCAAGTCGTTACGCGGCTTAATGAGATGGATGATCGTCTTTTTGCCATCAGTCAGCAGTCAGTTCCGCAGCCGAGTACAGAGATTAGTAGCCAAGCGCAAAACCAGCTGGATTTATTACGGATTCAAAATAAAGCGGCGGATAGATTACTGGTTGATAATGATTATAAGGCAGCGATTGATTTATTACGCGGCTTACAGTGGCAGCTGTCACAAAGTAATAATGAGATTGCTCCTGCGCTGACTATTGTGATTAAACAAAGCTTGGCCGAAGATATTGAACGTCTGCAAGCGCAGAGTGCTCAGCCTAGTCCTTGGCAACTACAAAATATCGCTATCCAAAATATCCAAGAGTTTTTGCACAGCCATGATCGTATAGGTAGCAGTAATACGGCACTAACCCGCCGCCAGCTGACCATCCATGAAGTCATTATGATTCTGAATTTAGCCAGCCAAGCCAGCAATATGCGTGAGCAAGACCAGTTGACCAGCTATTTACGCCAAGCACGAAATCAGCTACAAACGCTAATAACAGGTTCGGCTACTATACTGAAAAATAAGACACCAGTACCGTCTAAACCATCAGACACGGCAGCTGTAACTACTAAGCAAAACAAGATCGCAACCATGGAAGCGCCAGAGAATGTTCCAGAAGTGATTACATGGTTAGATAAGCTGATTGCTAGTACCCCAATCCTTACGCCATTATTGACCACGCAGATTTTGGATCAGCCAAAAATTTAGTATGAAAAATAAAGAATATTATAAAAACATAATAATCAATCAGGTAGGAAACTTATGACCGATAATAAAAACAGCTTAGACCCAATCGCATCCATGTCAGCTACAGACAGCCCTGAAGCTCCCGATGCATTGGCGCATTATCCAGTGATTCATAACCAGCCTATTCATTGGGGCGAGATGGATGCCTTTAGCCATCTGAATAATGTGGTCTATTATCGTTATGCTGAGTCCGCGCGTATCGCCTATTTACAGGCGCTGGGTATGTTCGATGGCAGTATGGTAACCGTACTGGCGCAGTCTAGCTGTCAGTATCTGCGTCCAGTGACCTATCCCGATACTTTATTATTGGGGGTACGCTGTCAGCGCTTGGGTACCACCAGCATAGTGATGGAATACAGTTATTATAGCTGCGCGCAGCAAGAGCTAGTAGCGACTGCCGAAGCTGTTGTCGTGCGTTTAGATAGCGATGGCAAAGATAAACTTCCGTGGACAGAAGATGAGCGTGCTCGCCTGCTGGAATTAGAAGAAAAGGTCGGGCATACCCCTGAACTCTAAATGTTTTCGTTATTTAACTTATTTAGTTTTGGATGATAAATCAAATATAAAAGCCGATAAAAAAGGCACGCTAATTAATGTTAGGGCGCCTTTTTTATCGGCTTTTATAAATTAATGGGTCGCTTTTAGAAAAGTAGCCCAATTACTTAGATAGCACTATTTTTCCTTAGGGGAATGAACAAATTCTACGACGTTTAAGTCGAAGCCTGATAAGGCGTAAAATTTCATTGGCGAGGACAATAGACGCATATCGCGTACGCCTAAATGCCGTAAAATCTGCGCGCCGACGCCAATGCTGCGATAGGGCTGCTGAGTAATGGTGGAGAGTGACTCATCATTGTCTGCGGCTTTATCTAAAGCTTGCCCTAAATCAATCGGTTGGTGATTTCCAATCCAAACCAACACGCCACGTTCTGAGTCGTTGATTTCTTCTAGGGCAGACTGCACGCTCCAATTGCTACGTCCAGTGGTGACGTTTTTAGCGGCAAACAGATCACGTAATGGATGAAATCCGTGCACACGGACGGTACTGACGCCCGCGCTAACATCGCCTTTGACTAACGCTAAATGGGTCTCATCTGCGCCATACTCGCGAAAACGGTACAAAGTGAAAGTACCGTGTTCAGTTTCAAAAGGACGAGATTCTACTTCTTCAACCGTTTGTTCATTGGCAATACGGTAGTTAATTAAATCAGCGATAGTACCTATTTTAATACCGTGCTCTTTTGCAAATATCTCGAGGTCATCACGGCGCGCCATGGTGCCATCGGCATTGATAACCTCAACAATGACCGCTGCTGGCTCAAGACCCGCAAGGCGGGCTAAGTCACAACCTGCTTCGGTGTGTCCGGCACGGTGTAATACGCCACCATTTTTTGCCATAATGGGGAAGATATGGCCCGGCTGCACGATATCTGCAGGTTTCGCAGATGATGCGACCGCCGCTTGAACGGTACGAGCGCGATCTGCCGCTGAGATACCAGTGGTTACGCCTTCAGCGGCTTCGATGGAGACTGTAAAGTTGGTACTAAATTTAGCTTCGTTATGATCAGACATCAGTGGCAACGCCAGCTGTTGGCAGCGTGCTTCGGATAATGTTAAGCAGACTAACCCGCGCGCGTGGGTAATCATAAAGTTAATGTCTTCGGGGCGCACATGGGTTGCCGCCATGATGATATCGCCTTCATTTTCGCGATCTTCATCATCCATTAGAATGACCATTTTGCCGGCACGAATGTCGTCGATGATTTCAGGAACAGTATTTAAACTCATAGTAGGTCTCAATATTTTATTATTTATTAGAAGGGAATAAGTGATATATAAGAAGGGGTCTGTCCATTGTAACAGTAGTGGGTGCAATGGTCTGTAGAGCCCAGTAATTAAAGTAAATCGTTTGTTTAAATGTGGCCTTTATCACATGGCATTAGTTCACATCTCATTTAATATTAATACTGAATTAAACGCATATTACGCTATAACATCAGACTCTCACTTTGATACCACTCTTATTATAACCGGCCCGTTATTTTAACGGTTTTTGCACGGTTGTGCTGCCTCATTCCTACACCATCGCGTCTAATAATTCGAAAAATAGTGATGGGTACTAAGTGATCGGTACTATAAATAACTACTAATAACTACTATTAATGATGGGCGTTATATCTGATTGAGTTAAGATAGATAAGGCTGGCTTATTCATTGCTGGCCGCTTGAGTCTTTAACCAGTCCATAAATTGCTTGCTATGCTGCTCACGCTGATTGTCTGCAAACTCATAAAAGCGCGTGCCTATTAAGTTATCTGGCAAATAGGATTGTAGGTAATAGTGGTTAGGATAATTATGCGGATAGGTGTAGCCGACGCCATAACCTTCATTACGCATCAATTTGGTCACGCCATTACGCAGATGTAGCGGTACTGGCGAGGCGTCCTTTTCTGCTAATTTCATGGCCGCATTAATAGCCTTGTAGCTGCTGTTACTTTTAGCGCTAGTAGCCAGGTACACCACCACTTGCCCTAAGATAATACGCGCCTCCGGCATTCCAATGGATTGCACACTACGCAATGCAGCATCGGCAAGTAGCAGCGCATTAGGGTTGGCATTACCGATGTCTTCACTGGCTAAAAGTACCAAGCGCCGTGCAATAAAGTCTGCTGGCTCACCGCCAACTAACATCCGCGCCATCCAGTAAAGGGCCGCATCGGGGTCGGAGCCGCGCACTGATTTTATTAGAGCGGAGACGATATCATAATGCTGCTCACCATCTTTGTCATAGCGTACCAGTGCGGTCTGTGCCACTCGTCCGATCAACGCTTCATCGATAATAATGGGTGATTGATTTGGATCAGCGGTCTGAATGGCAAGCTCTAATAGATTCAGCGCTTTACGTGCATCGCCATGGGCCAATTCACTGATAAATTTTTGCGCCTGCAAATCAATAGTAAGTTTTTTAAGAATACTGTCTTCTGTAATCGCTCGCTGTAGCACCACCGCAATTTGATCACTAGTCAGCGGCTGCAAGCGATAGACTTGGCAACGTGACAGCAGTGCGTTGTTGACACTGAACGAAGGGTTTTCAGTGGTTGCCCCAATCAAAGTAATATCGCCAGACTCTACGGCGCCCAATAGCGCATCTTGCTGGGCTTTGTTGAAACGGTGAATCTCATCAATAAATACTACTGGTGACTCAAAGCTTAACGAGTCTTTACTATCGAGCACTTCCCTCAATTGTTTAACGCCAGTATTAATAGCGGACAACGCATGAAACGGTCGTCCAACCGCATCCGCTAATAGCATCGCAATCGTCGTTTTGCCAATACCCGCCTCACCATGTAATATAATAGAAGGTAGGTGGCCTTGCTCAACCAAACGTCGTAGCGGCGCACCCTCCGCTAAGAGATGCGCCTGACCAATAATAGCATCAAGGCTAGCAGGGCGTATGCGCTGGGCAAGGGGCGTATCGGCATGGAAGGGTTGCGGCATAAGTTTCTCGATATTAAAAATAAGCTCATTTAAAATAATTCTTATAATAGATTAAGCTAGGCTAACGCAAAATTGCGTTAAAAAAAGTCACGTAAGTGTACAGCTTATGTCCTAGTCCCTTATATTTTAGCGTCCTAAGCCTTATCTATAGCGTAACTGATATCTATAATGCAGCTATATCAGAAGTGCAATTATATTAAATAGAGTCACAAGTATGATAATACTAAAAATATAAATCGCAAAAACAATCACGGATTAATCCATCATGCCAAGGCTCACCATTAAACGGTTTCTAATCAAAAAGCGCTATTTCACTCTTTTTAGACGCCGTCCAGTCTATCCGCAACAGTCACGACCGCTTAGCGCTAAAGAGATTGCGCTGGCACGTTCGGTATTTGGAGACAGTATTCAGCTTGATAGAGTACAGCTCAAAACCGCATGGTGGGTACTAAAAAACTATGCCGTTAGTCCTAACGGTAATATCTATTTTAATCCAGCCGATTGGGTGGAAGATTTTAGTGAGGAGTCTATTAATAAGCAAAGCTGGTTGATTCATGAGCTGACCCACGTTTGGCAGTTGCAACAAGGTCTAAAGGTCGTACGTGGGGCACTTATTAATAGGCGTTATAGCTATGTATTAATAGCAGGCAAGCCGTTTTTTAATTATGGTATCGAGCAGCAAGCGCGGATGGTGCAAGATTATTTCGTACGCTATCAGCGTGGGCAAGATTGTCAGCTACTGGTGGCATGTATCCCATTTTTGCAGACGAAAAACACTATTAATGTATAGTTTATAAACATCGAATTTAAAGACAGTGCATTTGCAGTTTTATTGTCAGCGACCACTTAATAACCGTTATGATAAATTATCTTCGACCGCTAAAACTTTTAATGCTTAGTCTTAATTTTTAGCTTTTAAATGATTCTGAGCTTTCAGAACAGGAACTGTGCCGTGATGTTTAATTTTTTAACACCAAAGCCCGATGCTGTCCCACGCGATGCCGCGATTATTAACCAAAAATTCCCAAAATATTTACGGCATACAAGATCCTTGCTGGCGACTATGTTGACAGGGGCGTTATTACTTAGCGCTTGCCAGCAGCAAGCTGACCCAACAACAGAAGACAATAGCAGTCAGACCCGTAAACAGACTGCGGAGCAAAAACGGGCTGCTGCTAATAAACCAGCACCACAAAGTGACTCTGCCGCCGCGCGTATAGCACAATTACAACCATTATATGTCACCCAAATGCAAGGACTCCAACGGCGCTTACAAGCAGAATATAAATCGCTAGAAGCGGCTGATGCGGCTGATGAAGATAACGTATCATTACTCACTAACCCTGTTACTTCGACGACTGCTGGCGACGCAAATGCCGACCCCAAATTTACAACCCAAACTCCGACCGTAGCCGCTGATACCGTAACGATTGATAACTCAGCCAGTGCTGATACGGAAACTAATGCCGAAATAAATATCAGCACTGAAGTTGGTGAGCGTGATTTAGAAGTGTTAAAACGCATCAGTCTTGAGCCTCGGGAGCCTGAGTTGCTAACTGAGGAGCAAATTATTGAGCGCTATCAGCAAGTTCTGCAAACACTGTATCAGCCCGAAGCAGAAGCTTTGAGCGCACAAGAGACTGATACACTGCTCAATATTGTAGCCTTAGTACCCGAGCTATTTGAACATGCAGAAATCGCTAAACGCGTGAGTATTAAAAGCCCCGCGCTAGCACGTCTCATTATACAGCATCAAGTATGGCAACAAATTGAAGCGCAGCAGTCGTTAGATATGCGGCGAATGAAACAAACACAACAGCAAGAGTTTGAGAATTTAATGAGTAAGTTTAATGAGACCATCGAAGGCTATGACGAGCAAATTGCTAAGTATGAGCAAACCCTAAAAGAGTTCAGTGACGGTGGTAAATAAAAATAGTTTTTAAAGCAGACAGTATCAAAGAAACAATCAATGTAAACGCTCACAAAAAATCCCGCACAGTAGCGGGATTTTTTTTGATTTTAGTAAATTATGTCGATAAAAGATTTAGTAATAATTATTTACGATCTTCAATTTTAACGAAATCGCGCTGCGTTTCACCAGTATATAACTGACGCGGACGACCGATTTTGAATGGCGCGCTGTGCATCTCTAACCAATGGCTGATCCAACCTGAGCTACGAGCTAAGGAGAAAATTACGGTAAACATTGACGTTGGAATACCAATGGCTTTTAAGATAATGCCAGAGTAGAAGTCAACGTTTGGATACAAGTTACGCTCGATGAAGTATGGGTCTTCAAGAGCAATTTTCTCAAGTGCCATGGCAAGCTCAAGCTTAGGATCATTGATACCTAATGCGTTTAAGACTTCATCAGAAGTCTCTTTCAATACTTGCGCACGTGGGTCAAAGTTTTTATAGACACGGTGACCAAAGCCCATCAGTTTCACTTCGCGACTTTTTACTTTTTCTATGAATTCAGGAACGTTTTCAACCGAACCGATTTCATCTAACATCTTAAGAACCGCTTCGTTCGCGCCGCCATGTGATGGGCCCCAAAGAGCAGCAATACCGGCTGCGATACAGGCGTAAGGGTTAGCGCCAGTAGAACCTGCTAAACGGACAGTAGACGTTGAAGCATTTTGCTCATGATCCGCATGCAAGGTAAAGATCTTATCCATCGCTTTAGCAATGATAGGATTCACTTTATAATCAACGTCTGCTGGGGTTGCAAACATCATGTATAAAAAGTTTTCTGCGTAACTAAAGTCATTACGTGGGTACACGAACGGCTCACCCTGTGAGTATTTATAACTCATCGCAGCAAGCGTTGGCATTTTAGCGATTAGGCGAATGGCGGTGATTTCACGATGATGATCATCAACGGCATCGGCGCTTTCAGGGTAGAAGGCTGACAAGGCACCAACGACACCAACCATAATAGCCATTGGATGCGCGTCACGGCGGAAGCCTTCAAAGAACCTACGCAGTTGATCGTGAACCGCTGAATGCTCACGAATTTTTTCGTAAAATTCTTTTTTCTGGTCGCTAGTAGGTAAATCACCATGAATAAGAGCGTAGGCCGCTTCTAAGTATTCTGCGTTGTCTGCTAATTGATCAATAGGATAGCCGCGATATAAGAGCTCGCCTTTACCACCATTAATAAAAGTGATTTTTGACTCGACAGGGGCCGTAACTTTAAAACCGGGATCATAAGACCAGTAACCGGATTCTTGTAATGCCGCAACGTCGATAACGGGGCGTCCTAAAGTGCCTTCAATAATAGGAAGTTGGTATTCCTTACCATCTACGGTTAGTGTGGCATTACTACTAGATATAGTATTGTTAGCCATAATTTCCTCTCCATTGGTTTTTTAGAGTAAAGGTGCTATCGACGGATATCGTCGCGTCATTATTAGTTAAATGAACAAATACCCATTCAACTAATCTAATAATCTAGTTATATTACCAGTAAACCTGCAACATTTGAAAAGAGTTTTCGTAGTAGACCCTCGCATTTACGTGGTTTCAGGGCGCTTATTGACTTTAATTTTTGTATCAAAATATGTCTGCTTGGTTATTCTGTCTTATTTTCAAGATTTTCAGCGTCTAATTTAATAATGCTTATTATGATAAAAGTTGTCTCTTTTTAACAAAATTTTGGTGGCTTTTTTCATAAGAAATCTGGCAAAAATAGGCAGGGTATGCTTAACAGCGAAATGCTATAACGGTCGTCAGCGCTAAATTAGCGCTAATAAATTTGCAGCAAAAGTCGCGCTAGGTAGAATTTTTGTTGACGTTAGCCATATATTCACTATTTAGGGGATAAATTTGTAATTAGCAGGCAGCCATTTTATAATTGACCTTATTGACGGCTGTTAATTTTTTGCAAATTGAAAGTGCTCATATCGGTTAATTAATAACAGGATTTATTTGGCAACAGAATATGACCTCATGTTTTGTTACGATTGTTTCCGTATTTTATAAGTATTACAATAGTTTATGGCTTGAATGTTACCGTTATTTGTTCTATTTTTATAGTGGCAGTTGTGTAGTTATTCTTAATAAAAGATAACTGAGATGTGTTATTTTTTTTGCGTTAAGCAACTCATTGGAACTGACTTATTAACAATAGAATAGCTAATGTATTCAACTAAGACTTGATTGCAGTGTTTATTTTATCAGTAACATTATCGATAACAAGTAGTGAATAAACACCCTTATTGAATGAGCACTGGCTAAATGGCTCGCCATTTAGAACTATTAATTCGCACGAAATTAGCAAGGTCAGCTAGCTCTTCCTTACTTTATTCGTCTCGTGTATTGCCCCATGCTTTAAGGTAGAACCTTGCCAATAAGTGTTACTAGCAGATACCCGAGTATAACCGCAAAAGGATGCCCGCTGTGAAAAGCAACCGACCCATTAATCTGCCATTGAGCCAAGTGATTAGCGTTAACAGCTCACCGATCGCGATTGCATCAATTCTGCATCGTATCTCTGGCATTATGTTATTTTTACTTATTCCTGTCATGCTTTGGATACTACAAACCTCTTTGGCATCACCTGAGAGCTTTGAAACCGTGTTCGATAACATCTTTATCCGCTTTTTAGCGTGGGTATTCGTCGCCTTTATTGCCTATCACTTTGTGATGGGTATCAAGCATTTATTTGCTGATAATGGCAGTAACGAAGAGCTGAAATCTGCACGTATGGTGACCGTAGTCAGCTTCGTGATTGCAGCGATCTTAATTGTCGCGTCATTTATATGGGTGATGTTCTAATGATTAAAAATGATTCAGGAATCAAAAGCGCCACCGGTCTAACAGGATCAGGCTCACGTGATTGGGTGGTTCAGCGTATCAGTGCAGTGGTCTTAGCGGTCTACAGCATTGTGCTACTTGGCTTCTTTTTAACACACGGTAATGTAGACTTTTATGAATGGTCAAACTTTATGACCAGTTTGCCAATGCGTTTATTTAGCTTAGTGGCTATTATTGCGCTTGCGGGCCATGCTTGGGTTGGGATGTGGACGGTATTTACCGATTACATTACCACTAGTCAAATGGGTTCAAGCGCTGCAGGCTTACGTTTGGTCTTACAGTCCTTAATGATTATTGCCATTTTAGTTTTTCTATTCTGGGGCATCATGATTTTCTGGGGTAATGGCTTTGGTGTCGTTGCTGTCTAACTTCTAAACCTTATGGCTCATAAACAATGACGGACTGTTCAGTCAGCTTTACTTACTTTTAATGTGTTTAAAAGCAGTCCGTTGATAGCCATATAAAATTCATAAGTTTATGTTGTGCAAGCTTATTTATAAAGTAACGGGCTATGCCCTACATAACGATGAATATGCAAATTTTAGTAAGTGGTTGAGGATTGTTTAAGTCATTCATACGATAACTGAATAGGCGAGATGCCTAATAATGTAGATCCAGCAGTTTAGATATAGTAGCTTATTAGACAATCTTTGTATTTACTTCGCAAGCATCAACAGGCATTAGGAAAACCGTAATGGCAACAAGACAAGATAATACCATTAGCAACATCAAAACCCTCAACTATGACGCAGTCATCGTTGGTGGTGGTGGGTCAGGTATGCGTGCTTCCCTACATTTGGCTGAAGCGGGCATGAATGTTGCGGTAATTACCAAAGTATTCCCAACTCGTTCGCACACCGTTGCCGCTCAAGGTGGTATCGGTGCAAGTCTCGGTAACATGAGTAACGATAACTGGCATTTTCACTTTTATGACACCGTCAAAGGGTCAGATTGGTTGGGTGACCAAGATGCTATTGAGTACATGTGCCGCGAAGCACCAAAAGTGGTGTATGAGCTTGAGCATATGGGCATGCCGTTTGACCGTAACGAGGATGGCACGATTTATCAGCGTCCGTTCGGTGGTCATACGTCAAACTATGGCGAAAAAGCTGTACAACGCGCTTGCGCTGCAGCTGACCGTACAGGTCATGCATTATTACATACCTTATATCAAAAGAATTTAGAGCAAGGCACTCAGTTTTTCATCGAGTGGATTGCACTTGATTTAATCAAAGACGAAGCCGGCAATATCAATGGCGTTATCGCTATTGAGCAAGAAACGGGTACGGTTGCGGTATTCCAGTCTCCCATTACCGTATTAGCAACGGGCGGTGCAGGTCGTATCTTTGCAGCTTCTACCAACGCTTATATTAATACCGGCGACGGCATTGGCATGGCCGTTCGTGCAGGTATCCCATTACAAGACATGGAATTCTGGCAGTTCCACCCAACAGGTGTGGCAGGTGCTGGCGTGCTATTGACTGAAGGTTGCCGCGGTGAAGGTGCAATCTTACGTAATAAAGATGGTGAAGCCTTTATGGAGCGTTATGCGCCAACCGTAAAAGATCTAGCACCACGTGATTTAGTATCGCGTTCCATGGACCAAGAAATCAAAGAAGGTCGTGGTTGTGGTCCTAATGGCGATTACATCGTTATGGATATGACTCACTTAGGTGTTGAAACGATTATGAAGCGTTTGCCATCAGTATTTGAGATTGGCAAAAACTTTGCAAACATTGATATCACGAAAGAGCCTATTCCGGTTATTCCAACCATTCACTATATGATGGGCGGTATTCCTACCACCATTCATGGTCAAGTGATTACCCCTGATCTAGAAGCGGGTGCGGATGATGACGGCTTATATCAAAAAGGCAATGTGGTTAAAGGTCTTTACGCGATTGGTGAATGTGCATGCGTCAGTGTCCACGGTGCGAACCGTTTGGGTACTAACTCCTTGCTTGACTTGGTAGTCTTTGGCCGTGCAGCGGGCAAACATATCGTTGATGAATATCATCATGCTGACCATACTTATAAGCCACTTGATACGCACGTGCTCGATTTTACTGTTAAACGCTTAGATAAGTTGCAACAGTCTACTGAAGGCTATAATGCCCAAGAAGTGGCTGATGAGATTCGTACGACCATGCAACTGCATGCCAGCGTATTCCGTACTCAAGCTATGATGGACGAAGGTGTCGCAAAAATCTTAGCCCTGGGCGAAAAAATCGACCAAATTCATCTGGCTGATAAATCACAAGTATTCAATACCGCACGTATTGAAGCCTTTGAAGTGGCAAACCTTTATGAGGTAGCGAAAGCGACTATGGTATCGGCAGCTCATCGTCATGAAAGTCGCGGCGCGCACAGTGTAGCGGACTATGATCGTCCAGAAGATGATGACTATGCACCAAACGGCCGTAACGATCACGACTGGATGAAGCATACCTTGTGGTATTCTGAAGGTAACAAAATCGTTTATAAGCCAGTGCGCAAAATCCCACTGACTGTAGATTATATTGAGCCCAAAGTCCGCGTCTACTAATAAGAGCAATCATTAGTAAGCAATCGTGTGTCTTATGTGCACGAATAGCTTAAACGTTTTATCCTTTATTTTTTTAATAAAAGGTGACCGCCAGCGACAATGTCATATCAGCACTATAGCGATAACGAAATTTGCTTTAGTGCTGATATAAGATATTCTTTGTCTGCCGGCCATCATCTATGTGTGGAGTTTAGCTTATGAGCCGTGGTACTCGCACCATCGAAATTTATCGCTACGATCCTGATCAGGATGCAGCGCCGCGTATGCAAACTTATACGATCGAGCTACTTGATTCAGATCGCATGTTGCTTGACGTGTTATTACGCTTAAAAACGCAAGATGAAACCATCACTTTCCGTCGCTCGTGCCGTGAAGGCATCTGTGGCTCTGATGGTATGAACATTAATGGTAAAAATGGCCTGGCATGTCTCATTAACATGAATACCTTGCCGGAAAATATTACTGTTCGTCCACTACCAGGCCTGCCTGTTGTTCGTGATTTGGTTGTCGATATGAACCAATTCTATGAGCAATATGAAAAGGTACATCCGTACTTACTCAATGACCAGCCCGCGCCGCCAACTGAGCGTTTGCAGACACCTGAGCAGCGTGAAAAGATGAACGGTCTGTATGAGTGCATCCTATGCGCCTGCTGTTCAACCAGCTGCCCGTCATTTTGGTGGAATCCTGATAAGTTCTTGGGTCCAGCAGCATTATTGAACGCCAATCGCTTTGTAATGGATAGCCGAGATACGGATACTCAAGCGCGTCTAGCACGCTTAGACGATCCGTTCAGCTTATTTCGTTGCCGCGGTATCATGAACTGTGTAGCGGTATGTCCAAAAGGTCTTAACCCAACAAAAGCAATTGGCAACTTACGTAATATGTTGCTTGACCAAGCTGGTTAATACTTCTGATTACATGTTTTATTTAAAGTTGACCATAAAAAACACCGTCCGATAATCTGGCGGTGTTTTTTATGGTCAACAAAATAGCCAATAGAGCAGTCAATAATTCATCCAATCGTAACAGTGATCTAACTCTATGTGAGTCTATAGGAGCGTCGCGTTGGTCGCATGTAAGTAATCATATTTTTTATACAGTCTGCCGGTATAGTAAACCGGCAACATCGCAGACGGTGATAACATAGTAACAGCGTCATAGGTTATGAATCAGTGAGTAGCTTGCACTATCATGACTTCAACAGTAACGCTAAGAAATCATTAAAAATACTAATATCTGTAAACTTGTGATAAAAATGTTGTTATAAAGGTGCTATCATAGCAATGGTAAAATTTACCTGCTCTTAACGATGACTAGGTTTGTCTGAATTGAGACTGGTACCGCTGTAATAAATGGTAAAAACATAGTGAAAATTTGAATAATAATGGCTATTTATTACGTAAATATCCAGTATTGTACAAACAAACTATGTCAGGTATTTTATGCATGGTACGCTAGATAGCAATGTATGTTTGGCAAAACAATAGCGTTTATCAGTCAAGGAAAGACTTTTGCAGCAGGAATAGCTGATCTGTCGGCTAGCTGGATGACACAACCGGATAAATTAACTAATCAGTAGTTAACGCTCTTATTGTAAAGCAGTACTATTAGTATATTGGTTATAGCTGATGTCAGTATATATAAATTAATTTTGTGGAACGAGGCAGGAAACAAGACCGGACGTTCGCAAATAATAATGACTATGAGTACGTTCTTAATGTGACAGCTTGCCATTTATCTATATGATATTCCTAAAGCTTATAACATTATGAAGCTTTATAATCTCAAACCTTATAAAGATAAACTCAAATATTATAAAGTTTGAAAGTAATAAAACAGCGTTATGGTCAGCAATAGTCACCATCAGCAATCGAATTCCTAGCAGACAGTACTCCATGTTATACACCAATTTGTCTAAGCGCCCAGCATACAACGGATCACACAACAATAAGCACGATTCCATTCATTTATCTATCAAATAGACGATTATTATGAATAGTATAACTAAAAAATCAGCCGACGTAGGACATACTGAACTCGCCGCTGACAACGCCCATTATATCGAATCCCTTTATGAGCAATACTTAGGCGACCCTGACAGCGTCGACACCGATTGGCAGGATTATTTCAAACAGTACCAATCTCCTAATGATGCTAAGCATAACGCGATTCAAGACCAATTTTTATTGCTTGCACGCAATCAAACGGCTAATAAAGGTGGCACTGCCTTTACTGGTACCACTAGCAATTCAGCCGCTGCTAATGCAGCGAACTGCATCGACCCTAAGCAAATGAGCGTACAACAGCTTATTTCTGCTTATCGTCGCCGTGGTCATCGCCGTGCCCAGCTCGATCCTTTAGAGCTGGATCCGCGTGCAGAGGTTGAAGATCTGACTTTAGCCTATCATGGCCTATCAGAAGCTGACCTTGATACTGTATATCCTACTAACGATTTAAGCATTGGTAAGTCTGAAGCACCGCTATGTGAGATTATCGAAATCATGGAGCGCGTCTATTGCCGTTATATCGGTGTAGAATATATGCATGTGACTACCAGTGTTGAGAAGCGCTGGATGGAAAAATACCTTGAGAGCAATTTAGGCCACATCAAATTCGATAAAGAAAAACGTTTGTCTATTCTCGAACGTTTGACTGCTGCTGAAGGCCTTGAGAAGTATTTAGCCCGTAAATACACCGGCGTGAAGCGTTTCGGCTTAGAAGGCGGTGAGAGCTTCATTCCTGCAGTCAATGAAATCATCCAACGTGCTGGCGGTTATGGTACAAAAGAAATGGTCATTGGTATGGCTCACCGTGGACGTTTGAACCTGTTGGTTAACGTTTTAGGTAAAAACCCAGCTGATCTGTTTGATGAATTTGACGGTAAAGTGCAGCCGGAAAAAGGCTCAGGCGACGTTAAATATCACAACGGCTATTCTTCTAACGTCATGACCGAAGGCGGTGAGGCGCATTTGGCATTGGCCTTTAACCCCTCACATCTTGAAATCGTATCACCTGTGTTAGAAGGCTCAGTACGCGCCCGCCAAGTTCGCCATAATGATACAGATGGTAACTTAGTATTGCCTATCGTTGTTCATGGCGATGCGGCATTTGCAGCCCAAGGCGTCGTACAAGAAACTTTCCAGATGTCACAAACTCGTGCTTATACCACGGGCGGCACGCTACATATCATCATTAACAACCAAGTAGGCTTTACCACCAGCCGTCAAGAAGATGCTCGTTCGACCGAATACTGTACTGACGTTGCAAAAATGGTACATGCACCTATCCTACACGTGAATGGCGATGACCCTGAATCAGTGGTGTTTGCCGCGCAGCTAGCGCTGGATTACCGTCATGAATTTGGTAAAGATATCATTATTGACTTATTCTGCTATCGCCGTAACGGTCATAACGAAGCCGATGAGCCGTCAGCCACTCAGCCACTTATGTATGCTGTCATCAAAAAGCTACCAACGACCCGTGCAATTTATGCGCAAAAGCTCATTGCCGATGGTGTTATTAATAGTGATGATGAAACAAAATACGAAGATGAATATCGTGAATCCCTCGATCGCGGCGAGTATGTAGTGAATTCTTTAGTTCTTGAGCCTAATACTGAGACGTTCGTTGATTGGACACCTTATTTAGGTCACGATCTAGTTGACGATTGGGATACCAGCGTCGATATTGAAATCCTTAAAGGCTATGGTCGTCGCATGGCAGAGATGCCAGAAGGCTATAAGCTACAGCGCCAAGTACAAAAAGTCGTTGAGCAGCGCCTAGCGATGCAAACAGGCGAAGAGCCATTGAACTGGGGTGCGGCTGAGACTTTAGCCTACGCGACCTTAGTGGATAATGACAACACATTAGTCCGTATCACGGGTGAAGACGTTGGTCGTGGTACCTTTGCCCATCGCCATAGCGAGCTATATAATATTAATGACGGTAGCATGTATGTGCCGTTGGCTCATATGAGCGAGTCGCAAGCGCGCTTTGCTACTTATAATTCATTGTTATCAGAAGAAGCAGTGCTGGCTTTTGAATATGGTTATTCAACCACAGTTCCGAATGCCTTAATAATTTGGGAAGCGCAATTTGGTGATTTCGTCAACGGCGCACAGGTCGTTATCGATCAGTTTATCGCTAGTGGCGAGACCAAGTGGCAGCGCGTTTGTGGCTTAACCATGCTATTGCCACACGGCTTTGAAGGTCAAGGTCCTGAGCATTCTTCAGCGCGTCTTGAACGTTTCTTGCAACTGTGTGCAGAAGATAATATGCAGGTCATCACCCCGACTACGCCGGCGCAGATATACCATGCGTTACGTCGTCAAGCAGTGCGCCCAATTCGTAAGCCGTTAATTGTTATGTCACCGAAGAGCTTGCTGCGTCATAAGCTTGCAACTTCACAGTTAGAAGAGCTGGCCAATGGCAAGTTTGAGACGATATTGCCAGAGATAGATCAGCAAAATGCGGATAAGGTCACACGCTTAGTATTGTGTGGTGGCAAGGTTTACTATGACTTACTTGAACAGCGCCGCGCGTTAGGTCTAGATCATGTTGCTATCGTGCGAATTGAGCAGCTGTATCCGCTTCCAGGAGAACGTTTAATCGCTGAGATTGATAAATACAGCAACTTAACTGAGATTGTCTGGACGCAAGAAGAGCCGCTAAATCAAGGCGCTTGGTATTATTTAGCACCAGATATGTATCGTATTGTAGTGCCTCATGCAACGAAAGCAAAAGTATTAGATCCAATCGCGCGTCCTGCTAGTGCTGCACCTGCGACAGGGTCTGCAAAACTGCATCTGCAGCAGCAACAAGCATTAATTGCCGGTGGTCTTGGTATTAGTGTCGATGAGATAGCTAAATAACTTATCTATACGATGATTACCGATATAAAAGCTATTAGAACAAGTTATATCAATCAGGCGATGGCAATCAGGCCTATCAAACTATTCATCAAGCGGTATTATTAATGATGTGGCGTATGATAAATACTGATTGCTCATCACGACTTAATAATAAATAGTAATACATAAATCTAAGGAGTATATCGATGGCTGAGATTAAAGCCCCCGTTTTTCCAGAATCGGTTGCCGACGGTACAATCGTTGAATGGCATGTCACTGAAGGCCAACAAGTTAATCGTGATGACTTATTAGCTGAAATCGAAACTGATAAAGTGGTACTAGAAGTAGTCGCGCCTGATAATGGCGTCGTCACCAAAATTGTTAAGCAAGTTGATGATACAGTTGAATCTGCAGATCTTATCGCAGAATTTGAATCCGGCGCTAGTGCCAGTGCTGCTCCTGCTGTAGATCCAAACCAGCCTGCTGCACCTGTTCAAGAAAAACAAGCTACCGATGGCGGTGAACCAGTACAAGTTACTGATAAAAAAGACAGCGTTGAAGCAGATCATAAAGATCAAAGCCCAGCAGTTCGTAAAGCAGCCAAAGAAGATGGCGTAGATCCTAAAAATGTCGAAGGTAGTGGCCGCGGTGGTCGTGTGACTAAGACGGATATGGCAAGCCCAACCTTAAAAGCTGACAGTAGTATCACTACTGACAATGGTAGTCCCGTTGCTGAGTCAACCGGCGAGCGTAGCGAAAAACGTGTGCCAATGACTCGCTTGCGTAAGCGTGTTGCTGAACGCTTGTTATCAGCGTCGCAAGATACGGCTATGCTGACTACTTTTAACGAAGTTAACATGAAGCCATTGATGGATCTACGCGCCCAATACAAAGAGCGTTTTGAGCAACGTCATGGTGTACGTCTAGGCTTTATGTCATTATTCATCCGCGCCGCAACTGAAGCACTCAAACGCTTCCCAGCAGTTAATGCGTCATTAGATGGCGATGATATCGTCTATCATGGTTACTATGATATTGGTGTTGCTGTATCGTCAGATCGTGGCTTAGTAGTACCTGTATTACGTGATACTGACCAAATGAGCATGGCGGAAGTTGAAAGTAAAATTCGTGAGCTTGGTGGTCAGGCCCAAAAAGGCAAACTTGGTCTCGATGACATGATTGGCGGTACGTTTACGATTTCAAATGGCGGTGTATTCGGCTCATTAATGTCAACACCTATCTTGAACCCACCACAAACGGCAATTCTAGGTATGCACGCTATCAATGATCGCCCAATGGCAGTCGATGGTAAAGTTGAAATCTTACCCATGATGTATCTGGCGCTATCTTACGATCATCGCATGATTGATGGTAAAGAAGCGGTTCAGTTCTTAGTCACTATCAAAGAGTTGGTTGAAGATCCAGCAATGCTATTATTAGACCTATAAGTTCATAAGCTTGTATTGGCAATCGCTGATACAAGCTTTTTAGCCTTATGATACTTGCAATCCCAGTAATCTAATAACTCAAATATTTAGTCTCAGCTATTCTGCAAATCTTATGGCACCACGTGCAACGATCTAAGTAAATCTAACCGTTATTTATCACTATAAATAAACGATAAACAGGCGCACACTATTTAGTTAATATACTAACTATCCGGTTTGCATTTGGCTTGTTTAAAAATTCATAGATTTACGAAAGATTTGAATAATAAGACACACGATAAATAAAACATGGAAGCGTATTATTATGAAAAATAATTATGATTTAGTTGTTATTGGCGGCGGTCCTGGTGGTTATGAAGCCGCTATTCGTGCAGCACAGCTAGGTATGAGTGTAGCTTGCGTCGAAAAACGCGTTTATAAAGGCGAACCTGCTCTTGGCGGAACGTGCTTAAACGTTGGTTGTATTCCATCAAAAGCTTTGCTTGATACCTCGCATCGCTATGAAGCTACTAAGCATGACCTAGACGAACATGGTATTGGCACCAGTGACGTTACTATTGACATCGAAAAAATGATTGCTCGTAAAGAAGGTATCGTTAAGCAGTTGACAGGCGGTATCGCGGCATTGCTAAAAGGTAATGGCGTTGACTGGCTACAAGGCTGGGGCACGTTACTCGACGGCAAAAGTGAAGATAAAAAAGTTAAATTTACTGCCCTTGCAGACGAAGCAGAAAGTACCATTACTGCCAAAAACGTTATTCTTGCAGCAGGTTCTGTGCCTATCGATATTCCGGTTGCCAAAACTGATGGCGACCGTATCGTTGACTCAACAGGCGCGCTAGATTTTACCGAAGTACCTAAGCGTTTAGGTGTTATTGGTGCCGGTGTTATCGGTCTTGAGCTCGGTTCAGTATGGCGCCGTTTGGGTAGCGAGGTCATCATCTATGAAGCCCTACCTAAATTACTGGCCGCTGCTGATAAAGATGTGGCTAAAGAAGCCGGTAAGATGTTCAAAAAACAGGGCCTAGATATCCGTGTTGACACTAAAGTGACCAATGCTGAAGTGCAGGGTGATGAAGTAGTGGTGACCAGCGATAAAAAAGGTGAATCCTCAGAAGATCGTTTTGATAAGCTGATTGTTTGTGTCGGTCGCCGTGCTTATGCTGAAAAATTGCTTGGTGATGACAGCGGTATCAAATTGACCGAACGCGGGCTAATTGATGTTGATGACCAGTGTAAAACTAACCTTGATGGTGTCTATGCGATTGGTGACTTGGTCCGTGGCCCGATGCTTGCGCACAAAGCAATGGAAGAGGGTATGATGGCGGTTGAGCGTATTCATGGCGAAAAAGCTCAGGTTAACTATGATACTATTATCAACGTTATCTATACCCATCCTGAAATCGCATGGGTTGGTTTGACTGAGCAAGAAGCTGAAGAAGCCGGCTACGAAGTTAAAACCGGTTCGTTCAACCTAGCTGCTAACGGCCGTGCACTAGCGCAAAGCGAAGCGCAAGGTTCTATTAAAGTTGTGGCTGATGCCAAGACAGATCGCTTGTTAGGTATGCATGCCATCTCAATGGGTGCAGGCGATATCGTCCACCAAGGTATGATTGCGATGGAATTTGTTTCTAGTATCGAAGACTTACAGCTAATGACGTTTGCGCATCCAACGATTTCAGAAGCCGTTCATGAAGCTGCTTTATCAGCAGATGGCCGCGCTATTCATGCTATCCAGCGCAAAAGACGCAAATAAAGTACAAGTTGCTTAAATCAAGTATGAATTATCCCTGACAGTGCTGAAGCGCTTGCTATTATCCTAGCGCTTTAGTAGCAATAATAAGTGCGCTAAATGGCTACTAACGCGCACTTATTTTCACTTTTTATTAATTGTAAAAAATAAAGGATACAATCAATGAATTTACATGAGTATCAAGCAAAACTACTCCTAAAAAGCTACGGATTGCCCATTCAAGAAGGCATCATAGCTTATAGTGGCGACGAAGCTGCTGCTGCTTTTGATAAAACGCCAACAGATATGGCGGTTATCAAAGCGCAAGTCCATGCTGGCGGACGCGGTAAAGCGGGCGGTGTAAAAGTTGTCAAAACTCGCGAAGAAGCCAAGCAAGTGACTGATGAGCTTATCGGTACTAACTTAGTTACCTTCCAAACTGACGCTGATGGTCAACCGGTCAACTTCGTATTGGTCGCAGAAGATATGTACCCAGTACAGACTGAACTATATCTTGGTGCGGTTGTCGATCGTTCTACGCGTCGCGTGACTTTCATGGCATCAACCGAAGGTGGTGTTGATATTGAAGAAGTTGCTAACGAGACGCCAGAAAAAATCTTTAAAGTTAGCGTTGATCCTTTAGTGGGCCTAATGCCTTACCAAGCGCGTGAAGTTGCGTTCAAATTAGGTATGGAAGGCAAGCAAATCAACCAGTTCGTTAAAATAATGACTGGTGCTTATCAAGCATTCATTGAGAACGATTTTGCACTGTTAGAGATCAACCCATTAGCCGTTCGTGAAAACGGCGAAATCGTCTGTGTTGATGGCAAAATTGGTATTGATTCAAACGCTCTATATCGTTTGCCTAAAATTGTAGCACTGCAAGATAAAACTCAAGAAAATGAGCGCGAGCTAAAAGCAGCTGAGTTTGACCTAAACTATGTTGCCTTAGAAGGTAATATCGGTTGTATGGTAAACGGTGCCGGTCTTGCAATGGCAACGATGGACATCATCAAATTGTATGACGGCAAGCCTGCTAACTTCTTGGACGTTGGCGGCGGCGCAACCAAAGATCGCGTTGTTGAAGCGTTCAAAATTATCCTTGAAGACAGCAGTGTTGAAGGCGTTCTAATCAACATCTTTGGTGGTATTGTACGCTGTGACATGATTGCAGAAGCCATTATTGCTGCTATCAAAGAAGTTGACGTAAAAGTACCCGTTGTTGTGCGCCTAGAAGGTAACAATGCTGAAAAAGGCATTCAGATTCTACAAGATTCTGGTCTGAATCTCATTTCAGCTCAGGGCCTATCAGACGCGGCCCACAAAATTGTCGATGCGGTTAAAGCCTAATCCTTTAAACGTAGGCTCATGAGCATAGTAGTCAAAGCGTAATAGCGGCAGCTTAATTATTGAGACTTAGTTATTGAGTTTTATTAACTAAGCGGCTATTACAAGACAACCGAATACAAGGATAAAATAATGAGTGTATTAATTGATAAAAATACCAAAGTATTGGTACAAGGTTTCACCGGTAAAAATGGTACGTTCCACTCTGAACAAGCCATCGAATACGGTACTAAAGTTGTCGGCGGCGTAACCCCTGGTAAAGGTGGTCAAACGCATTTAGGTTTGCCAGTATTCAACACTATGGCAGAAGCTATGGCAGAAACCCATGCTGATGCATCTGTTATCTATGTACCTGCACCATTCGTATTAGACTCTATCGTCGAAGCAATTGATGCTGGTGTGAAGCTGATTGTTGTGATCACTGAAGGCGTACCTACCTTAGATATGCTAAAAGCCAAGCGCTATCTTGAAGAAGCGGGCGATGTGCGTTTAGTTGGTCCTAACTGCCCAGGTGTTATCACGCCAGGCGAATGTAAAATTGGTATCATGCCAGGTCATATCCATCTGCCAGGTAAAGTGGGTATCATCTCACGCTCTGGTACTTTGACCTATGAAGCAGTAGCTCAGACTACTAAGCTTGGCTTTGGTCAATCAACTTGTATCGGTATTGGTGGTGATCCTATCCCTGGTATGAACCAGATTGATGCGTTGAAATTGTTCCAAGACGATCCACAAACTGAAGCTATCATCCTAATCGGTGAGATTGGTGGTACGGCTGAAGAAGAAGCAGCCGCTTACATCAAAGACCATGTGACTAAGCCAGTCGTTGGTTATATCGCTGGTGTTACTGCTCCTGAAGGCAAGCGCATGGGTCATGCCGGCGCCATCATCTCAGGCGGTCAAGGTACAGCTGAAGAGAAGTTTAAAGCTTTTGAAGATGCAGGCGTCGCGTATACGCGTGACCCATCTAAACTTGGCGACAAACTTAAAGAAGTTACTGGTTGGTAATATAAACGCCAGTCTATTAGCTAATCTATTGGTTAAGTACTAAAATCGTATTGAAAATTATCAAGGACACCCCTACAATGGGGTGTCTTTTTTTTGCTTTAAAAAAAGCTTTGGATGATGGTATGAAAAACAAAATATTAGTAACAGGCGGCGCAGGATATATCGGTTCTCATACTTGCATTGCCTTGCATCAAGCAGGTTACGATATCGTTATCTATGATAATTTATCTAATAGTAGTCGTGAGGCCATTAACCGTGTCTCTAAGCTTATCTGTGCACCTATTGAGTTTATCGAAGGTGATATTCGTGATAGTGACGCACTTCGGCAAGTCTTTGCTGAACATCAGTTCATTGGAGTGATTCACTTTGCCGGACTCAAAGCGGTTGGTGAGTCTGTTGCCAAACCCTTGATGTATTATAATAATAACGTAAGTGGCACCATTACTTTACTTGAAGTTATGGCAGAATATAAGGTCAAAAACTTTGTCTTCTCATCATCCGCTACTGTCTATGGCGATCCTGAAATTTTGCCTATCGATGAGAATTCTCCACGCTCTTGTACCAATCCTTATGGTCAAAGTAAACTGGTCGTCGAACATGTTTTAGAAGATTTAGCCGTATCAGATAGTAACTGGAATCTAATCACGCTTAGATACTTTAATCCAGTCGGTGCGCATGCATCAGGACAGATTGGGGAAGATCCAAATGACATCCCTAATAATTTGATGCCTTATATTTCGCAAGTGGCGGTAGGTAAGCTTGCTAAGTTAAGTATCTTTGGCAATGATTATCCTACAGTCGATGGTACAGGCGTCCGCGACTTTATTCACGTTACTGACTTAGCTGCAGGTCATGTGGCAGCCTTGAAATATTTAGAGCAACAAACGTCGAATATAGGTTTTATGCCTATTAATCTTGGTAGCGGAACAGGTAGCTCAGTATTAGAGTTAGTGACGGCTTTTGCTGAGGTCACTGGGCAGAATATTCCCTATCAGTTTGCGGAACGCCGCGCTGGTGATATTGCCAGTTGCTATGCGAGTGCGGATAAGGCGCAATCGTTATTAGGATGGCAAGCACAGCTGTCCATTACCGACATGTGCCAAGATACTTGGCGTTGGCAAAGTATGAATCCTAATGGGTACAAAGTATAAAAAGTGCCGAAAACATAAAAAAGTAACGTAGAATTTATTGCCTCATATGGGCTTAATAATGAATTATTATTGAGATTTATTTTATCCTTTTAATGTAGCCTTATTATTATGAAAAAAATTACTCATGCTGTTATTCCTGTTGCAGGCTTTGGTACGCGTATGCTGCCATTGTCCAAGGCCGTACCTAAAGAACTATTACCGCTAGGCAATCGTCCTGCTATTCATTATGTGGTTGAAGAAGCCATCGCTGCTGGTATTAAGCATATTGTGCTGGTCGGCCATGCACAAAAAAGTGCGATTGAAAACTACTTTGATATTAATGCTGAGCTTGATAATCAATTGCGTCATAAAGGTAAAGACGAGCTGGCTGATAGCTTAAACTGGCTGCCAGAGGATGTGACCATATCCATGATACGTCAGGGTAAAGCGCTTGGTCTCGGACATGCGGTACTAGCAGCGCGACCAATTATCGGTGATCATGATTTTGCGGTGCTACTGCCTGATGTGGTGCTTAATCCATTTATTACCGATATGCATAAAGACAATTTAGCCTTTATGCTGGCTGAGTTTGCCAATAGCGATCATTCACAAATATTGGTTGATAAGGTGGCTGATAGCGAGGTTCATAAGTACGGTATCGCTAAGCTTAGTGAGGGTGATAGTTCTAATAGTGTCAGTGGTATTAATAAACAAACTGATACTAACGCTAGCTTTAAGGTGGCAGGCTTTGTTGAAAAACCCAGTCTAGTAGATGCACCTTCTCGATTGGCAGTGGTCGGGCGCTATGTGTTTAGCAATAAAATATTTGATTATTTAGAAAATACCACTGCCTCTGTTGGGGGAGAAATTCAGCTAACGGATGCTATTGATGCACTAATTAGTCAGCACGGAGTCGATGTGACGACTATGGTTGGTGACAGTTATGATGCCGGCGATATGCGCTCTTATATGCAGGCATTTATTTATTTTGCCGAACGTCAATTAGCCGCTGATGAGTAAACTAATGCCTTTAAATTCATATAAAAGTGCGTACAGCTCAAAGCATTGGACGCAATTGCAAAAGCTTGCTGAACAAAAGTGGTCAATCGCCTCCCTTTTTACGCAAGATGAGACACGTACTCAGCGTTTTAGTGCCCAAGCCGGTACGCTTTACATGGACTATAGCAAACAGTGTATTAATGATACGGTGCTGGCAAATTTATTAGATCTAGCTAAGAGCTGTAATTTATCTGCCCGTATTGAGGCGCTATTGCAAGGGGCAATGGTCAATACCAGTGAAGAGCGCGCAGCCTTGCATACGGCTCTGCGTCTGCCAGCTACTGCAACCTTGCAAGTTGGCACACAAGACGTGGTTGCTGATGTGCATCATAGTCTTGCGCAAGTTGAGCGAATATCTGCACGTATCCGTAGTGGCTCTTGGCGCGGATTCTCAGGTAAGGCGATTACCGATGTGGTCAACATTGGCGTTGGTGGTTCTGATTTAGGACCGCTGATGGCAGCTACTGCGCTTGATGAGTGGGCAGATACTGACGTCGCAGTGCATTTTGTCTCCAATATGGACGGTAGTCAGCTTGATAATTTACTGAAGCGCCTAAATGCAGAGACCGCGCTATTTATTATTTCTTCTAAGTCTTTTGGGACAGTGGATACTCTCTCTAACGCCAAGACCGCCTTATCGTGGTTACTGGCTACTGCCACGTTGCGCGCGGGTACTCGAGACAGTGTACTGCGCCGACATTTTATTGGTATCTCGGCAAATAGCGAAAAGATGAGCACGTGGGGAATCCACCCTGAACACCAGTTGCAGCTTTGGGACTGGGTTGGGGGGCGTTTCTCCTTATGGTCAGCGATCGGGCTTGCCATTGCCATTCGCATTGGTATGGTGCAGTTCCGCGAGCTTCTAGCAGGTGCACACAGTATGGATGTGCATTTTGCCAACGCTGATTTTGCCAATAACTTGCCGGTATTGCTTGGGTTGCTTGCGGTTTGGAACAGTACCTTTTTACATATTCATGCCCATACAGTGCTGCCTTATGACGGGCGCTTGGGCTACCTGCCCAGCTATTTAACGCAGCTAGAGATGGAAAGTAATGGCAAGTCCGTCACTCATGATGGCAAGCATATTGAATACGATACCTGTCCGATTTTATGGGGTGAGGTTGGTTCTAATGCTCAGCACGCGTTTTATCAGTTGCTGCATCAAGGTACTCAGCATGTCTCTTGCGACTTTATCGCTTGCGTGCGTCACTATAGCGATGAGGCGCAGAATGAATCGCTACAACAGCAGCATGAGCTATCGCTCGCTAACTGTTTGGCACAAAGTCGTGTATTAGCCTTTGGTAATGCGGCTATCACTGATGCGGCTGTTGCCTGTGAGTCGGATAAATATAAGCACTATCGCGGCAATCAACCTTCAACCACATTATTAATTGACGAGCTGACACCGCATAGCTTAGGGGCGCTGATTGCGTTATATGAGCATAAAGTCTACGTGATGGCCAGTATTTGGGATATTAACCCGTTCGATCAATGGGGCGTTGAGATGGGCAAGCAAATGGCAGAAGCTGTCTATCAAGCGTTGCAACAGGACAGAGAAAGCCCCTTTGATACCTCCACTAATCAGCTGCTCGCGCATATCAGACGGTTGTCTTAGTGCTCTCGAAACCGATAAATAGTAGCAGTTTGTCTGCTGATTAGTGATTTAAAATATAAGAGTATTCCTATGTCTTCTGATTCTATTCACAGCTTTAAACCGTCCAATTCTAAACAGCATCTTCCTAAAGCATCTACAATTTGCGTTATCGTTGGCCATGGCATCGAAGCCATTACTAGCGCGGTGGTGCTGGCAAGCTTAGGTCAAAAAGTGCACCTGTATGCCAATAGTGTGCTACTCGAACAACAGCTGCAGCAGTATGGCTTTGAACATCATTTACAGGCGCTATGGCAGCTCTATGACCAACAGCAGCAGATTGTCTATCAGCCTTTGCCTGCCAATGCTGACGATCTCATTCAAGTTTATGAGTCAGCCAACAACACTGAAAACTTAAAAATAGCTGAAAGCACACAAGTAACTGAAAGCCCTCGAGTTGCGCTGTATTGGTTATTTTTAGACAGTATCAAAACGACATGGTCGGATGACAGCTGGATAACGGCATTTAACCATAGTCACCAGCAGACGCGACCTATCATCATGAGTGGCATTGAGCAACTGGGCAGTATTTCGGCCCTGGCGCAGCGCCTACGGCGGGCTTGGGTCTATTATATCCCGTTCGTATTCTTGCAAGATGGTGAGGCTTATAGCTCGATGCTCACACCATCGTTATGGTTACTAGGTGAAAAATCCCCCGACAGTAGTCATCACTTAACGGTATTGCGACCGTTAATGCAGCAGGCTCACGCTTATCATTATGCCGATATTGCCACCATAGAATTTGCGCGCAGTAGTATTATGGCGATGCTGGCCACGCGGGTGAGCTTTATGAATGAGATGTCGCGCCTTGCCGACAGTTATCAGGTAGATATTCAGCAAGTAAGCCGAATTATGGGCTTGGATGAGCGTGTCGGTAGTAGTTATTTGCAAGCAGGGTGGGGTTTTGGGGGTAATACTTTACCGACTGAACTTAATAAATTACAGCAATCGGGTAAAGTCAACAGCATAGATATGCCATTATTACAGTCAGTCATGCATATCAACAAAGATCAAAAAGAGCTGATATTCCGTAAGTTTTGGCAATACTTTGATGGTTTTATCGATAATAAAACGGTGATGATTTGGGGCGGCAGCTACAAGTCAGGGTCAGGTCGCACCGCAGGATCAGCCATTCATCCGTTATTAAAGCTACTGTGGTCTTATAATATTAGAACTATCGTCTATAGTGATAAAGCGCAGACTGAGCTTGCCGCGAGCTATGATCAGCAGCCGCTTCTGCAATTAATTACCAATCCTTATCAGCAACTTGATATGGCGCAGGCAATTTTCATTATTAGCTTGCCAACACAACACCGACTTGATGTGGCACAGCTCAATCAACAAGCGTTGCCTATATTTGACGGCCAAAATGCGCTAACACGACTACAAATTGATGCTTTAGTGGGTGATTATGTCGGTATCGGTCGCGCTAAATAGCCTATCAATCAATAAACTATTGCTTTAAATACAATTACTTTTTGAATAAAACATCTAAAATATTAAAAGGCGCCTGTTAATTTAGTGACTAACAGCCGCCTTTTTTTATGCTTTAAGAAGTATACTCCAAGTTAACAGCACAGCAACTTAAGCAGGTACAGCGCCTTGATCGGCAAGCCATTGCTGAATATCTTGGGTCTTACTTGCTAGTAAGCTTTCATCACCACGACTTTCGATATTAAGCCGTATTAACGGTTCAGTATTGGAGGCGCGTAGATTAAAACGCCATTCGCCAAAATCGAGACTTAGCCCATCCAGTGTTGATTTAGTAGGGTTTTGGACGCTGAATTTTTCTTCGATATCATCAATAATGCTCGCTGCATCATTTTCAGTCAGACGAAAGTTAAGCTCGCCTGAGCTGGGATAGGCTTTAATATAACCGGTGACTAATTCTGAAAGCGTCTTGCCGGTAATTGATAATAGCTCAATGGTCAATAGCCATGGAATCATACCGCTATCACAGTAGCAAAAGTCGCGAAAATAATGGTGGGCCGACATCTCACCGCCATATACGGCTCCTGATTCGCGCATGACTTGCTTGATAAAAGAATGTCCTGATTTACTGATTACCGCTTTGCCATCATGAGCATCGACGACTGCTTCGGTGTTATAAATCACGCGGGGGTCATAGACGATTGACTCGCCCGGATACTTATTTAAAAACGCTTGGGCGAGCATGCCAACCACATAACTACCATCAATAAATTCGCCATGTTCATCAAATAAAAAGCAGCGATCAAAGTCGCCATCAAAGGCAATGCCAAGGTCTGCTTTATGGTCGATAACCGCTTGCTGAGTGGCGGCTCTATTGGCTAAAATCATAGGATTAGGAATACCATTTGGGAAGCTGCCATCGGGGCTATGATGCAGTTTAATGACCTCAATCGGTGCCCCTGCTTGCATCAGTTTATCAACCAGTAAGTCAACTACTGGTCCGGCGCTGCCATTACCTGAGTTGATAACCAGTTTTAAAGGTTCTAATTTATCGGTATCAACAAAGCTCATTACATGGTCAATATAAGCGCTTTTATCCGTCAATAACTGTAATTTGCCTTGTTTGTTGCCAGTAGTGAATTGTCCTGATTCTGCTAGTTGCTGGATTTCTGCTAAACCATCATCAGCGCTAATAGGTTTTGAATGTTCTTTAACTAATTTTAGTCCGTTATAGTTAATGGGGTTATGACTGGCAGTAACTTCAATACCGCCCAGTGCTTGATAATGACTGGTAGCAAAATAGACCTCTTCAGTACCGGTCATTCCCAAGTCGATCACATCGACGCCCGCATCCATAATGCCAGTAATGGCCGCTTGTTTTAATTGCTCGCTAGAGTCGCGAATATCACTACCGATGACGACCGCTGGCTGTAAGTTTGCCAAGCTATCAAGGCCATCATCATTAGCGTCAGCTGAGTCATAACGCTGAGATAAAATTTGGCCAAAGGCGCGACCGATACGGTAAGCAATATCTTCGTCAAGGTTAACATCAAGCTCGCCACGAATATCATAAGCTTTAAAAGAGTCAATGCTAATGGGGGTAAAATTGTTATGGGCAGGAGTATAGCTAGATGTAGCTGCGTTATCGGTAGTAGACATGATAGTGAAATTCCTTGTGAGCTCAATTATGAATTAAAAGGTTGTTAGATGAATGGCTATCGGATGAATAGCTTTAAATAAAAGGTAAAAATAGGCTAATAAAGATTAAATGATACACTAACCAATAAATGAATAGGGTGAAAGCGTGTTGCTATCTGGATTTAGATGACCTAGTTTTACATCAGCTATTTAAACCAACATCTTTTCTGTTAAATAGTAAGAAAAAATATAAGAGTATCTGTTATGAACGATCCCAAGAATATGAATGACCAAAAACACGCGAGTAATCAGAAGAAGAGCGACTCCGTAATTAACAATAATCAACAGGATAAGATTACAGCGCCGGCACCTGTGCAACGAACACCGACAGCGAGCGGCGAGTTGGCTGATTTGTTAGGCTTGATGGCGCGGCTGCGTGCGGACTGTCCGTGGGATCAAAAGCAAAGCAACCATAGCCTAATTCCGTATGCTATCGAAGAAGCTTATGAGTTGGGTGAGGCGGTACAAACCGATGATGACGAAGATATTAAGGGTGAGCTTGGCGATGTGTTATTACAAGTGATTTTTCATTGTCAGCTGTACGCAGAGCAAGGACGTTTTGATATTAGCGACGTCATTACGACCTTACAACAGAAATTAATTCGACGTCATCCGCATGTATTTGAGGCCGAAAACCTTAAGGATGAAGCAGCTGTAAAAGTACGTTGGAATGAGATTAAAGCAGAGGAAAATCAAGCTCGGGAAGCACGTGGTAAGCCTCGGCGGCGTTTAGATGTAACCAAGGCGGGTAGTGCGCTGATGCAAGCGCAAGATATACAGAAGCAAGCGTCCAAACTAGGCTTTGATTGGGACGGTATCAGTGGCGCGCTAGATAAGCTTGATGAAGAGGTAGCAGAACTAAAAGCTGAACTTATAAACAAGTCAAAAGATGAGATAAAAGCTAATATACGAGAAATAGAGAAAGAACTTGGCGATTGTATGTTTGCACTGGTCAATGTGGCACGTAAATTAAACCTTGATGCCGAAGCGGCAACCTTGACTTGCGTACATAAATTTAAGTCGCGTTTTAGCTATATTGAGGCGCAACTGGAAGCCGCTGGCAGGCGTTTGGAAGACAGTAATTTAATCCAGATGGATACGCTGTGGGAGGAAGCAAAACAGCATGAGCGCTTACAATAGATTGCCAGCCATTAATTTGCTGGCGAACAGCGCTCTTTGCTTAGCCTTTATTTTTAATATTATACTCAATACGGCAAACGCTGCTCCTTGCTTTGACAATGCTCAAAGAGCTTATAATTATCTTTTGCAGAAAGAAAAGTTAGAAACCCAAGCGCGTACGCAAATGGGCATCAATATTAATCGTGCAAGCGAAGGCGAACTGGTGTCGCTACATGGCATTGGCAGTAGTAAAGCGCAGGCGATTATTTTATATCGAGAGATGTTTGGCGACTTTAAGACTGTTGAAGAATTAGAAAAAGTAAAAGGGATTGGACCAAAAACTATTGAGAAAAATCGTACGCGTTTGCGACTGCACGAGTAGCTGGTTTCATTCGCCACAATAGTCCCGATAACTTAAAGATGCCTGTACTATAACTATAAATAACATCAATATTGACAAAATAGCACGCAAGTAATGGTCATAACACACCCAGCAAGCGCAAAATTTGTTAAACTAGCGGGTACATCCGCCTGATAAACGCTGTGTTCATCAGGGGTGGTTAAAAATAACGGCGAGGAGTAGATGCATGGCCGAGCGTGCCGCCAAGCAGTTAGAACTGAATAAATCTCAATTACCTAATTCCATTACTGAAGTAATTGCGACCCTGTCCCGAGCTGGGTTTGATGCCTATATCGTTGGTGGCGGCGTACGCGATACTTTGTTAGGGCTGAAGCCTAAAGACTTTGATGCCGTCACCGACGCCAAGCCGCACGAGATTAAAGACGTGTTCGGTAAGCGCTGCCGCATTATCGGTCGCCGCTTTCAGTTGGCGCATGTGTACTCAGGACGCGAATTAATCGAAGTGGCCACTTTCCGTGGGCCGCCAAATAATGATGCCAATACCAATCAAGATGGCATGATTATTCGTGATAATGTTTGGGGTGATATCAAGCAAGATTTTTCTCGTCGTGATTTTTCAATCAATGCCCTTTATTACCAGCCATTAAAAGGCGTGGTACATGACTTTTGCGGTGCCCTTAACGATATTGATAATAAAATCATTCGTTTGCTTGGCAATGCACCGGTTCGTATTGAAGAAGACCCTGTACGCCTGCTGCGTGCGCTGCGTTTCAAAGCTAAGCTAGGCTTTGAGTTTGATGACGAGCTGGCTGAGCAATTTCATGATGGTAACTGGGCGCTACTTGAGCAAATATCTCCGCATCGTCTTTATGATGAAACTCAGAAGATGTTCACCGGAGGCTATCTGGTGCCATTGTTGCCGTTGTTGTTTGAGTCGGGTGCGATTGATAGTCTAATTATTTACCCGCCATCTGAGCCAAATGCCTTAGTGAAACAAGTCGCTATCAATACCGATAAGCGCATTAATGCGGGTAAAAGTATCAACCCTGCGTTCTTTTATGCCGCCTTGTTGTGGGAGAATTATCTACATCAGTTAGAGAAAGCTAAAAAACGCAATATGCCTTTTGCTGATGCCCAAATGCAAGCCGCAAGCAAAGTCATTGACCGTCAACGTATAAAGACCGCTATTCCTAAATTTGCAGAACAGTTTATTCGTGATATTTGGATTTTGCAGCCTAAACTTGCGGCTCCACGTAGCAAGCAGATTGAGCAACTTTCTGAGCATCCACGTTTCCGTGCCGGTTTTGACTTTTTATTATTGCGTGAGCAGTGCGGTGATGCTGAGCATCCATTGTCTGAATCTACCAATGAGATGGGCGACTGGTGGCAGTCTTATCAGACTCTATCTGAAGAAGATCAGCAGCAAGCTATCGAAGACTTCGATGAAAACATTCGCCGCGGTGCACATAAGCGTGGGCGTGAACGTAATCGTCAAAAACCTATGGTCCATGCTAATGATAAGCCAATGGATAATAAAGATAGCAATAAAGACAATATTAAGACTTATGATAAGTCTGATAGAGGCAGTGGCAGTGCTCATAAAAATGCAGCAAAGCAAGGATCATCACGACAAAGTACTCGTGATAAAAGCGCCAATGAGTCAAGCACTCGTGAAAAAACCATTATAAATGATGCGTCAAATATCCCTGCGCGTCGCCGTCGCCGTGCCATTGAAAGCTCTGTACCTTCAGAGAAGCAGTCAACAACAGCTGTAACGTCAAAAACCAGCAATAGTCAGGCCACTAATAAGCAGCAAGACAGCCATGAGTTAGCGCAATTGCAACAGCTGTCTTTAGCTAGTAGCAATAGCACGTCTAAGAAGCGCAATGTGTCTAAGCTGCCTAAGCCTGCGCCACTGTTTGTGATCGAGCACGAAAACGTCGTACCGCCTCTAAAGAAGCAGCTTGATAAGGATGAGCAAACTAAGCCTAACAAAACGAAAGCGACTGAAAACAAAACGGCGGAGCAAAAAAGTCAGCATCAGCAAGAAAAACTGGACGCCAAAGCAAATGGCTCAGCCGATAATGAAAAGGCTAAAGCGCAGTCAAATGATGCTAAACAGTCTAAAGCTAAGTCGTCTGATACTAAACAATCAGCTATTATTAAGGCAAAAGCGCCGCGCACTGTAGCTGCAAAAACGCAAGTCGCCCAAAAGCCACAATTGGTAAGCATGAACAATGCACCGATACCACATCAGCGCCGTCGCCGTCAGCCAAGCACAGATGCGATAGCGGTTGGAATAGCGGCAGATGATAATAGTTCAGCTGTGGCCAGCTATGCGAAAAAAGCCCCTAAACCAGCAGAACTATCAAACATTAAAACCGAGGCGAAAACTAAAGCTAAGTCTGACAAGAAGGTGACAGCTGCAAAATCAGTGCAAGATACTGATGCTACTAAGACCAATAAAAAAGCTAAAGGTGAAGGTAAAGAAGCGGATGTTAGCGTTGCGGCTGATGCAACAAAAGCTGCTAAAATTAGTCAAGCAGCAAGCAACGCCCAAAGCGTTAATAATAAAGGACCTATTCCTACAAAGCGTCGCCGTCGCCAGCCCAGTTCTGATACTAATCATTAATCGTTGAGTAAAATGCAGTTATGAGTCTTTCTTTGAATAGTAGCGCCCAGCTTAATAGCACTGCAGCTGATATGTGGGTTACCTGCTATTTAGGTTTGGGCAGTAATCTGGCTAATGAGCTGGGTTCACCAGTGGAGCATTTACAGCAAGCGTTTGCTAGTTTGCGTCAGCATGAGAAGGTACGAAACCTTCGAGTGTCTTCTTTCTACGCTTCGGCACCGATGGGACCGCAAGATCAGCCTGACTTTGTCAATGCTGTGGTTGGTTTTGAGACTACCTTAGCAGCGCTCGATCTGTTAGCGCTTTGCCAACAGCTCGAAGAAAGTGCTAAACGTGCGCGCCTGCGCCATTGGGGCGAGCGCAGCCTTGATGTGGATATTTTATTGTATGGTCAAGTGCAGATAATCGAGCCGCAATTAACGGTACCGCATGCAGGCTTGACTGAACGCAATTTTGTGCTGATACCACTGCGAGAATTAGCGCCAGATATTATGATTGCCCAGCAGCCGATAAGCCGTTATCCGCAAAGTAATAATTGGGAAGGGCTAAAACTAATTGATAATAGCTACTGGTAGAGTATTAATATACCGTAAGCAAGTTGCTGAATAGCAAAATTGAGGGTCATATGACGACATTATCAACTTTAAATAAATTCAAAAAAAACGGCATTAAATTTACCTGCCTCACCTGTTATGACGCTATGTTTGCGCGGACGATGGATAAAGCACAGATTGATACTATCTTAATTGGTGACAGCTTGGGCATGGTGATACAAGGCCATGACTCGACCTTACCGGTGACGGTTGCTGATATGGCTTATCATACTGCCAATGTTGCGCGTAGTAATGAGTATGCGTTGATTTTGGCTGACCTACCATTTATGAGTTATGTGACTTTGCCAGAAGCCATTGCCAATAGCCGTCAATTGATGCAAGCGGGCGCGCACGTTATTAAGCTTGAAGGCGGTCGCGAGTTATGTGAGTTGGTTACTACTCTTGCTAATGCGGGAACCCCAACGTGTGTACATTTGGGTTTGACCCCGCAATCAGTGAATGTGTTTGGTGGTTATAAAATTCAAGGCCGCAGTGATGAAAGCGCTGATAAGCTATTTATTGATGCGCAAGCGGTAGTGGCAGCAGGCGCGGCATTGTTAGTGTTGGAGTGCGTGCCAGCTGACTTGGCTAAGGCAGTGACCGAAGCAGTTAATGTACCAGTCATCGGCATTGGTGCCGGTGCAGATACCGACGGGCAAGTGCTCGTGATGCATGACATGCTAGGTATGAAGCATGGACGTGTACCGCGCTTCGTCCACGACTTTTTAACCGATGAACGTAATATCGAAGGCAGCATCGAGAGTGCTTTTACACTTTATCAGCAATCAGTGCGTGAGGGCAGTTTTCCAACTGCGCAGCATCAATTTGGCTAGCTTTACTAGAGTAATGGCTCTAGCTGCTTATAAAGTACAGTGTTCAAATCGTTAAATAATAAGTTAAGTTAGCTTATTTTAAAAGGTAAAAAGATTCCGCAATGCCTATTATTCATCATCATATCGCATCTTTGCGAGATACTTTAAAGCACTATCGTAGCCAGCAGCGTATTGCGCTAGTACCGACGATGGGCAATTTGCACGACGGGCATTTAGCACTGGTAACACTCGCTAAACAGCATGCCGATATTGTAGTAGTCAGCATTTTTGTCAATCCCACTCAATTCGGGGTTGGAGAAGATTTTAACAGCTATCCACGGATGCTAGAAGCCGATGTCGCTAAGCTTACGACCGTTGGCACCGACTATGTTTTTGCACCAACTAGCGACGAGATGTATCCCATATTGCCATTACCTACCTCAATACATGCTGGCGCTATTACCACGCAACTGTGCGGACAGACGCGTCCAACTCATTTTGATGGCGTTGGCATTGTAGTGTCGAAACTATTCAACATCGTCCAGCCTAATGTGGCTATTTTTGGTCAAAAAGACTATCAGCAATTGGCCATTATTAAGCAATTGGTACGCGATCTAAGCTATCCGATTGATATTATCACTGCGCCTATCGTCCGCGCTACTGATGGTCTTGCCTTATCCTCACGCAATCAATATCTAAGTCCAGAAGAGCGCAATATAGCGCCCTTATTGCAGCAAGAATTACAACGTTTAGCGCAGCAATTCACCGCAAGTCAGCATACTCAAAAAGGGTTTGAGGCGCTTATAGTAGAGGCTAGTAAGCGTATTACTGCCGCAGGCTTTATTGTTGATTATCTAGAGGTAAAAACTGCCGAGTTGGAGGCATTAAATAGTAAATCCGCAAAGCCAACAACGGGTTCTCAAGATTTAATTATTGTAGTTGCCGCTTGGCTGGGACGGGCGCGTTTATTAGACAATCTGCTGGTAACGATATATTAATAATAGCCAGCGATTAATACAGACAAATTAGCCATTTGAAATTAAAAGTAAATTAGGGTGATGGGTCATGAAAGCAGAAGATAATAATCAACAGCGCACGCTAACGCCACCGCAAAAAAAAGACGATAACATCAGTATTTTGGTGATATCAGGGCGTTCAGGATCTGGAAAAACCTCAGTATTAAATATTTTAGAGGACTTTGGCTACTATTCTATTGATAACTTACCCTTGTCTTTAGTGCCTGAAGCGGTACATAAACTGGTCAATGAAAGTGGTATCCGCCGAATCGCGCTGGGTGTTGATATACGCTCACCACGTGCAGATCTGTCTAACTTTGCAGCGACTTATGAGGACTTAAAGAAAATTTATGGTCAGCAGACGGCAAAAGTCATTTATGTGACCGCGCAAGAGTCTATCCTAGTGGCACGCTTTAATGCCACCCGCCGCGTGCATCCGCTAATGGCGCAAGATGTTGAAAATCCAATGCATCCCGCTTATAACTTACCGGCAGCCATCAAAAAAGAAGAGGCGCTATTAGAGCCTATTTCCAGTTGTGCCGATATCAAAATTGATACCAGTAAACTAAATATTCATCAATTAAAAGAGCATTTGCGCGACCATATCGGCGTTGAGAATAAAGTGATTATTAACCTATTATCCTTTGGCTTCAAATATGGCAGTCCCATCGATGCTGACTTTATATTTGACGTCAGAATTTTGCCCAATCCGCATTGGAACGTTGCACTGCGTAGTGCTACGGGGCTTGATTCTGAGGTTGGGGGGTTTTTTGCAGATTATCCCGAAGTTGCTGAGATGACAGACGATATTGCTAAGTTTTTGCAGCGTTGGCTGCCAGACTTTTTGCATAACAATCGTCATACCGTGACCGTCGCTATTGGCTGTACAGGCGGCAAACATCGCTCAGTATTTATCACAGAACAGCTACAACATAGGCTTGCTGCTAACCTGCCAGCGGAGTTGACAGTGGTTGCCAAGCATCGTGAAAAGAGCCGCTGGTAGATTAGCATTGGTAAAAAGTTACTGGTAACAGGGCTGTTGCTAAAATAAGCATGGTTGAGCAGGCTTAAGCTAAAAAATTGCTAAATTAAAAACGCGTTATTATTTATCGTAGTAACTGCCATCACCGAATTTTATTTATTGTTTTAGAGGGCTTCTAATGATTGACTGGTCAGAACAGGACATGCGCGTCTCGCGCACTGAACTTAAAAAAGCCCATGAGCGCTTGCAGATGCTGTCGATACCGCTGGCAGGCTTATCCAAAAAGCAGCTAAAAAAGCTCCCTGCCAGTGATTATTTTATGGCGGAATTGATGGCGCTTGCTGAGATTACTAGCGCTAACGCCCGCAATCGTCAAACCAAACGTGTTGGCAAACTAATCAGTGAAGAAAACCGTCACGAACTGGTCAAAGCTCTGTTTGAGGCGTTCTTTGCTAATGAACAGGTCGCTAAAATCGAAAGTTGGTCTGAGCGTTTGAATATCAACGATGAGGGTACGCTCAAGCAGTTTGTTAAGCAGTACAAAGCATCGGAACGCAATAGCCTATATCAATTGCTATTGTGGATTGAATACGCCAAGCATATGCAGGATGATGAGCTGATGCAAGAGTCTAAAGAAGATTTGGTCAGTTATATTCGTGAAGTGGCTATTTTAACTGAGTTAAAGTATTAAACTCTTTTAAGTGCTTACCTAAAATGAGAGTTAGACGAGCAAAAATTAATTCCTAATAATTGATTATAAAAAAGCCAATCGCTAATGATTGGCTTTTTTATGTCGCTAATAACTGTCTATTAATAAAGGTCTATCAATAACGGCTTGTTAATTAAGGTGCGTTAATCATAAACAGCGCTAATATATATAACTTAGCTATATATAAGTAAGTTATATATAGACTATAAACGGCTATTTTTTCTCAGCCCGTGCTTTATCAACCAAATAATCAACAACTTTAGTTACTTGAGCGCCTTCACCGGTTACGACATATTTACCTTGTACGACGACTGCTGGCACGCCCGAGAGCTGATAACGCTTAGCACCTGTCTGTGAGCGTCCAATCTTAGTACCGACTGCAAACGAGTTATATAGGCTGTTGAATTTCTTTTGGTCAATGCCTTTGGTCGCATACCATTTGCTTAGTGACGCTTGATCAAATAACTGCTTACCATCTTTATGCACTGCTTCAAATAATGCATCATGGGTTTTATCTTCATAGCCTAATAGTTGCGCGGCATAAAAACCACGGGCGCTGGCTTCCCAAACAGGATTCAATGCAGCTGGCGTTTTGAAGAATGCCACGTCTTTGTCTTTGGTTTTTGCCCATTTTTCCATATGCGGATTAAGCGTGTAGCAATGCGGGCAACCATACCAAAAGAACTCGCGGACAATAATAGCATTACCGCTAATATTTTCTGGGTTATCGACCACGCGATAATCTTTTCCGGCGACATAGTTGGCGGCCTGTGCGCCCATGTTAGAAAGTCCAATGGCGCAAGCCAGACCAGTCAATGCGATGACACGTTTCATACTGTTTCCTTGAGAAGTGAATACTGAAGACTTTTTAGATTTTGAAGTTTAGGCTTTGAAGGTAGTAAAAAATAGCGCAGTTAGCCTGCCGAAGTTTATCTATAATAACGTAAAATGACGGTATTTGTGAACTGCATTCTTAACCAATGGTTGTAAAGCTGTGAGGCATTATTTAAGAGATCTTGCTGGTCTTTAGCAACCGCTGTACTGGCTAATAACCCAGCTGATGACGAGTTGATAACCTATAACACATTAATATAGTACGATCAGTTAATCGCATCGTTTACCTTTGGATGATGATTAATTGTCCAATAATACTATTCACAATCGGTCACGATGTGCTGACGACAAAGCGGCTGCTCTCATGCTAACATTAAGCGTATGACTACGTACACTATATAATATAATGACAATAAAGATATACTGACAATAGAGGAAAGTGCTATGAATACCGCAACCAACGTTGATCCAAGTGAAGTTGATAAGTTTAATAAGCTGGCGCATGAATGGTGGGATAATACCGGTGCATTTGCAACTTTGCACCAAATCAACCCGTTACGTCTGAACTGGATAGAGCAAAACGTCAAACGTGGCTATCAAGGCATAGACACTGATAAAACGGCGGAAACGGGATTGACGGGCAAAAAAATCCTCGACGTCGGATGCGGCGGCGGTATCTTGGCCGAATCTATGGCGCGGCGCGGCGCTGATGTGACCGGAATTGATTTAGGAGCTGAGAACCTAAAAGCAGCCAGTGTCCATGCAGAGCAAAGCGGCCTTTCCCAAACTTTACGCTATCAGCATATCCCCGTCGAAACCTTTGCAGCGACCCATAGTGGTCAGTTCGATGTGGTGACCTGTATGGAAATGCTGGAGCATGTCCCTGACCCTAGCGCCATTGTAGATGCTTGTTTTGAGCTGCTAGCGCCAGGCGGCGTTTGCGTGCTGTCTACTATTAACCGCAGTCCTAAATCCTATCTCTTTGCTATTATTGGTGCCGAATATGTGCTGCGCTTGCTTGATCGCGGCACCCACGACTATGCTAAATTCATCACCCCCGCTGAGCTCGATAAAATGGCACAGAATGCTGGATTTGCCCGCCAAGATATCATTGGGCTCCATTATAATCCGCTGACCAAACGCTACTGGCTGGCACAGAATGTCGATGTTAATTATATGTTGGCTGTACAAAGGCCACTATAGTTAGCCCGCTATTTCGACTTTACTATAGTTTAACGTAATTTGTAATAACAATAAGAGCATCTATCATGTCCAAGTTTGTAAAAGCAGTATTATTTGATCTTGACGGCACTTTAATTGATACCGCTGCTGATTTTGTGCGCATTATTGGCAAAATGAGCAGCGAGAACAACTGGCAAGCGCCGCCTGAAGCAGATATTCGTGAGCAAGTATCTGCTGGAGCCTCAGCGATGGTGCAACTTATGCTGCACCACAATGGACAATCAGAAGTCAGCGAAGAGGATTTACTGACATTTCGGCAACAATTTTTGGATGATTATGCGGCAGAGATCTGTGTGAATAGCTGCGTATTCCCTGAGCTTGAAGAAGTGTTGACCACTTTTGAGAGTCGAGGTGTACCCTGGGGGATTGTTACCAATAAGCCGCGTTATCTTGCGGAGCAACTGCTCAAGATTATGCAGCTAGATGAGCGTTATGAAGTATTGGTCTGCCCTGAAGATGTCTCGCGGAAGAAACCAGATGCAGAGCCTATGTATTTGGCGTTAGAGAAGCTGGGTATTTCGCGCGGTGCAGCAGGTAGTGTGCTTTATGTGGGCGACCATGTACGCGATATTGAAGCGGGTAGAGCCGCTGGAATGCCAACGATTTTAGCCGCTTATGGTTATATACCTCCTGAAGACCAAAATAATTTAAAAAAGTGGGGTGCAGATTATATTACTAACACCCCGCAACAGTTGAATCAGCTGTTATTGTCTTCTGGTAAGTTTGAATATCTATAAACGACATTTGCTTAAATAGTTTCTATTAAACGACATTTTTCAAACGATAAGTAGTGAGTAAACCCATGAGTGACAATGCTAATGAAAATATTAAACTAGACGCTAATCAAGCCTTATCCCATGATGATATCCGCAGTTTTGTAGCAGCGGAGAGTTGCTTGGAGGGCAAGACTATCTTGGTTACTGGTGCAGGTTCTGGTATTGGGCGTACAGCTGCCTTAACCTATGCACGTTACGGTGCCACTGTGTTGTTATTAGGTCGTACCAGCAGCAAGCTTGAACAGGTTTATGATGAGATCGAGAGTATGGGTGGCAAGCAGCCAGCGGTACTACCGATGGATTTAGAGTTTGCCACTTATGCTGAGATGCAGCAATTAGAAAATCTGATTGATAAAGAAGTCGGGCAACTTGATGGCATCCTGCACAACGCGGGCTTGCTTGGTGAGCTGACGCCGCTTGAGATGTACGATGTCGATATTTTCGCCAAAGTTATGAAGGTAAACTGTAACGCCACCTTTATGCTGACCCAAGCATTACTGCCTTTACTTAAAGACGCTACGAACGGCTCTATTGTCTTTACCTCAAGCACCGTTGGTACCCATCCCCGCGCGTTTTGGGGTGCTTATGCCATATCGAAACAGGCCGTTGAAGGCATGAGTGACATCTTTACCCAAGAGACTCGCAATACGACCAATCTGCGTTTTAACTGTATTAATCCTGGTGGCACGCGTACCAATATGCGCGCTCATGCTTTTCCAGGTGAAAACCCAATGTCCCTCAAAACTCCAGAGGACATTATGGCAGGCTATGTCTACCTTATGAGTGATGCCAGTATTAATGTGCGTGGTCAAGTGGTCGCGCTACAACCAAAAGATTAGCTGTAGAATGCTAATTTAGCTTGAAGGATTTAATGTAAATAGTCTGTTTCTAATGATTTTTGTGCAGGCTTATATATTGAAACGAGTCTAGTTTAGCCCCATCTATCTGTTCTTAAAGCGTTTTATGCTATTAAAAATGAGCAGTTATCAATAATAAGCAATTACAACAAAGGATAAGATTATGGCAGGTGGATGGTCAAGAGATGGGGCAGAACACGAACAGATGGATGCCACGGTTAATGATGCCTTGGATCGAGTGCGGAGCGCGCTACCGAAAGGCGACAGCGCAGAGTTTTGTGATGAATGTGGTGAAGCTATACCAGAGGCGCGGCGGGTAGCTGTACCTGGTGTTCAGCATTGCATTGGTTGTCAGGTTGAGCTTGAGCAAGACGCCAAAGCGGCTGAGTTGTTTAATCGCCGTGGTAGTAAGGACAGTCAGTTACGCTAACTGATTAAGTTTAAAACCAATAAAGCTTAAAAATCAATAAAAAAGCTAACATTGCGATTCCGTGTTGGCTTTTTTTTGTTTTGATTATGCTACCAGCTTCATTTGATAGTGTTTTTAAAGGATTAGTGCGATACCAATGCGCCCAAACACATTAATTAATAATGGCTAACGTGCATCAACAGGTTTCGTAGCGAGCAGCTGATTAATGAGGTTAGCCTTACCAGCATCCAAAATATACCCTGTCACGAGAGTACAAGGTATGTTTTGGATGCTAGGGGGCATTGTCATAAAGCACTAAATTAAAAATTAGTCAGTCGTTTCAGCAGCAGCAACTGTTTCTGCTTCGTCGGCGTCAGGGACAAACACATAACCCACACCCCATACGGTTTGGATATAGCGCGCTTGTGACGGATTGTCTTCAATCAAGCGACGTAGACGCGACACTTGCACATCGATTGAGCGCTCCATTGCACCCCACTCGCGACCACGAGCAAGGTTCATGAGCTTATCTCGGGTCAATGGTTCACGCGGATGTTGTACCAGCGCTTTAAGCACCGAAAATTCACCCGTGGTTAGTGTTACTACACTACCATCACGTTTAAGCGTGCGAGTGGACAAATCAAGCGTCCATGGCCCAAATTCAACCACTTCTAACTGGAAGCTTGGCGCACCGGGCAGCTCACGGTTCTGTCGGCGTAGTACTGCTTTGATGCGCGCTAATAATTCTTTGGGATTAAAAGGCTTAGGTAAGTAATCATCCGCTCCAGCCTCTAAACCGGCAATACGATCAGCATCACCGCCTTTTGCAGTCAGCATAATAATAGGAATATCGCTATTATCTTCACGCAAACGCTTACAGATAGAGATACCATCTTCACCCGGTAGCATCAAATCTAATACTATTAAGGAAAACAACTCTCGCTGCATCAATTTATCCATCTGACTGCCATCATGAGCCGTGCGTACCACAAAGCCGTCATCTTCTAGGAAGCGTTGTAACAAAGAGCGCAAGCGTGCGTCATCATCGACCACTAAAATACGCTGAGTCATCTTATCGGAGCTTTTATTATCAGTCATGCAAAATTCCCTTAATGAACGTTATTTTTTTCAAAAAAACTGTTGTCAGAAAAATTATTGTGGGAAAAGTATAATGGTTAGTTTATTAACTATTGTCAGAGTGGTAGAGTAATCACAACTTTTGTGTAACCACTGATTATTGGTCAACGTTTATATGTTTACCGCTTTAGTGTATAAGATTGCATTGACAATTGCATCACTCGTGTGCATAAATGCTGTATGCGTTTGTTTAATAAGGTCTATGACCTGATAATATATAGGGATTTGTGTGATAAAAATGATGATAAGTAACGAAAATATAAAAAGAATTTTTATTCATGCCGCTTTTGCTATAATGCCAAGCTACATTTCTCAACGATTGATACGGATATGAGTAGCACTGAAACCCAAACGTCTTCTCAAGCCCCAACAAAAGCACAGGGCTTGGACGCAACCACACACGCGAATATTCACGACAAACTTGCTCGCGCGCTTGGCATTAAGTCTGCTCAAGTCAACGCATTTGTCAAACTCTACGATGATGGCGCGACTGTGCCCTTTATTGCGCGTTATCGCAAAGAGAAAACCCAGAACCTCGATGATGCGCAATTACGCGCACTTGAGAAGTCGCTCAACTATGAGCGCGATATGGCAACCCGCCGGCTCAAAATTGTAGAGTTGCTCAGTACTCAGGGCAATCTAACGGATGAGCTGCAAGTGCGTATCGATAATGCGACTTCTAAGCTTGAGTTAGAGGACATCTATCTGCCGTACCGTCCGCGTCGCCGCTCACCAGCTGCTAAAGCACGCGCGGCTGGCCTTGATACGGCAGCTCAATTACTCTTGACGACGGAGATTACCCCAACAGATGCGCTGGCGGGCTATCAAGTTCCTACCAGCATCTCTGACGATAGCGGTAATGAGGTTGAAGTCGATTTCAGCGATATAGACAAGCAACTTGCTGGCGTGCAAGCCATCATCGTCGATGATTGGACCCAAGCATTAGATTTATTAGATAACTTGCGTAACGGTTTTGCAAAAACTGCAAATATCGTATCAAGCGTTGCTAGTGATGAGAAGCGCGAAGTAGGCGAGAAGTTCAAAGACTACTTTGAACATAGCGAAAGTCTCGCACGTTTGCCTAATCACCGCTTATTAGCCATGCTACGCGGTCGTCAAGAAAACGTCCTCGGTCTAAAAATCGAAGGCGAAGATGCACCATTTGTCGAAAAAATCGTCAAGCATTTCGATATTGATGCCAAAGCACCTGATGCGCGTCGCGAGTTTTTAGCTGAGGCAGCAACGAGTCTTTGGAAAGACAAATGGCGTCCACACATCGAACATCGTCTATTAACTGAAAAACGTCTGACTGCAGAAGCGGATGCCATTGAGGTGTTTGCTAATAACTTACAGCACCTATTAATGTCAGCGCCTGCAGGCCGTAAAGTTATCTTGGGCGTTGATCCTGGTATCCGTCATGGCGTTAAAATGGCCATTATCGATGCGCAAGGTCATGTCATGCTTGATGACGCTGACAAGCCAGTTATCGCTACTGTCTATCCATTTGCTCCTGATAATAAAATGAGCGAGGCCAAAACGGTTATCGATAAGCTGCTAAGCACTTATAACGTCGATTTAGTCGCTATTGGTAATGGTACTGCTAGCCGCGAAACCGATGCGATGGTTAAAGAGATTTTGGCTGCTAATGATAAGCTACAAGCCAAAGCCGTTATCGTTAATGAATCTGGGGCTTCGGTCTATTCAGCCAGTGAGCTTGCCAGTGACGAGCTTGCCAATATGGACGTCTCTGTACGCGGAGCGGTATCTATTGCCCGCCGTCTCCAAGATCCCTTATCAGAGCTGGTCAAGGTTGATCCAAAAGCGATCGGTGTTGGTCAATATCAGCATGATGTGAACCAAACGCAATTGGCAGACAGTCTTGATAAGGTCACTCAAGATAGTGTGAATGCGGTCGGTGTTGATGTTAATACCGCCAGTCCTGCGATCTTGGCACACATTGCAGGTCTTAATCGCAACGTTGCCCAGCAAATCGTTACCTACCGTAAAGAACATGGCGCTTTTGCTAGCCGTGAAGCGCTTAAAGATGTGCCGCGCTTAGGGGTCAAAACCTTTGAGCAAGCCGCAGGTTTTCTGCGGGTACATGATGGTGGCAATCCGCTCGATGCCACCGGTGTGCATCCAGAAAGCTATGCATTGGTTGATAGCTTATTAGCGCAAACCGGCAAAGATTTAAGCGACGTATTAGGTAATGATGGGGTTCTTAATAGCATCGATATTACTACTGTCACTGCCAATGATGACAATATCAGTGTTAAAGCTATTATTGAGGAGCTGGCAAAACCTGCTCGCGACCCGCGTCCTGAGTTTAAAACAGCTAACTTCCGTGATGACGTCAATAGCATTAAGGATTTGACTGAAGGCATGACCTTAGAGGGCGTGGTTACTAACGTGACTGCCTTTGGTTGCTTCGTTGATGTTGGCGTTCATCAAGATGGCTTGGTACATATCTCGCAGATGGCCAATGACTTCGTCGCAGATCCTATGAACCGCGTCAAACCGGGTGATATTATCTCCGTCCGCGTCATTGCTATCGATGAGTCGCGTGGCCGCATTGGCTTTAGTATGAAGCCAGAAGTCGCAAAACCTACTCGCGCCGCCAATAAATCTGCTGCAACAAGTAATGATAGCGGCGATGATAAAGCCAGCCGTCCACGTAGCAATCGTCCGGCAGCTGATGATAAGCGCCGTTCTGCACCGCGTGGTAAGCGCTCTGACAGAAATGACAATAAAGGTGATAAAGGTAACGCAGGCGCGCCTAGTAATACTGGTAGTAAAACGCCGAAGGCCACCAAATCAGAAGCACCTATTAAAATCGGTACTCTTGGAGCGTTATTAAAAGAAGCAGGCGTGTCTAAAGGTAAGAAGTAATACTTCGATGGCAGGTAGTAGTGTTTGAATAACTCGTTCATAATGAGTAATAAAAAAAGGCAGCCATTGGGCTGCCTTTTTTTAGTTTAGAATCTTCATTTAAGAGGTGTCTCATTATGAATAGATTGGCGTGGCTAGTAACCCACCATGATAACTTTTTCTTTTTGCTTATAGCATTGAAGGTTGACTTTAATGAGCTTGTCGACAGATTTTAAACTATTAGTGTCAATCCCACTAATAATCGCTAGTAATTAGCGATGCCAATTTATCTAGCTAATGATTGCGGTTGCGTCGCAGTTCTGGGGGTTTGTACGGCTTCTTGTGGAGCCTGTTGTACAGCTTCTTGTGGATCTCCTAGAGTCTCTTCTGGAGTTTGTACAGCTTCTTTTGGGGCTTGCATCGTTTCTATTTCAGTAGCCAAACCTTCTTTGTTATTATCATTATTAATGCGCGCACCTGAAATAGTTTGAGTTTCACTAATCTCAAACGAACCAGGTTGGGTTGACCGTAGCTCACTATCCGTACTTTCTTCAGTCTCGAGCGTATTTTCAGCAGTCGCAGTAGGCATATCCACTGGTGTAATATTGTTATTATTAGCAGGTGCTGCCATTGCTAAACTTGGAATAGTAAGGGCGGCGCCAATGAGTAGCGATAGAGGTAAAGTACGTTTTTGCATTAATTAATTCCTTGATTTACAGATTTGGATTGTCAGTTTAAAACGCTCTTAAACTCAATAAACAATTTAACGTTATTTTCTACAATACGAATCTATTTATAATTTTAAATATATAAAATAAAATCATGATAACCACTCTAGTGATTATCATGATCGATTCGAACTAAAAGTCTTATAAGCTAATCTAAATTAGTCATAATCTTTAGGCATAAGACTAGCAACTATAACCTTAATGATCCAGTAGTACGTAGATTAATAGTCTAACGGTTCAATGTTCTGGTGTGACATTGTGCAATTCCTGTATTCGTGTTGTTACGACGGCATGAAGGTATTACTTTTTATATATCCAACCTTCGTAATATTAAATTGTACTGTCCACGCGTTTATTGTTAAAGCTTATTCAACAATCACGTATTCACCAGTATTTGGATCCACAAGGCGTCTTTGCACTTCGTTAGCAGGTACGCGGATTACTGGAACATCCTGATCGACTTCGGTATTGTTAATAATGTCATCACCTGCTTCTTGACCAACAACGATTCTACGATTTGTACCAGACTCTACGGCTACAGCGGTACCAGTAGAGGTATTAACGCGTCTCACTTGGTCTTCAGGAGCAACAATCACTTCTTTAACACGATATTTAGCAGGACGGATAACACGTTTGGTTTCTACTATAACCGGCTCTACACTACGTTCTTCAGCGATAGCGATTTGTGCTTCCGGCGCTTCTGCTTCCTCAGTCGCCTTAACTTCGCTAACTACGGGAGTTGGAAACTTATCACCGAAATGGTTATCACACTGCTGCATGCTTAGGCGGGTAGGGTTGCCGCTCTTGTCCATGTAGACGTTAACAGGCATATCAGCGGCGATAGGAACGTATTTACCAACAAGTGCTCCTGACACCCCATAACGACCATTTGATTGACCGACACCTAAATCACAAGCGCCCGCTGCATAATCAGCAGTGCCTAGATTATTGCTACTTACCACATTCTGTGGAATCATAACTTCCGATAACCGCATTTTTTTGATAGAGGCTTCCCCAGCACGGCGCATTGGCTTTTGGTAAGTGTAAGGGGTATAGAATTTGGCAGAGCCATCTTTAACCGCAGCAACACACTCATCATAGCTATCATAGCCCACGTTACCATGACCATCGGTTTTCATACCAGCATTAGCAGAACTGGCAAACATAGCTAAACCAGAAGTTAGAATCGCTGCGGTTAATATGTTCAATTTCATAATAGTTTCCTCGTAATTGTCATTAATAATCTTATACGTTTACCTTAATAAGGTTACGCGAGCTGGTCTAGTATGGCTGTGTCATTAAGCTAAGAATATGTATCATAATGTATAAAAAACTAGTAAACCTGTAATATTATTTACTGAATACATACAATGTTAATATTTATTAACATTCTATCCCTAATATTTCAAACGCTCGAGTTAATAAGTTAATTTTATTAAATCCAGATGCCTTAATTTGAATAGCAAAAAACCGCATCCTAATATTAGAATGCGGTCATAACCTTGTCCTTATTTAAAGACGCAGTGATTTAGTTAACTGTAGGTAATAGGCTTTAGTTAATAAAAGTCAGTTATCAGCTGATAGCAAAACTGTATTAGCTTTTATTAACAATTACTTCAAAGCGAATACCAGCATAGGTTTCAAGTCGGGTTAATAACTGATCACCCATGGCAGATGCCGGCGTCCAAAAGCCACCACCAACGTCATTTTTAGCAATGTCTTGTGCTAAACACAACGCTGATTGTGCCAACATGCGTGAAGTGCTGCCGTAGCCGGGATCTTTATCACTGGTGACCTTGGTATTGATAATGTCTTGTTTGGAAGTCTTACCAAAGAAGCGAATATCAAAAAAGCCGTTTTCTTGCTCAGACTTAGACGGGCCAGAGCCTGATTTAGGTAAAACATGCTGAGAGAGGAATTCACGGCTGCGCTTAAAGCTCATAGCAGTGGCGAAACCTAACAGCCCAACACTCATGCCGACACTCATCAGCTGGCCTTTAACCCCATCTTTCATCCACATCGCTTCGTCATATTTAAAGTCGCGACCATATTCGTAATCGAGTAGCTGATTACTGCGATGGACGATGCGGGTATTAATACTGGCCATCACAAAAGGTGCCAGCCAGCGGTCATGTTCGGTATCGTATTCTGGTTTGTTGACATTATCTTGGCGTATATCAGGGACATTTTCATCATCATTAAGCAGGTATGGGTTAGCTAGTTGGCGACGACGCGCCTTATCTTGACCTACTTCTGCAAAGATAGTGGCCATCGAAGCGATGGTACCGCCGGACAAGCCACCTTTGGCCGCTTTCACGCGCATATTAATGACTTCGCAGGATTTATCAAACTTTGCTTCAGCTTGCTGCTGGGTGAAATAAACCCCTAAGTCTGAGGGAATAGAATCAAAGCCGCAAGAGTTAACGATGCGTGCGCCACTTTTTTGTGCGGCATCTTGGTACTTATCCATCATATCTTTAATGAAAATCGCTTCACCAGTAAGGTCCACATAGTCGGTACCGTGGTTGGCACAGGATTTAATCAGTGGCTCACCGTATTTAAGGTAAGGGCCAACGGTTGAAATAACGACCTTGGTTTGCTTAGTCATGGCATCAAGACTGTCATCATCGTTGCTATCGGCAATAATGATATCGACTGTGGTATTCGATTTATTATCTTTCTGAGCCTCATTAAGCTCAGCTTGTAGTTTTTTTAGCTTGTCTTCATCACGTCCAGCAATCGCCCATGCAACTGTTTGCGGGGCTTTTTCTTTCGAATCAGAGTCAGAGTCGTCTTTAGACTTTGAGTTTGATAAAAATTGTGCCAGATAATGGGCAGTAATTTGTCCAACAAAGCTGGTAGCACCATATAAAACAATCGCATAAGGTCGTTCGGAGTTATCGGTATTTTTTTCTATATTATCGGTATTGTTATCCATAATTATTGTCCTTGATATTTTACTGATAAGAATGAATTGCTAATAATTTTACTCAAACGTTTTGCCGAGAAATAAAAAAATTGCGATATATTGAGTATATTTATAGCAGATTTTTTGTTCATAGTGATTTAAATTAAGTAAACGGAAGCAATATGGACACATATGCAGTCAAAAGCCAAGTAAAAAATTTTAAATAACTCAAATGTGCTCTAAATAAGGTAAGACTACTACAAAGGTTACACAACTTAGCGTGATAATAACCAAAGTGCACGTATATTGCGTTTAAATGTTGCTAATCTACTCACATATGCAGTAAGTATAAAATCAAAAGTGTTTAAAAAATAAGTATCAACAATAAGTACCAATATCGTTTATCTGAGGAGAATAATTATGTTTCGTTGGGCTATCATTTTTGCCGTTATCGCATTACTCGCAAGTCTACTAGGTTTTGGTGGAGTCGCTGGTTTATCTTCTAACCTAGCTTATATCTTCCTAGTCGTTGCTGTTATCCTATTTATCGTGGCCTTTGTTGGTCGTAAGATGTAATAAGTTAGCTATCTAATTTAATCAGTATAAAAAAGTCCTCGATTGAGGACTTTTTTATACTTAAAGCTTAAGTCTATTTTCAAAGCCGAATAAATGCGTGCTAAATGGGTCTAAATTATAAACGCTTGGGCTGGATGATATGCTCCATCCGTTTTGCCAAACGAATATCGTGACTGGTAATACCGCCCGTATCATGAGTCGTTAGGCGTACCTCCACCACGTTATAAGTGTTGCGCCATTCAGGGTGATGCTCGAGTGCTTCGGCATGAAATGCCGCCTGAGTCATAAAGCTGATAGCCTCAATAAAGTCGCTAAAGTGATAGGTTTTGACGATACTGCTACCATCGCGTTCCCAGCCTGCCAGCGCTTCTAGCTGTAAATCAATTTGTTGATCAGATAAACTACTCATAGGAATATCCTTTGTTATTGTATATGTTATCGGGGGAAATTTGCTTAAGTTTTAAGAAGGGGTGACTGAGATTTTATATGATTATTAGTACGTCTTACACAAATACTATAGGCCAAAAAACCCACCTATACCTTATATCTTGCCATATATTTGGTTAGAGATATATGAGCAGAGGTGTCAGGCAAATAGGCGGGTAGGTCTACTTAGGTTTTTAGTGGAAAATGGTCGCATTGCGATTGATAAATGTGGCGTTTTTATTTTAAGTGTTATTCATATTCTATAATGACTTGGTCATATAATCCATTTCGAATAATTTCGATACAAGGATAAGGATGACGCTGTAGCGGATTTATTCGGGTTTGACTATATCAGATCCTGATAATCAGGGTGCTTATCAATATAAGAAGCTACAAATGGACATTGTGGTACGACCTTTTTGTCATGTTCGCGCGCATAATCTAGTGCATGCTTAATCAAGGCTGAGCCAACACCTTGGCCTTCCAATGCTTGTGGCACTTCAGTGTGGTCATAGACTAAGGTGTCACCGCGATCTTGATAACTGACGTAGCCTGTTTGTCCATCAACAGTCGTTTCAAAACGGTTGTCTTGCTCGTTATGGGTGATGTCTAAGTTTTTTTGCGAATTTTGTGTGTTCATAAAAGAACTCCTTTTTATTATGAGGTGTTATATTTATTAAGTTTTTAATCGTGCACCATTATTGTATTCTGTATTTAACCATTTTGTACGGTTGTCATTAAGATTACCAGTGTTGAGAGTAGACAGTCTAAATGTTACTTTTGTTCAATGAATAATGTTTGTATGGTAAGCCAAATATTGTCAAGCATAAACTGATATTTAGCGCACTATATTAAGAAGACACTGGCTCCAACTGCAATCAACAGACGGATTCGTTCAGGTTCGACTATATCAAATCTTGATAGTCAGGGTGCCTATTAATATATGAAGACACAAACGAACACTGAGGCACGACTTTTTTGTTATGTTCGTGTGCATAGTCTAATGCATGCTTAACCAATGCTGAACCAACACCGCGACCCCCTAACGACTGCGGAACAATAGTATGGTCATAGACTAGCGTATCGCCACGTTCTTGATAGCTGATATAGCCCGTTTGCTCATCAATAGTGGTTTCAAAACGTTTGGCTGATTCATTATGGGTAATGTCTAGGTTTTTTTGAGAACTTGCTGTACTCATAAGAGAACTCCTTTTTTATTATAAATTTTGTCCATTTATCTATTATATTTGTCCATTTGTTTATATGACAATATTAACTGCATATAATATTACACCATTATGAGCGTATGCTGATGAGGTTACCAGTGACTGATGGTAAGAGTAGATAGGCGAAATGTTACTGCTATTTTTATTTGACTTTCCACGCATAAAACCAAGAGTGACGCACCACTTCTGGAATATATTTACTAAGACCATGCCCTGCTGTTGTTGTACGTTGTTCTTTTTTAGCAATCTTCTCAGCATCTATCACGCCATCAGCGTCAGACGTTAATAATGATTGCTGGTAGGCATTCCATTCATCGGCACTGGGTTTGCTAAAATGTTGAATACGCGTCAGTACTTGCCGAAACTGAGTACCGAAATGTCCGGTATTATAGGCTATGTTATATTTTTGGCATATGGCCTGAACTTGCGGGGCAATGCTGGCATAGCGGTGAGCGGGCATATCAGGAAAGATATGGTGTTCAATTTGATGCGATAGATTACCCGTTAAAATATGAAATAATTTACTGCCTTGGATGTTACTAGAACCCAGAATCTGACGCACGTACCAATCACCTTTGCTCTCATTATCATCGAGATGGGTATAAATGTGCGCCTGCTCAGTGAGGTGACCACAAAATATAACGGCCCACGTCCATAAGTTGCGAGCGATATTGGCCGTGATATTACCGCTTAGCGTCGTAATCGCACTACGGCGACCCAATGCCAATCCGGCAATCGCAGGCAGGGCGACATAATCCTTGCCCACTTGACGACCAATTTTGGCAAATAAAGCACGTGATTTTTGCTGCAGAGTCTCATGCAATTCTGGGGTATCCGCATATTCATCGACACAGATTTGGATATCATGAAATGCCACGGCCCACTCAAAGCCGAGTGCCAGAATAATAGTTTTGAGTGGATTATAGCGATCGCCTGGTATCCACGCTTGCTCATCGGTAACTCGAATTAAATGATAGCCAACATCATGGTCACGGCCAACGATATTGGTAAAGGTATGATGCAAGTAGTTGTGTGAATGCTGCCATAAAGGTGCAGGACAAACGATATCCCAGTCAAACTTTTGGCTATTTAGATGCGGATGTTGCATCCAATCATATTGCCCGTGCATGACGTTATGGCCAAGCTCCATATTGTTTAATATTTTGCTAAAGCTCAATATGGCAGTACCTAGTAGCCAAACGCTCAATTGGCTGCGTTTTGATGACAGGCGTCCCGCTACTGCTAGCAGACCCCGGGCGACAAGCTCACTATAGACCACGGTATTATAAACGCGCTCAATATAGCGCGCATCATCAGCCCCTAACGAGTCCATCACACTTTTATATAAGGCACCTAGCTCATCCGCTAGCGCTTCGGTCTGGGATTTCGCTAATGGCGCACCGGTCAAGGTAGGATAGCGAATAGGTTGAGTTTGGTTACCGGTTTGATTGCTGCTATTCTGGTAGTCACTAGACGCTGTATGAGCAGCAATCGGCGCTGTCAATACTAAGCGATCAGCTGCCGCCAACTGCGCATCGGTTAATGCAGTTAATATGGGTACAGCAGAGTGGCCGTTGGATATTGGCGGTAACATGCGCATAAGTAATCCTTAACTGAGCCTCTATAGATTTACAGGTCATGTTTCTGATTTAGAAAACATGTCTCTGGAAATATAGTGTTGAAAATACAGGGTCGGTTTAATAAGTCGAATAGTTTTAGCATACAATATAGGGTAGGGTTAGTCTATTTACGTATGGTACTGAGCGCTGTTTTTGGGTCAGTTTAGCTAACTTACGTACATAATAGCTAATAAATACAGAATAGATAAGGCTGTGATTGCTGATTGCAAATGTGCTGCTAAATATCGAGCACCACATCAGTCATCGGCACGTTGATACAAGTCTGAATAGACTCTGTACCATTGCCGCTTATTTTGCCGGTTTGGATGTTTTTGACCACGCCGCTAATTTTATTGCAGCGGCACAATTGACAGATACCTTGACGGCAACCATAAGATAGGCGCATATCTGCTTGCTCAGCGCCTAACAGTAAAGTAGTGCTAGTAATAAATTGCCGTTGGCGCGACCGTAAATAAACAGTTTGTGATTCAGTGTCTTCTATTTCATCTTTGCCATCTCTATTCATCTCAGGCAAAGCCGTGCTAAAGCGCTCTACAATGATATTATCACGTAAAGAATGATCATTTGTCAGAACTATCTCAGCGGTAACACGATGTAGCTGTGCTAAAAACGTTTGTGAACCGCAAGCAAATATCTGGGTATCGGCTAAGGGTAAGTCTAATGCCAATAAACTTTGCGCACTTAAATGCCGTGTGTCTGCTAAGTAAGTACTGGGATCATCGGTGTTGATGAGATGATAAGCAAAAGCCGGGTAATTCATAGCTAACTTTTGCCAATAAGTTGTTAGAAGGGGTGTCCGATTATAATGTAATAAAGTGACTTCCCGCTCAGCCTGTAGCGCCTGTTTTATTAGCCCTAGCATTGGAGTGATGCCACTTCCACCGGCTATAAATAATAGTACCGGCTGTTTATCAGGCCGTCGATGAAGTCGTGTTGTTTCATTTAACTTTTGTGCTAAGGTAAAGTCGCCACTCGGGACACCACTATCGAATATAGTCCCAATCGGGGCAAGTTTGGTTAAGTAATCAGAAACTAACCCCTGCGGCTTAATGGCAATCGTAATGGTATGGCGTTGCTGTTTGCTAGTATGGTTGTCATTATCAGCATCGTTCCACCACAGCGGTTGCTGCGGTAACCCTACTAACGAGTAACTGCGTTGATGATAAATGCCATTGATAGGAACGCTTAGATTAATATGCTGACCGCCTTCCCAACCACCGTTTAAGCTAAATACTTGCTGTTTAAAGGCGCGATTGGTCTCAAACTGTAGCGTTATTAAGTCTTCACTGAGTGCAACCCTTGCAAGCAGACGCAGCTTCGGGGTGGTCAATGACCAAAACGGATGCAAGCGCGAGCCGATAAAGTCAACAAACGCGCGTTGGATAATTTCAGGGCGATAGCCACTGGCCATAGGCACAATACCTCATATCTGATTTCTTTAATGTTAGTCTTAATGCTTAATAATTGCCTTTTATGATAGCCTTTATTTAAACTACTTTTATCTAAATAGGGCTTTGAACCACACTGCTCTTAATTATATCTTAACGACTATTACTTAACTTTGCGAAAGGTTTGCTGCAATTTTTTGTGGCGGCCAACTCACCTAAGTTTATCAGCTGAGCATATAGTTATATTGAGATGTGGGTATCGCGATATTAAATAGTGGCTTTGTTTAGCGCTTTTATGCAAAAGGCGTTAAACAAAGTGGGAAAAAGCCTGTCAGCTTGCAGGGCATGCGCTACAATGCGATAATGGCAGACAATTTGTACCCCTGATTTTGAGGCGCAGCTCTCTTAGCATTAGCGCTGAGTAACATTTGCTGACCTCTTCTATGTAGTCTATCGGAGTGTTAATGGCTCAATATATCTACACGATGAACAACGTGTCAAAACTTGTTCCGCCTAAGCGCGAGATTTTAAAAAATATCAATATATCCTTTTACCCAGGTGCCAAAATCGGCGTATTGGGTATCAATGGTTCGGGTAAATCAACCTTACTACGCATCATGGCCGGCGTGGACACTGAATTTAATGGGGAGGCACGCGCGCAAACCGGTACTAAAATCGGTTATCTACCGCAAGAGCCGCAGTTAGATGACAGCAAAGACGTACGTGGTAACGTCGAAGATGGCATGCGCGAAGCCTTAGATGCACTTTCGCGTCTGGACGAAATCTACGGCGAATATGCGGACCCTGATGCGGACTTTGATAAGCTCGCTGAAGAACAAGGCAAGATGGAAAACATCATACAAACTTGGGATGCGCACAACTTAAGCTCGCAGTTAGAAAAAGCGGCTGATGCCTTGCGCCTGCCACCATGGGATGCGGATGTAAGCAAATTATCCGGTGGTGAAAAACGCCGTGTGGCATTATGCCGTTTGTTACTATCACGCCCTGATATGCTATTACTTGACGAGCCAACCAACCATTTGGACGCTGAGTCCGTTGCGTGGCTTGAGCAGTTCTTGCAAAACTATAGCGGTACTATCGTTGCCATTACCCATGACCGTTATTTCTTAGACAATGTCGCCCAGTGGATTTTGGAGCTTGACCGTGGTCATGGCTATCCTTATGAAGGCAACTATACTGAGTGGCTCGAACAAAAGAATACTCGTTTAGAGCAGCAGAATAAGCAAGAAGAATCGTTTGCTAAAGCGCTGAAAAAAGAGCTAGAGTGGATTCGTAAAAATAAAAAAGGCCAACAAGTCAAATCTAAATCTCGCGTTCAGCGCTTTGAAGAGCTCAACTCACAAGAGTTCCAAAAGCGTAACGAGACTGCTGAGATTTATATTCCACCCGGCCCTCGTCTCGGTAATAAAGTCATCGAAGTGAATGGTATCTCCAAATCATTTGGCGACCGTTTACTGTATGAAGATCTCAGCTTTAACGTGCCAGCGGGTGCTATCGTCGGTATTATCGGTCCAAATGGTGCGGGTAAAACCACGCTATTTAACATGATTACCGAGCGTGATACCCCAGATACCGGTTCAGTCGATTTGGGCGAAAGCGTCAGTGTGGCTTATGTCGGTCAGGTTCGCGATAACTTAGATGATGACAAAACCGTTTGGGAAGAAGTTTCCGACGGCCTTGATATCATTACCGTTGGTGAATATACCACCCCAAGCCGTGCTTATATCGGTCGCTTTAACTTTAAAGGCTCAGACCAACAAAAACGTGTCGGTCAACTGTCTGGTGGTGAGCGTAACCGTCTACAGTTAGCGAAGACGCTTAAGCAGGGCGCGAACGTACTACTCCTTGATGAGCCATCGAACGATTTGGACATTGAGACCTTACGTGCCCTAGAAGATGCGATTCAAGTCTTCCCTGGCACGGTAATGGTGGTGTCGCATGATCGCTGGTTCCTTGACCGTATTGCCACTCATATCTTAGCATTTGAAGAAGAAGGCCCAATCTGGTTTGATGGTAACTACTCTGAGTTTGAGACTTATCGCAAAAAGACTCTGGGTGATAATGCGGGTCCTAAACGCATGAAGTATAAGAAAATTAGTAGTTAAATTATTAACTAAAAACAAACTATGGTTTGTTTTAATGCAAAAAAAGACCTCTAATTCATTAGAGGTCTTTTTTTATTGTGCAGCTATTTTTATTTGGCCAACTTTAAGTTATTTCTAACTAACGCTTACGGCCAAATTTACGCTGCTTTTTATCGCTAATCTCGGTGATAGCATGAATGATTGCTTCCTCATCTAGACTTGATACTTGTTGCAAAATTTGCATCATATCAGGACTGAGCACATATTTGGCATGATGAGCGATATCATCAATCCGCTTATCAAAGGTCAATACGCCAGTCTCCTCATTTTTTTGCAGATAATCGAGGCGTAAAAGCGCATTCACGAAACTGAGGAATAAAGATCGGTCGAAGAAATCTGGGATATCATCGGCGTACAATACAGACAGACGCTGTCCGAGCAAATGGCATAAGTCGACGACTTCATCTGCCGTTAAGTTACCTGAGCCTTGTTGAGCAAGTAAAGCTAAGGTCATAAAGTAACGCTCGAGGCTTTGGCCAACGGGCGTCGCCAATACTTCTAACTGCTGATAATGACTGCTATTGGCGTCCGGTACGCTGAGTACATCATCGTCTAATTCCACAATAAGACCATGAGACAGCATGTTTTCAATCTTGAGATTGAGGGTTTCTGTCAAGCCATGCGCTGGATAATGTAAAAATAGCTCACTTTGTAAGAACGGATACAGCTGCGATACGATACCATCGAGGCGACTGCGTTTGATGCGACCGTTGCGCGCCACTAATGCTGCTAAGAAGGACAGTAGAATAAATACATGCAAGATATTATTACGGAAATAGCTGAGCAGCGCGGCTTGTTTTTCGGCAACTTGGATAATGTCGCCCAAAATATGCGGTATACGTTCGATAAGTTTAAGCTTGATACCATAATCGATAATATGCTGCGGACTCATATCGGTGATGACCGTGTCCTCAGAATAAGGCATCTGGCGCGCAATACTTTGGTAAAGGGCGATTTGCTCGCGGCAAATGTCCTCATCAAGGGCCGCTTTTGGCGCTGACAGTAGCACTAATGATAATAGCGATACGGGATTGACCACTGCCGCTTTATTAATATTCTGCATAATTTTTATGCCGATATTATCCACCATAGCGCTGGCTTTGTCATCAAGTGGCGTATCGGTGCGATCCGCAGGTAGGCTATCGGCAGGCACATCAAATTTTTGCATAAAGTCGCTAAGATGTAGCGGCGTACCAAAACTCAAATGCACATTACCAAAGATGCGCTCAATCTTCCGGCTAACTTTAAGCAGCCCTAATAACGATTCTGACTCCTTGGGCTTTCCTTTGAGCTCACCAACATAAGTGCCACCCTCCATGATGCGCTCATAACCAATATAAGTTGGAATAAATACTACAGGCTTATTGGTTTGGCGCAACTGGCTGTGCACAGTCATCGCTATCATCCCCATCTTTGGTGGTAGCAAACGCCCTGAGCGTGAACGGCCCCCTTCAATAAAGTATTCAATCGGCGTCTTTCGGGTGATAAGGGAGTGCATATACTCACGCAATACGGCCGTATAAAGGGCGTTACCGCGAAAGCTACGACGGATAAAGAAAGCGACTGCACCGCGTAAAAATGGGCCCAATACTGGCACATCCAAGTTATCACCAGCGGCAACATAAGGAATACTTAAGCCGCGCTTATAAATAACGTAGGACAGTAGGAGATAATCGACATGGCTACGATGACAAGGGACATAAATAATTTCATAGTCCATCGCCAGCTCGCGTACGCGCTCAAAGTGATGGACTTCGACACCATCATAGAGCTGCGTCCATAACCAAGTTAAAAACCGATCAAAGATACGAATAATAGGGTAGGAGTAGTCATTGACCATCTCATTAGCATAGCCCTTAGCGACACTTCGTGCCTCACGCTCGGTAATGCCAGTCGCAGTGGCTTCGCTCTCTACTGCATGCTTGATGGCTGGCGAGTAAACGAGCTTATCTACTAAGTTACGTCTGTCTGACAAATCAGGTCCGAGCATGCTGGCACGCTGTTTATCAAGGTAAACATTTAGCTGTTGTTGCAACGACCGTACCAGCTCACGATTGGCATCGGCGACTGGAACTAAGACATGGCGGTTGTCTTTATTATCAGTAACAGCATTATCAGCATCAACACTGTCTTCGGAGTCAGATGTCATAGCGCTATTAGCAAAATCTAATGACTGTTCTGTCTCTTCCGGTTCCTCTAAGCCATCGTGTAGGCTATCATGAATAATGGTGCGCAAATTTTGCGCGGGATGGAACTGTACAAAGGTGTCACGGCCCATCACCCCAATATTAAATAACTGCTTAGTGATACTGGGGTCTTCCCAGTTATCGGTCATCAATAATTTAAATAAAGAATCCTCTTTTTCAGGCGCACGGCCCCAGAGGATAGATACTGGCACGAGTCTTATTTGCAGATCTGGATATTGCAGGGAGGCGGCAACCAGACGTGATAGACGCGGTGACAGCTGGTGGTCTTTGGCCTTTGGATGATGCAAAAATATAATTGACGCGTTCTCATCGATATGATGGATGCTATCTTTTACCCCAACTAGAGCAGGTGGCAATTTATACTCTTGGGTTTGTAGATCAATCAAAATACTATTGGAGCGTGAATAATCTTGTAGCACATAACAGGTCAGCATTTGATCGTCAACATCAAATTCTGGTAGCTCGCCTAATAGTTTGGGCTTGACCGCCACATCCAGCACTTGCCCTGATATCTTGCGATAAAGCTGACTAATCGGTGCTTTGGTATAAGTGGTGGTTGCCACTTTATTGCGGTCAGAGGTCTGAGTCGTATCAGTGGCATCATTGACGACTGGCGCTTTAAAAATTCGCTTTTTTAAGAACTTTGGTATCATAATCAAAAGTCAAACTTTGTAAAATATAATACGCTTATGATGCCATAAAAGCAGACAAAGCGATATATGGTACGCGTATCTCTATTTAATATATATCAGGTTAACCTATCGCCTGTTTAAATGAGCAAAATTTTTGCGTAAGATAACTGAACACCATTTTTATTATTAATTACTCAACGTGAATGCTTATGACGCCTGCCATTAACCTTGCTCAGCAACTCAATCTCGATTATCAGTTGCACGAATATACTCATGATAATAGCGCAGCCTCGTATGGTTTAGAAGCGGCTGAAAAGCTTGGCGTTGACGCCACGCAAGTCTTCAAAACTTTGGTGGTCGCAACTGAAACGGGCACGCTAGCGGTGGCCATTGTGCCTGTCGCTACGACATTAAATCTTAAAAGTATGGCCAAATCATTGGCCAGTAAAAAGGTAATAATGGCAGTCCCAAAGGAAGTCGAACGTAGTACGGGTTATGTACTGGGCGGGGTCAGTCCACTAGGACAAAAGAAGCGCTTAATAACCGTTATTGATAGCTCAGCGCAAGACCAGCCCACTATTTATGTCAGTGCTGGTCGTCGCGGGCTTGAGATTGAACTGTCTCCGCAGCAACTGGCTAAGACCTTAAATGCGCGCTTTGCTGAGATTGTCACTGTTAATAGATAATAGCTAATAAGTGATAGGCCGGAGATAACAACCAAGAGCTCATAAATCGAATTGATTATGGTTACCCGAACACTTTAAGTTTTGACTTTGAATGCATAACTATATATTACACATACTACAAGGACGTCACCCATGCCACATTTAACCATCCAAGCCACGCCTAATGTCAGTATTCCTCACGCTGAATCTTTACTAAAAGTGCTTAATACAGCGCTTTGGGCTAGTGGTCATTTTGGCAAACCGACTGATATTAAAGCGCGTATGCTGCCGGTAACGACATTTTTAGTCGGAGTCGAAGATGATGAGCAAGAGCATGGTTTTATTTATGTCCATCTAAAATTAATGGCGGGCCGTGATAGTAGCGTGCGCAATCAATTGGCTGAGCTATTGGTCACTACCATAGAGGACAAGCTTGGCGCTGCGCAGTCAGGACGAGCGGCACTACAAATATGCGTCGAAGTAGAAGAAATTAGTGCTGTCTATCAAAAGAAAATCCTTGATAGTTAGGTTTCTTATTCTCCCTATTGCGTATTCATTTCACTTGTATTTACTCACACAGCGATCGACTGGCATATTTCGGTAGGATAATAACCTCGACGGTATAGCCTGCCGTTTTATCGTGAGTCGCCATTAGGTTACGGGCGATACGCAAACGATAGTTACCAGAAACTGGCAGACAGCCTTGATAGATAATACCGCCTTTAGTGCCATCTTGCGACCCGTTTGGCATATGCAATACGCCAACATTAGCGGTCTCAGGAGTACCTGAAAGAGGTGTGATATTAATGACTGTATATTGTCCACTTGCTGCGCTAAACTGATACCAGCGCTCGTGTTGTTTGGGGCTAAGTTTACCGCTGATACTAGTACTGACTTGGCCTTTAGCAAAGCGAATCGGTTGCTCTGTAGGGTGGACAGAATGACTGTTATTGGCACTGGCTTGTGCGCCAGTAGTTAGCATCAGACTAATAATAGCACCAGCCGATATCAGAGATTTAACAAATAATTGCAATATGATGAACACCTATAAAAAGACCGCCTATTAAAGATAATAGTTATTTTAAGTATAGGCAAGATGATTGCTAGTTTCAGTAAGGCCTTTATTACTTTGTATTTCAGACAAGAAATTTATTTAAAACAAAAAAAGCGCCCAGTTTATTAATAACTAGGCGCTTTTTTATATTAAAACTTCAAATTAGACTTAATCTTAGTCTAAAAAGGCAAAGTTTTCGATAGCCATTGCCGTCATGCTCTCACTTGGCGCAACCATACCTTCGGCATGGCCTGAGGTACGTGGCAATATTTTATCAAAGTAGAATTCTGCAGTTTGGATTTTAGCCGTATAAAACTCTGGTGCTTCGGTGCCGCCATTTTCCAGCTTGTCATAGGCCACTGCCGCCATACGCGCCCAGTGGTAGCCCATCATCACGTAGCCTGAGTACATTAAGAAGTCATCAGATGCCGCTGAGATTATTTCGCGGTCTTTACGTGCCATTAGCATCAAGCGCACAGTCAAGGTATTCCATTCGGCACATAGTTTGGTTAATGCCCAAACAAATTTACGCATGTCTTTATCAAGCGCATATTCGCTACACCATTTCATGATGCTAGAAGTATAGTCGCGGATGATTTTACCTTTAGACTGCAAGATAACTTTACGACCTAATAAATCAAGGGCTTGGATACCAGTAGTACCTTCATACAGAGTAGCAATACGGGCATCACGAGCGATGAGTTCCATACCCCATTCTTTAATATAGCCGTGACCACCATAAATTTGCTGACCATGTTTAGCCGCTTCAATGCCTAATTCGGTTAAGAAGCCTTTTAGAATTGGGGTGTAAAACCCTAGTTTATCATCCCATTTTTCAAACTCAGCATCATCGCCATTGGCAACGCCTTGAGACATCTTGTCAGCATAACGCGCTGCATGATAAATCATGGAGCGACCGCCTTCAGCAAAGGCTTTTTGGGTGAGTAACATGCGGCGTACGTCGGCATGATGAATGATCGCATCTGCTACTTTTTCAGGGTCTTTAGTACCTGATAGCGCCCGCATAGAACGACGATCTTTAGCATACGGTAGTGCGTTTTGGAATGACAATTCAGTATGCGCCAGACCTTCGATACCAGTACCGATACGAGCGGTATTCATAAAGGTGAACATCGCTTTGAGACCTTTGTTCGGCTCGCCAATTAGGTAACCAATCGCTTCATCAAAGTTCAGGACACAAGTTGCTGATGAGCTGATGCCCATTTTGTGCTCAATAGAGCCGCAAGAGACACCATTACGCTCGCCAATTTCGCCTTTCGCATTTGGCAAGAATTTCGGTACGATAAATAATGAGATACCGCGTGTGCCTTGTGGTGCATCTGGTAGGCGCGCTAGTACAATATGGATAATGTTTTCAGTTAGGTCATGCTCGCCACTTGAGATAAATATTTTGGTACCGCTAAGCTTATAGCTATCGTCGTTTTGCGGAATGGCTTTTGACTTAACTTGACCTAAGTCGGTACCACATTGGGGCTCAGTCAGACACATGGTACCTGCCCACGACCCTTCGACTAATTTATGTAAGTAAGTTTCTTTTTGCTCATCGGTACCGTATTGCATTAAGGTATTAATACAGCCAGTCGATAGGCCTGGATACATTGACCACGGCCAGTTCGCCGTACCGATCATCTCAGACTTGATTAGGTTCAGTGACATCGGTAAGTTCATACCGCCGTATTCTTCTGGATACGAGATACCTTGCCAGCCGCCATCTACAAATTGCTTATAAGCTTCTTTAAAGCCTTTTGGCGTCGTCACCACGCCATTATCAAAATGACAGCCCTCCTCATCTGCAGGCTGATAGATAGGGGCAAGAACGTTTTCGGCAAAGTCAGCGATACCTTGCAAAATCATATCAACCGTTTCAGGGTCAGCATTGTCGCCGTTATCTAAATCTTTATAATGGGTTTGAAAGTCAAAAACATCATTAATCAAAAATTTAATATCACGTAAAGGGGCTTTGTAAGTTAACATAGTCAGTCTCTTTAATTGGTTAGCTATAGTAGAGTCAACAGTTCATTATCAGTATTATTAACGTTACTGTCAGTTGTATTCGCAGTAGTGTTAAGTGCAGTCTTTATAATAGATGTTGTTAAGATAAACTTACTTATATTTATAAAAGTTAAGTACTGCTTAAGTGGTTAACTCAGTGTTAGGTGTTTCTTAGTATAAGTGTTTTGTTCAGACAAAACTATGATTCATAACTAAAATTCATATGTATATATAAGAGTCATTACCTTATATTATAATTCACCATTTTATCTGTGATAACAAGGTTATAAATAATGAATTGTTGATACCGTACCAGTGTGCCACCTTAAACAGTGCAATACTTACCTACTAAACTAGCGCTACACAAACTACAGTCAAGTCATTTAAATTAGGATTTTCGTTGATGAACACCTCGCAGAACGTGGCCGCGCTTAAGCGTCTAATCAATGGAGAGCTTGCGCATCTGCTCACCATCAATAAAAGTCGCCGGCCGTGGCACATGCCGATTATTGCCGCTATTGCGATCAGCTTCCCCGTATTTGTGGGCGCCTATTTTGGTGCGTTATCTTCAGGGATTAAGGCATCCTTAGGGGCTATGGTGATTTTAAACTTACCATTAGTGGGGTCGTTGCCTCATCGGCTGGTGACGTTAATGGCATGGGGCTTTGCCATGTCGCTGTGTTTTGCGCTAGGGCTTATCGCGCAGCAAGTGCCTATTTTGAGGCTGCCAGTATTTACAGCAGTGGCCTTTGGTATCGTGGTTTTGGGGCGCTATTATCGTCAGCCGCCTCCCGCTGGTTTATTCATTATGATGGCGAGTGCCATTGCGCTGTTTATTCCGCTGCCACTGGCGCAAATATTACCGGCGACGGGTTTGGTGATGTTAGGAAGTGGTTTTGCGATATTTATGGGGCTGCTATACTCGCTGTTTTTACTTGCCACACGACCAACGCAGCCGGCACCAACTTATAGCTATGAGCCGGATACCATCAGTGAAAGTATCATTGTGGCCAGCTTTGTCAGTCTGTCGTTATTAATAGCATTAATACTGAAGATGTCTAATCCCTATTGGGCGGCTGTGAGTTGTTTTATTATTATTCAAGGTATTCATCTGCGGACGATATGGATTAAGCAGCTACATCGTTTGCTTGGAACTTTGATAGGTATTGGGCTGGCGAGTTGGATGTTATCGTGGGGTTTGTCAATGTGGGGCGTGGCGGCTGCCTTATTAATGATCATACTGTGCATTGAGTCACTGGTTGACCGTCATTATGGCATGGCAGTGATATTTATTACTCCGCTGACGATATTTATTGCGGAATATGGTAGCGGCTTACCCCTTGCTCCAGAAATGTATCAAGGGGTTGTTCGTGCACGTTTGCTTGATACTGCGCTTGGTTGCATGGTTGGTCTGAGCGGCGGTTTGGTTATGCATTCAGCTACGCTACGCACTCCTTTACGGCGAGTGGAGAGCTGGCTGCTGACGCGCTTTAGTTAGAATTAGTTATGCATATTGATTTTTTAATGCAACATTTTCAATGTTGTAGTCGCCTGCGCCACATCAATAGACTGTCCCGTCCAACGCTTAAAACTTAATGCGGCTTGTCCAATGAGCATGCCATAACCTTCAGATACTTGAGCTTCGCGTGCGGCAAAATGCTGTAAAAATGGCAGCTCGCGTCCATACATCATATCGTAAGCATAATGACAGTTTAGATTATCAGCTAAAGGCAAAGTATCACCTGATAGACCAATCGATGTGGCATTAATAATCAAATCAAACTCACCGGTTAGCTCAGCTGTCGCGCAAGTATTGATGTCATGCTTATTAATGGTAGGGCTAGCAGCGCTGAGTTCAGCTACTAAGGTTTCTGCCTTACTTGGGGTGCGGTTAGCAATAGTGAGCTCGCCAATACTAGCTTGAATAAGTGGCAATACCACGCCACGCGCTGCACCGCCTGCGCCAAGGAGTGCCACTCGCATGCTAGCAAGCGGCCAGCCCAGTCGAGTCATATGATTGACCAGTCCTTGCCCATCGGTATTATCGCCATATAGCGCACCATCCTTTGTCAGCAGCGTATTGACTGCACCAGCGACTTTAGCATGCTCAGATAAGCCGCCACGGGTTAGACAGATATTATAAGCTACCTGCTTAAAAGGTACAGTTACATTTGCACCCACGCCGCCACCATGAAAAAATGCCTCGACTACAGCGGTAAAGCTCTCAGCATCGTCCGGACAGTACTGGCGCTGATAGCTGATATCAAGCTCCGGTTGCGCGGCAAATACTTGATGGATCTCAGGAGACTTACTGTGGGCAATTGGATTGCCAATAACGATAAAATGGATGGTCGTTTGCTTCATAGCCTACCTGCTGCCTGTAATCGGTGAAAGGTCAAAAATTATAAAATTGCTGGTACTTATTGTTAAGTTGCTGTTGTTCAGTCACATGTTAAATTACATATTAATTCAGGTGTTAAGTCATCTTCTATCGAATTGCCAGTTATTGACTAACTGTTTGTCAGGTAAATTTTTTACTATTAATACCTGTTGTACTTCTACCATAAAACAATAGGCCACAATCATCATAGGTGATAACCAGGTTTTTAACAAATTTGTACCCTCGGCGATTGTTATGCGTAACGTAAGAGGTAGTCAACGGCTAGGCAGTTGGGTAAACTGTAAGTCAGAAAACTTCGATATTAATTCGGTATCTATGTAGGTATAAATATGCCATCAATATAGCTATTAACATAATGGTCATGCGAGCACTCTTGGCGTATCAATTCTATATAAGTTCGCTGTTTATGTGGTTTAGCTATTTATAACATGAAATATGACTCTAGCTATCGATGACAAATCTTTATAAAATATTATTCTTCATTATCAGCGGCAGCGTTGCCGGCTCGTTAATACTATCCTGAGACCAACCCAAAAAGTGTGAGTAAATTGCCCATGTGGAATAAACCCCTACAGACCCTTGCGGTCAGTATAATGATGGCAGCCGGCGTTTCATTGAGCGCATGTGATGGCTCAAAACAAAACACCGTCGAAGAAGTTGCCTCTGATATTAGTGGCGAACAATCAGCAGCGCCGGTACAAGGCAGTCCTGCTCTAGATGGCGATTTAGATGGGGCCACCGTCGAGCAAGGCGTGCCCGTCAGCTATGATGTGTCCGCATGGGGCAAAGACAGTGTTGATTCGCTTAATGTTGATGAGCTTGATAAGATTAAATCTACTTTTGGCAAGGTTTTGAGCACGGATGAGAATAGCTTAGACTACACCAGTAGTCCTGCGACCAAATATCGTTTTATGGATACTGACGAGCCGTATTTAGATTTGATTGATTCTAAAAAATACCTTGAGCTTGGCTGGTATTATGCCAATCCAACCGATACCGATAAAGAAAAAGATTTGAGTCGTTCCCATGCCGAAAAAGCGTATAAGCTGGCGCGGCAACTCATGGGCGATGAGGGCGGCAAAGTGCTGGCAGACATACTCGGCGGTCAAATCATAAAAAATAAATCAACTGGCAATCAAAAAATAGAACTGGCGAAATGCGAGTTTTATAGCTGTATGCTGATACTTAATAAATCAGGGGTAAAAGTTGAAGAGTCAGGAGTTACCGCTGAATAGAATATAGAAAAGATAAGATAACTTAGCTATGATAAATGACCTTGATAGCTCGGATAGTTGCGATAGACATGATAATTTGGACAGTTGTGATGGCTGGACATGCTTGCGGTCGCAAGATGCGGGTAGCTTAAATAACGGTTTAAACAACAGTTCAAGCAATACCTTCAGCCTCGATAATCGGGGACTGGCGTATGGTGACGGATTCTTTACCACTATGGGCGTCATCGATGGCGCGATATTGTGGCACGACTATCATCATCAGCGTCTCTGTTCGCATGCGCAAGCCTTGCAGCTCGATATTGATAGTGACGCGCTATTGATGAGCCTGCAATCTCATGCCCAGCAGATGCGAAACGGCGTGCTTAAATTAATCGTCACCCGTGCTGCGCAAAGCGTTCGCGGTTATGGCTTTACAGCAAGTGCCGCTGGTAGTCAGTGCGAGGTTCGGCTAAAAGCAACAAACATGACCATAGCCACTATCAAACATTGGCATCTGCTTAATGGTCACTCGGTACCCATGCAGCCGGCTATTTCTGCTGTGTGCCTAACTGCCCAGCTGGCCTGTTTACCACCAACTTTGGCAGGTCTAAAAAGCCTCAATCGTCTTGATAGTGTCCTTGCCAGTGGCGAGCTACAGCGTATCAAAGCGGCGCAATTGCAATTGGTTAGCGGCAAGGGTTTAAGTGGAGAATGGGGCGAAGGGCTGGTTCGTGATATGACTGGCAATTGGGTCGAGGGTACGATGAGCAATATGTTCTATCAGCTCAACTCTCAAACTCAATATCCCTCCAAAACTGATAATCAAGCACCAGCGCAGTGGTTTACACCGCCGCTTAAGTGTTCTGGTGTGCATGGAGTCATGCGCGCTGTGATTATGGATGCTTTTGCGGCTTCAGCTACTCCGGTTGTCGAGCGACCACTTACCGATACTGATTTGCCAAATCTATTTCAGATGTTCTTCTGTAATGCGGTGCGTGGGATTACTCCGGTGTCCGCGCTTAGCCTGCTGACGGGTGAGAAGATTTGTTTCTCAATTTGACGGTCTATTCCCGTTCAAAAACATTGTACTTGGTATCTATATAGTCTTCTGAATCTAGAACAACTTCTTCGTTTCTATAAAGTTCCTGCGCTTTTAAAAGTGCGGGTTGCTCGTCCTCAGATACAATGTCAATAATCCGGCTTAACGTCTCGACGATTTCGATGTGAAACGTTTTTGCTACCTTTACCTTTTTGTTCATCATATCTACTCTTAAGCTCAACAAACGATTTTAGTCATCTTTCTTAAGTTCTTTAGGATATCAAAAGAAGTGATCGTCTTTTGTTACGCAGGCTTGTGTCTTGATGCCAGTTGATCAATGATCCTTTTTTAAAAGGAGAAAATGATGCGTCCTATTTATGAACAAACCATCATCCCATTGCATGTTCGCCGATTGATGATATTTAATGAAATTTGCCGGAAAGCGAAGAACAAACCAAATAAAGTTGTTCATTTATCACAGCATACAAAACTAGCGTTCGGCGTTATGTATTTACAGGACTGTAGAAAATATATCGCCTATGGTGGGATGTTTGAATACGCGCATATACGCAGGGAGGTGATTGAGCAAGGTGTCCATCGTCTACCTCATTACGAGTATGTCATGTGCGCTATTACTGTGAGAAGGCAAGCATTCACTAAACCTGTTCGTACGCCCATTGCGCTATTATGGCAGTGGCAAAACTATGTGAAAAATAGACGCTATACTTGTTTAGATGACGATGCTCAACATTTTTTCCCTATCAATGATGAGTTAGAGATGGATTATCCGCCTCATAGATATCATGAGCGTCTTGTTGCAACCAAGTGCTTGCCGCTTTGGGATGAGCAAAAAATACTAACTACACCCGCTTATTTTGATACAAAAGGGCGCCTAAGACCTAAAGGCTATCCTGAAAAGCGCTTAGTATGAATAGAGCGATTCATATTGTCTTTCGGTAATGACCGCGACTCAAAAACTCAATAATCCCTTTATCGCGTAAAATTTGGAGCTGTTGACGGATTTTGGCGTGTACATTGTTATTGTTCATATGGAGAGCTTGTAGAATATCGCTAAAGCTATAAACTTGCGCAAGCGTAAAACGCTCAGGTAGTTTGTCTACACACTGCATAACGTCAAGTGTCCAACCACGAGATTGTACAGATAGCTCACGTAGAAATAGCGTTTGCTGGAATTTTTGAGTGACAGTATCTCGTGATATCACTTGTTGGTTTTTGACCAAAAATACTTTGCCGGATTCAGGTACTTTGCGTAAATCAATATTACAGCTGATCCAGCCTGCGCGTTTTGCTGTCGGTGATAAAGGCTTACGTTTAATAATCATGTCGGACTTAAAAAAATGCTTAGGAATGATTAAAAAGTTATTTACGCTGAGTTCTTTAGAGTAGGTTAAAAAGAAAAAGCTGGGATTGTCTTCACTATTAATGCGCTGCATCATAGTGTCATAAGCGCCATCGTTAATCATATTGCTTAACTTAGCCTTTTTACTTTTCAGCTCAAATTGTTCGGTACAGTTGGCGCAATAAAAATCAGCAACCGGTTGGTTATTGGCAAATTCAGCTAACGGCTGGGCGCTACAATTAGGACAGTAGCCATTGTCTTTCACCCACGCCTCACTAAGCACGCGAATGATTTGTGATGGTGAGCGATAGTTAGCAGCCAGCGTTTGATTAAAGTTTAAATCCATAGTAAAAAGCCGTGTTATAGAGGTAGAAAATTACATTAAAGAGTAAGCTAAATGCTAAATTAAATAAGACATTAATTAGCAAATTATTAACGACTGAGCAAATAACATTGAAAATCCCACAGTTCAATGCTAAATTCTAACAAACTTCTGCCTTATGAGTAGCCATGAGCACGCCGACACCCGAAACGCCGCCTAATCAATCTAATGATAACGATTCAAATAAAAAAGACAGTACCGTTAATGAGAGCGCTAATACGAATGAACGTACCGATACGCCGTTAACTTCTGACCCAGTGACGGCTGACGAGGCGCGTGCGGAGCAGACTCAGGCAAATCATAATAATAGCGCGAGTAGGGCGGACGCAGATAAAGATAAAGTACCGGTGACTGATATCTCTCTCATCAATGAACAAAGTACCAAACGGCACTACAAAACAGATAATCCGTCATTTTTTATGCAGCGCGGCTATCAGATATTGCTGGTGCTCGGGCTGATTGCCGCATTCTTGTTGGTGATGGTATATCAGACTTTATTTGGACGCATTCACCAACCGCAACAGATGGTGACAATTGAGCAGGGTGATACCTATTATGGCTTATTGCCGCAGTGGCAGCATGTTCCTCTGTTTTCTGCCAGCATTGCTAAGCTTTATATTAAGTCGCAAGTGGACGCGCCATTACACGCAGGTATTTATCAATTACCTGAGAACCCAACGATAGCCGAAGCTTTGCAAGTGCTAGAGCAAGGCGCAAAAGTGGCGATGCTTAAGGTACAACTTATCGAGGGCAAAACCTCAAAAGACTTATACCAAACCCTACGTGATATCAAAGGTATCAAAAAAGAAGTACTCACCGATGATGCAGATAATGCCAGTATCGCACAGGCGCTTGATCTCAATGGCGTGTTGCCGGACTCGGTGACTAATAGTGATGATTATATCGTCAATCATAATCTTGAGGGTTGGTTTGCCCCTGATACCTATTATTATGGCGAGGGCGCAACGGATAAACAGGTGCTGACGGATTTGTATAAGCTACAGCAGCAAGCGCTCACCAAAGCGTGGGAGAATCGCGCGCCAAACTTGCCTTATAACAGTCCTTATGAAGCGCTAATTATGGCCTCTATTATCGAAAAAGAAACCAGCGTGGCAGAAGAGCGTCCCTTGGTATCGGCAGTATTCAATAACCGCCTAAATATGGGCATGCGCATGCAGACCGATCCGACCATTATTTATGGTATGGGCAGTCGTTATGAAGGTAATATTCGCCGCAAAGATATCGATGAAAAAACAGCTTATAACACTTACCAAATCGATGGCCTACCACCTACGCCAATCGCGTTGCCGTCAGCGGCCTCTATTGAAGCTACCTTGCATCCTGCCGATAGCGATGTGCTGTACTTTGTGGCGACCGGTAACGGTGGACATAAGTTTACCAATAGCTTGGCGGATCATAACCGCGCAGTAAAAGAATATCTAAACGTAATGCGTGAGAAAAAATCACAAACGCCGCCAGAATAAGTGCTGATAATGTTAGTAATTATTAGGCTGTGTTAGAGCAGGTAACAAAGAGATAAGCTATATAAGGCAACATCATGTCAGCATCTTTAAACGCTAAATCTATTCGAACTAACGCTGATAATGTGGATAAGTTCGCGCAGAAAGGACGCTTTATCAGCTTTGAAGGGTCCGAAGGCGTTGGTAAAACCACAGCTATCGAAGCGCTATGTGTGCAACTGCAAGCCGCTGGTATCGACTATCTACGCACGCGTGAGCCGGGTGGTAGCCCATTTGCTGAACGGTTGCGTGATATCTTATTAGATCCTGCCACGGATATTAATGACGATACGGAACTGTTGTTATTATTTGCAGCGCGCTGTGATCATATTCAGCAGATTATCTTACCGGCCGTGCAGCGTGGAACATGGGTGATATGCGACCGCTTTATCGACTCGACCATTGCTTATCAAGGCTTTGGTCGGGCGGATGGCGATAGTGCGGTATTGACCAAAATTGAGTCTCTTATGACGCAGTTTATCCCCTGTCAGCCTGAATTGACATTGTGGTTAGATTTACCCGTGCTTGAAGGTATGGCGCGTGCGGGTAAACGCAGTGCGGCTGATCGTTTTGAACAGCAGGCGGCGGCATTTTTTACGCGTGTACATGCTGGCTTTATTGCGCTTGCTACCGAGCATCCTGAGCGTATCCAACGCATTGACGCAGCAGGTAGTGCGGACGCGGTCAGCGCGCGCGTTTGGGAAGTGGTGCAGTCTCGCTTCGATATTTCTTAGCATAATACATAGCGTTTGCATGCTTTGATAATCAAATTTAAATAAAAACCCCAGCTATTGATGCTGGGGTTTTTATTTAAATTTCAGAATACATGCTTCTTTATAAAGGGCTACTTATCCTGATTGTGCTATTCATCCTGACTGCCTTTGTTTTTCTTGGCATTATCATTGGAACTACTTTCAACGTTATCAGCAGTTTTGTTATCAGTAGTGGTGTCATTACTGTCAGCAGTATTAATGTTGCTAGCTTCCTTTTTTTTACTATTATCGGTATCCGGCAAACGATTGGGATCAAGCGAGCCTTTTTTGGTTTTAGGCGCGCTACCACTACCATTAGCATTGGTTTTAATAACCGTCTTATCTTTTGATGTTGCGGATGAATTATCAGACTTGACGCCTTTCGTCTTTACGCTAGTAGGCTTTTCTTTCGAAGCTGCTTCTTTATCGGTGGCTACTTTAACAGCTTGTTCTGCTGACTTTGTTGGCAATGGTGTCGTAGCGGCACTATCTGAATCATCCTGCTCAACATTCTCTTTGCCTTCTACCGACAACTCTTGCGCTGGTGCGTCCACAATACCATCAGTTAATTCTTTTTCTTTACGCTTTTCAGGCGCTTTAGATTTGGCCTCAAAGTCAGCATCTGCAACCGCGCGAGCTTGCTCTTGTTTAGCAGTGACGTCTACCGCTTTTGGTTGGACATTGTCATCAACCACCAAGGCGATAAGTTTACGATCACGCGCGACATTGCCATCGAACTTATCAGTAATGACGTGAATCTTGCCTTCTTTATCAAGGGTATAAAGCGGTACGAACTGCTTATTATCTGCTTTATATTGAGCAAAACTATAGCTGTCGGTGATATTAGTAATCTTAATACGGGCTTTTTTGGACAGCATGCTGGCAAGCTTGGTATAGGTTACGTCTTTGCCAAATAGCCATTGTGAATGAAAATTAGCTTGCTTATCATCGCGCTCGCTTTTGACCTTTTCATCACTGAATTTGAGGCGATAAAGTTTTTGCTCACCGAATTCATGGCGATAATGAATCTCAGATAGGGTGTTCATCTCCTTATCCATACTCATGGCAAATAGGTGGCCGATACCAATTAAGTCGAGATGATGGTCCGCATGATCTGAGATTGGGTTACCAAAGTAAGTACGCAGGCCACTCATACGCGCGCGCGCAATGTTGGTATAGTTATTGTGCGCGACGATGACATCGAAGCCTTGCTCTTTTAAGGAGGACGCGACTAATAGCGCGACTGGGTTAGAGCCGACTACTAGAATACCGTTGGTCTCAGGTTCGCGGACGCCTAACCAGTTGCCGACCATTTTTGCGCCTAGGCCCTGAATCATCACAGTACCAATAATGACCATAAATACCAGCGGTACGAGTAGCTCAACGCCTTGAATATCATACTCTTGCAAACGAATAGCGAATAGTGAGGAGATGGCGGCGGCAACAATACCGCGCGGGCCAATCCAGCTAATCATAAGCTTTTCATTGGTTTGTAGGTTAGAGCCAATAGAAGATGCCCATACTGATAAGGGACGGGCGACAAACATCACTATGGCTAACAAGACAAGGCCGGCAAAGCCCACGCTCAACAGACTTGCCAGCTCAACACGAGCGGCGAGAATGATAAACAGTACCGAGATTAATAAAAGCGTTAGCGATTCGTTAAATTCTAAAATATTATCGCGAGGAAATTTTGGCCAGTTAGCAAGCGCCACCCCAAGTACTGTGACCGTTAATAGCCCAGACTCGTGTTCTAAATGGTTAGATATCGAAAACAGCAGCAGGACAAAGGCGAGGGTGAAGACATTACGCAAAAATTCAGGCACCATATTTTTACGCATTAAGAATGCGAGCACCCACGCCCCGACCAAGCCTAATACAGTCGCCAGTACTACAATCTTGGCAAATAGCAAAATGCTGCTGGCCTCGCCACCAGAAATAATATATTCATAAACCAGTACCACCGCAATCGCGCCGATAGGGTCGATGATAATACCTTCCCACTTTAAGATGTTGGAGATAGTCTTATTAGGGTTGACACTGCGCAGTAGCGGCATAATCACGGTTGGACCGGTCACACAGACCAGCGCACCGAACAATAAGGCAATTAAGGGATCGACATCGAACAACAGATAAGTTGATAGGGCCACGATGGCGATAGTAATGAGCACCCCGACAGACACCAGCATCTGTACCACAGTACCGTGTTGCTTAATCTCATCGAACTCTAAGGTCAGTGAGCCTTCAAACAAAATAATAGCGACGCCCAAAGAGATAAATGGGAACATCAGATCGCCTAAGACTAAATCGGGATCAAAGTAGCCTAGAACGGGTCCAACAATAATGCCAATTAACAACAAAAACAAAATGGACGGTTGCTTTAAATACCAAGCCAACCATTGGGCGGCGATGCCAATCCCAACCACGCCGGATAGCAATAGGGCAGTATCCATAAATTAATCCTTTTATAAGCTTGATATGCTGCCCATATAACGGCATGAACTTCGACATCATAATAGCAAAAATTGCAAACCGCCATAATAGCGCTGCTCATAACAAATATAGCTATAATCAATAAGACTACCAAATTAATAGCACTATTAAAATTAGCATCCCAGTCATTTCATGTAATGATGGCATATAATAGCAGCGGTAATAAAACCCAAAAATAGGGTTAATTTGATAGAATAAAAGACAATGAATTACGGTAAGTTAAAGACTGCCAATTTGAGTCATTAATAGGAAATAACTTTGTATAATAAACGTCTCTATTGCATTTCTTTTGAACGCTTTTATTAATTGGTATTTGTTTGTTACTTGACTGACTATTTGAATAATTTGGCTGGTTATCATAGCATGATTTTATTTTACTTGTATTAAAGGCAATCTAGTCTGCTCATGATACGTATAGCCATAGTGGCAGTTATCTTGCATAATAAAGTTAGTAATAGGCAAACAACCGAATTTAAACAAACTAAGTTTAAAAAGAACAAGTTAAGACATACTAATTAATAAAGATAGACTAATAATTAAATCTAAACTGATAATAACCTACCTATATTAAGAGCGCACAAGGGCGATAATATGTACAGATACTCGACTACACATAAGGTACACCACTGGCTACGGGGCAGTGCGTTAGCAGTCGCTATGGGCATCACATTGACTGCCGGCCTCAATATGGCAATCGCTTCCAGTGCTCAGGCTGCAGTCTCTACCGCCGACTTCTCGGGTCTCGTGCAGCAAGTGACCCCTGGGGTTGCCCGCGTTAACGTCACCAAAACGGTGAGTGAGGCGGAGCTTGCCAAAGCGCAAACAGCTGATCTATTACGCCAGTTCTTTGGCGATCGCTTGCGCATTCCTGAGCAGGCAGCGACTCCCGCTATTGAGCATGCTTATGGGACGGCGTTTTTTATCACGCCTAGCGGTTATATGCTCACCAACCATCATGTGGTAGAGGGCGCTGATAAAATAACCGTCACTTTGAATGACCGCACGGAGCTGGATGTGACCTTAGTTGGTAGCGATGAGCGCTCGGATGTGGCGGTATTAAAAGTCACTGGTAATAAGTTTCCAGCGCTGCCAATTGGCGATTCTAATGTCTTAAAAGTTGGGGAACCGGTATTGGCTATTGGCTCACCATTTGGGTTTGATTACTCAGCTTCTGCCGGTATTGTCAGCGCCAAATCGCGTAGTTTTTCACGCGAGACCAGTGTGCCCTTTATTCAAACCGACGTGGCGCTTAATCCTGGTAACTCAGGTGGGCCATTATTCAATCAGCGCGGCGAAGTCATCGGTATTAACTCGCGAATATTTAGTGGTACCGGCGGTTATATGGGGCTGTCATTCTCCATCCCGATTGACGCGGCGATGGATATTTATGAACAAATCAAAACCAATGGCGAGGTAAAGCGTGCCTATCTGGGCATTTATCCGCAAGATATCGACCGCAATTTGGCTGAAGTCTATAAGTTATCGCGCCCTCAAGGAGCTCTATTGACACGGGTTGCCGCAGACTCACCAGCCCAAAAAGCAGGACTAAAATCTGGTGATATTATTCTACAGTATAATGACAGCCAAATTATGCGTGCCTCCGACCTATTGAACTTCATCAACCGCGCGCGACCAGGAGATGACTTCCGCGCCCAATTGCAGCGTGATGGTAAACAGATGATAGTGACGGGTAAGCTCGGAAATTCGCCAAGCGATGTGCAAGCGAAAGGGCTTGAGCAAGATAGTGATGTGAGCTTAGGTCTGCGTCTGCGTAACTTAACGCCTGATGAGCAAGCTGAGCTCGCAACCGATGGCAAAACCGGCATTTTAGTCACTGCCATTGAGCCTACTGGTCTAGCGGCGCGCTCAGGATTAATGGCGGGCGACGTCATCACTAACTTACATCAAAAGCCGATTGCTAAAGTGACGGACTTTTCTAGTGCCATCTCATCGCTACCCAAAAAAGGGGTGGTCACAATTGAAGTGCTGCGCCAAGGTATCCCAGCTATCATTGGGTTACGTATTGAATAGTGATAAGAGTAGGTGACAAATAACGCTATTCGCGGTATTAATAGCAAATTGTTGCTTAATTGATAGCTGGCCGACAAATCAAAATATGCTACACTAACGGACGTTTATTATATGTTATAACTAAAGCTAATAGCTAGGCGCAACCTGCCTTGCATGTCAGCCAGCATAGCGCATATCAGTAAATGATACTTACAATAAAATTAACAATAGCACCAATAACGACCCCAACATCAAGCAAGGCTATGTCCTTGTACGCGACCTATCATGCATGTGATAGCTTTAATAAAAGCTAGGATAATATAGTAAGGCAAGGTTATGAGCACAGCATACGACGACATCAAAACCCGACTTCAAGGCTCAATGGTGGCCTTGGTAACGCCCATGCATCCCAATGGCACGGTCGATTATAAACGTCTGGCAGACCTCATAGATTGGCAAATCGAGCACGGCACCCATTGCCTCGTTGCTGTGGGTACGACCGGCGAATCGGCCACCTTATCTATGCAAGAGCATAGCGATGTGATTCGCTTTTTTGTCCAGCATGTCAAAGGCCGCGTGCCTGTTATTGCTGGTACGGGTGCGAATAATACTACCGAAGCCATCAAGCTGACCCAAGATGCTGCCGATGCCGGCGCGGACTGCGCGTTACTGGTTGCTCCTTATTATAATAAGCCGCCACAAGAAGGCCTATATCAGCATTATAAAGCCATTGCCCAAGCCGTCGATATACCGCAAATGCTATATAACGTACCGGGGCGTACCGTGGTCGATATCGCTCAAGAAACCGTTGAGCGTTTAGCCGATATTGATAATATTGTGTCCATTAAAGATGCGACCGGTTCCGTCGCACGCGGTGAGCAATTGATTAAAGCGGTCGGCGATAGAATGGTCGTGCTATCAGGTGATGACGGTACGTCTCTAGAACTAATGAAAGTCGGTGGTAAAGGTAATATTTCAGTCACAGCCAACGTGGCGCCGCAAGCAATGAGTACTACCTTTGCCGCAGCACTACGTGGCGACTTTTCTGCTGCTAAAGCCGCACACGATGTTATCAAGCACTTACATCGTGACCTCTTCATTGAGTCAAGTCCCATACCTGCTAAATACGCGCTTCATAAAATGGGTATGATAGACACTGGTATTCGCCTGCCACTGGTTTGGTTAGCCGAAGAGCACCATGCGACTATTGATAGTGCTTTAGTACGAGCTAACTTGATATAAAAGCGAACCATTGTAAAAGGCAATTTGCTGTAAATATTAAGCAATAGGCTTAAGTTCAGCACAAAACGATCAGCGTCAGTTCTGTATAGGCGCTGATTGCTAACTCTGATAGACACTGTAGAGACAACATGATGAAAACATCATTCACCACCCCAAAAATGCTCCCTGCTATGTTGACCTTGATATTGGGCAGCACCTTAGTTTTGAGTGGTTGTCAAACCGCAAAAGGCTGGATTGGCAAACGTGATAACGGCAGCTTAGATTATCAAGACAGCAAAAAGCTGGCTCCGATACAGTTACCAGTCGCGCAAGATACTGTTGCTTTTGTACCCTTATATCCCACCCCAAATATGGGCGTAAATACACTCACCCTACAAAACGATGCGGGTAAGCAGTACCAATTGCCCAAGCCTGAGCGAGCGGTTGCTGTCACCGCTGCACCGGCTAAATAAGCATTAAGCCCTATTTATACCGTTGAGATTCTTGTCGTAAATACTAATATATTGATACGAATTTTTTAGCGGTAGCTGCGCGTTTTCACCACCTAAGCTTGAACGAACAGGACCCTATGATGCAAAGACAACACCTGCTGTATAAAGGCAAAGCCAAGTCCGTCTACGAAACCGATGACGAGGATTTTTTGATTTTACACTTCCGTGATGATACCTCAGCTCTTGATGGCAAACGTATCGAGCAGTTGGCACGTAAAGGTGAAGTGAATAACCGCTTTAATGCTTTTATCATGCAAAAGTTAGCAGATGCGGGTATTGAGACCCATTTTGAAAAGCAGCTATCGAGTGACGAAATTCTTGTCAAGCGTATGGATATGATTCCCGTTGAGTGTGTGGTACGTAACTTTGCTGCCGGTAGTTTGGTACGTCGCTTAGGATTAGAGGAAGGTCAGGCATTGACGCCGCCTACTTTTGAGCTGTTTTACAAAGACGATGCGCTTGGTGATCCGCTGGTTAACGAATCGATTGCGGTGACGTTAAATTGGGCAACGGATGCACAGTTAGCAAAAATGCAAGAATTGAGCCATCAAGTCAATGATGTTCTAAAAGCGCTGTTCGATGCCAGCGACTTGATGTTAGTAGACTTTAAATTAGAGTTTGGCGTCTTCTATGATCGCATCGTTTTAGGTGATGAGTTCTCACCAGACGGCTGCCGTATTTGGGACAAAAACACGAAGAAGAAATTAGATAAAGACCGTTTCCGACAATCATTAGGTGACGTGATTGAAGGCTACGAAGAAGTCGCCAAACGTATCGGCGTGCCTTTAAACTAAGTATCTTATTAACGCTGTCTTGATTATGAAAAAGCTGAATTAAGAATAAAAACTGAGCCCCGCGCTCAGTTTTTTTATGCAAGTTATCGGTGGTCTGCTATTATTCCAATATCTAAAGAATATTAAAAGGAGCAAAATATGAGTGACAAGTCAGATTATAACGAATATTTGCCAGAAGAAAATACTGCAAACCTTCTAAGCCCTTTAAACATTCCAGATTTTCCAAGCCCTTCAAACCTTTTAAATGACAAGCCTAAGCCTACCATTGAATATGAATTATATGTAGCAGTCGAAAGTGCAAAAATCCATACACTAATAGCCAAAGCCCAAAGCCCAAAGCCCAAAGCCCAAAGCCCAAAGCCCAAAGCCCAAAGCGATGCTAAAGCATGTTTATTGGATGATGAATAGTGTATCTCGTGGTGTACACCTGATTATTATTTCGGAGATAGCTTGAATTATTTTTGATTTAACTTCCTATATTCATCGCAGGCACTTTGGCTGCCATTATCGCAAGCTTTACCAAACCACTTTTTAGCTTCCATTTTGCTTTGACGGACACCGTAGCCCCGATTGTACATTAAGCTAAGATGGTGCTGTGCTGTGGCATCACCTTGATTTGCTGATTTTTCAAGCCACTTGATGCCTGTTGGTATGTCTTTTATTACCCCTTGACCAATAAAGTACATTACTGCAACTTCAGATTGAGCGCTTGGATCACCTTTTTCCGCAGCAGCCTCATACACGTTAAAATCTCGTATGTCCTCTAAAGTTTGTTGGGTACATTCAATAAAATCATCTTCTTCAAATTCTTGAATCGCTATAGCTGATACCGTCATTCCAAAGAACAATCCTAAAACTAGCAGTCCATAAGTAAGCATCTTTTTAGTGTTTGCATGGTCGTTGTTTTCCTCATAAGTAGTTCAAATCGTGATTGGTGCGCTGTACAGGCATCTAGCTATTATAACCCCAGTCTTTTAGGGGATTGTAGGTTCTGATTTTCTGCTATCAACAATATTTTTCTGTCGCTACCAGTCAATAATATTGAGTTTGGCTCCTACACAAGCAACCAAACTAGACGCTGTGAACTTTGCTAGGTATAAAGATTGGTTTCTGTGTTTGAAATATACTCTGTTATAGGAACAGTCGAGGGTTTTGGGTGTGATGTTCTCAACGTCCAACTTTGGGCAATGACGTAATCACATTTTGTGGATGTCATTAATTTTACGTCACTCAGTGACTAAATGCGTCCAAACTTGACTCGTATCTGCATCAATATACTGCCCAGCACAAATTTTCGACCGTTCAACTCCTTATCAATTTATTTTGATAGGCAACTGAAATACTATGTTGCCGCTCCGCCCTTGATAATAGAGAAGAAAAATATGATAAATACTGGTGATAAATTAATATGTATGGATGGCAATACTTGTTATGTAGAAGGAGAGGTTTACACGGTTGGTAGTATCGTAAACGAGAAGTTTTTTGAAATAAGCACAGGTTCTAATGGTGGGCATTGGTATGCTACAGAAGATAATGAGGGTATATATGTCCGCTTTAACTCAATGAAAGATAAAGTGAACGATGCGAGGTTTGCCAAAATAGAGCGTCAAGCTTATGCCTAAAAGAACCAGCTAATCATGCTTTCAATCCAGTTAATAGACCATCTATAACAAACCGATTGTATGAAACTGCCTATAACAGACTATTAAACCTTACGCATGTATATGTCACGATTCAACACGCTCAGTTTTTACACAAAATCCTCTAAACACAGCTCAAACATTGTTAGCGCTATCTGCTTCTTGTTTTTATGCTAAGTTATTAGCTATTAATATTATAAAAACAAGAAAAAGGTCTTATTGATGCCAACGTCTACGCTATTATCTTCCAAGTTAGCACCTTCCCAATCCTCACCTTCTCAAGTAACGAGACTAGAACCCTCATGGTTTACCCGCCCAACTTGTGTGGTTGCCGCTGATTTAATTGGTAAGATACTATGCCGACAGCTGACTGATAGCGATGGCTCGCGAAAGATACTGCGCATGCGTATTTCTGAAACGGAAGCTTATATCGGTGAGGGCGATGCGGCTTGCCATGCTCATGCTGGCACACGTACAGCGCGTACCGAGATTATGTATAGCCAAGGCGGTGTATTTTATGTCTATCTAACTTATGGCATCCATCATATGCTTAATTTAGTCAGTGGCTCTGCGGAGTCACCAGAAGCCGTACTAATACGAGCTGGGTTTTTGACTGCTGATAGTGATCGTTTGATAGAAGAGCAACTCCTTAGTGCGGACAAGCAACTGATTCATCCTAAACAGCTAGCAGGCCCCGGTAAATTGACCAAACGTCTCCGAATTGATCGTAGTTTATATGGTAAGACTATCACTCCAGAGTCAAGTGTTTGGGTTGAAGATGATGGTTGCCAGCCACCAGTTACCCTGCGTCCGCGCATCGGTATTGATTATGCGGGCGAGGCAAGAGACTGGCTACTGCGTTATATATGGACAGATCATCCGTCTTTATCAAAAAAGTAGTATTTAGCCAAAAATTAATGCTACTCAAAGATAAGCTCCTATTTAAAAGTTAAGCTAACAACAGCTTTTATCGCCATTAATGGCTAAGGTAATTCCATGTATAAACTCACCGTCTTTATTCCTGACGACGCTTTAGAAGCAGTCAAAAAAGCATTGTTCACAGCTGGAGCCGGAACTATTGGCAACTATCAATATTGCTGCTGGCAGGTACAAGGGATAGGGCAGTTTATGCCTATGGCTGGTAGCATGCCGCATATCGGGTCGCAAGACAGTCTTGAAGCCGTCAGCGAATGGCGGGTTGAGATGGTGGTTGTTGAGGAAGCAGTTAATAATGTCATTACAGCGTTAAAGGAAGCTCATCCTTATGAAACCCCAGCTTATGATGTGATCAAAGTGCTAGATTTTTAACATAATAGGTCATAATAGCGACCTGTAAAAAAGCCAAATAGACCGGTTATCGATTTATTTGGCTTTAAATATACAGACATATGTATTATTTAGACTTGAGTAACAGCTAGTCTTTTTTAATCTTAATCACATCATAGTTGGGATAGCCAAGCTCGATTTTATAATCTTCGCGGCCTCGCTCAGCTTTGACCTTGATAGTCCGATTGCCTTTTTTGTATTTGACATCTTTGACGCGGTATCCCATGCTGCTGACTTTGTTGGCAGCTGTCTGCTCAATGGCAGGACGATAAAGTTCTTTATCAATTGACTTGATCGCTTTTTTATTTTTTTTATAAAAGCCGCTATCTTTATAGACATCTTCATAAATGTCTCCATAGGCATTGTAGCCAGGGGTAGTAGCACAGCCTGTAGTCACAGCTAATAAAGCGGCAATAACGCTACCAGTAACCGCTGTTTTTAGGGCGGAAGGCTGTAATATTTTCATAATAAAATTCCTTATAATACTGTGGCAATAAATAGGGTTATGCTTCTTCTGTTCCAGAATAAAATGACATCATAAAAAACGGTCAAATAAACCAAAGAATGGTTTATTTGACCGGAGGCGTCAACTCATAAATGGTGCCAAAATTTTAGCTAAATACTAAAAAAGTGAATTCTAGTGAGCGTTAATCTCTTTTAAGTTTAATACATTAAGTAGGGTAGCCGAGTTCAATTTTATAGACTTAAGCGCCACGTATTGCTTTTTTGATAACGTCTTCAAGATTATTATTTTACTTATAACGGTAATTATTATTGTTATAGCGACCTTTGTTACTGTTATAGCGCTCGTTATTATTATTGTAGCGGCCATTGTGATTATCATAGCGACCGTTATCGTCATTGTAGTGGCCATCTTTATTGTTATAACGACCGTTATTATTGTTATGGTTGCCATTGTGCTTGTTATAACGGCTTTTATTATAATTTCCGTTACGGTTATTGTTGTTACCCTTTTGACGATAGACTTGCTGATTATCGTAGCCTGGTGTCACAGTAGTGCAACCAACAGTGGTGCCTAATAAGGCAACCACAAGACCGGCAGAGAGGATGGTTTTTAATGCTGAGAGTTGTAATATTTTCATAATAAAATTCCTTATAATACTGTATTGTTTAGTATGACTATGTTTTTAATATTGCAGATTAAAAGTAAATGATAAAAAAAGGTCAAATAAACCAAGGACTGATTTATTTGACCAATGGCGTCAACTCACAAATGACGCCAAAATCTTAACCTAATACTATAAAAAGTAGGTATCGGTAAGTATTTGTTTTCTCAAGATCAGTACTTTTTAAGATAGGCCTTGATTAAGGCCAGAATTTTTTAAACTCAGTCTTTTTCAAGCTTAATCACATTCAAATTAGGATAACCAAGGACGATGTCGTAATCTTGCGAGCCGCGTTTGGCCTCAATTTCGAACACACCGCGATTGTCTTCTTCCTCAAGCTCGATATCTTTTACCCGATAGCCCATATCGCTGACTTTTCTAACAGCGCGCTGTTTGATAGCTGGATAACGCGCCTCTTTTTTGATTCTATCTTCGACGTCATCTTGTTTGTTTTGGCCATAATAGCCATTGCCGTTATGGTTGTTATATTGGTTATTGTTGTAGCCATTACCATTTTGATGATGGTTGTTTTTATCCTGCCAAACGTTCGACCAGTCTTTTTTGTTTGAGCTGATGAGCTTTAGGCTAGGGTAAGTATATTTGAGCTCATAAGGCTGATTGTTCCTTTTGGCATAGACATTTAGCCTTTGCGCGCCATCGGCTTGGATATCCATTACGTAGTAACCACTACGACGTAGATTCTGACGCAACTGATTACTGATTTGACCAAAGTTATTGTTACTATCGCCGCGATAGATTTGTTGTTGGCCATGATTTGAAGCCATCGCCGTGCCACCAATAGCAGTGCTTAATAAAGCAACTGCTAAGGCAGAAGATATTGCAGTTTTCAGTGTTGAGCGTGGTAAAAATTTCATAATAAAGTGTCCTATAATGTTGCGCAGCTCAGTGTTTTTAACATTTTTTATAAAGTCATTTGGTTGTTACGAGGGCTAAGAACGGTTTAATCTGATGATATTTGTTGAGCCAGTAGCCATTTAATCCCACATGATGATTAAGCAACCATGTTAATTAAGCTGTGCATAACCCCACATGGCATAATATTAATTGGTATTAAAAACTGGTTACCTGCGATAGATGAGAATTTATGCTCATCTAACTTATCTGTCTCAAATATTTTGAAATAATTTCTTACATGCCTATGATAGAGTGCAAAACTTGATAATAGATGTCATTAGCGTTAATAAGTTGTAAAAAAGCACGTGCTTGCGTAAGATTTCAGTGTTTCTGGTGATAATAGGGTTGCCAATAAATGCGTTTATCGCTAACACTGCTTACCGCTTATATTATTTAATAGTCATATTGTTTATTACTAATACTATAGTCAACATATGTCATAAAAGCAGGTGCGTGACCTTATAATAAGAGAGGAAAAAGGAAAGACAATGCTATTAAAGCTTATTTTATTTTCAGGTTTTGCAGGAGCCACGGTATTTATTGGAGGGGTATTAGCCAATCTATTTAATCACCATGTCGAAGACAGTCCTATTAAATATGAAGTCACTCATACTTTAATGTCATTTGGTGCTGGAATAATTCTATCCGCGTTAGCATTAGTACTGGTGCCCAAAGGCATGGAGACGCTTAGCGTTTGGGGGGTGATGGGTTCATTTTTATTTGGTGCTGTGCTATTCATGGGGATTGATCGCTATTTGGCGAAGTCAGGTGGTCAGCAAGCGACATTACTGGCGATGATGATGGACTTCGTTCCAGAATCTATTGCTTTAGGCGCAGTGTTTGCGATTGAGCCACAGATGGCTTTATTACTGGCGGTATTTATTGGTCTCCAGAATCTACCGGAATCGTTTAACTCGTTTCGTGACTTGGTACAAAGCGGCTTTAGTGTGAAAAAAACCTTAGTTATATTTTTTATTCTGAGCTTTTTTGGCATTATTTCAGCGCTGATTGGACACTTCCTATTGAGTAAGCATCCTGACTTGACTGCCCATCTGATGATTTTTGCCAGTGGTGGGATCTTATATTTACTCATTCAAGATATTATTCCTGAGAGCAAGCTAAATAACAATTATCTGACCCCATTGGGCGCATCGCTTGGATTCTTAGTCGGTATTGTGGGTGAGATGTTACTCTAAAGTTAAAGGTTAATAATTTATTTGCATATGCTTGTAAGCATATGCTTACAAGCAATGACGCTAATGCGACTTAACAACAGGGTAACAATTTGGCATTATAGCTACACGGCATCAGGGAATGTGACTCAAGGATTGAGTTTACCGCATTATGGATAATGGTTCAGACGCTAACATCAGGATGATAACGGCGACTGAAGTAAGGATGCATAACCTGTGCTGATGGCAGAACTTGCCAAGAGCTGTTGTAAGAAGTGGGTAGGATGCCCAACTGTCACAATATACTGATTATATTGCAAGGATGCAGTGTTTACAGTCGTGATAGGTAACAGGGATTGTTAACCATAAAACCGCATAACAATTAATTGCTATGCGGTTTTATCGTGTCTGGGTTTTACGAAATTTCTAATTAGTAGAGAACCTATTATATATATTACTAAAGTTAGTTTATCAGAATATTAATTCTTAAGGAATAGTACAAATAAAAACCGCATGGAATCACCATGCGGTTTTTATTTGTACTATTAACTCATATCTTATTATAGATATGAATTAGTATTTGTTGTCGCGGCGCCATTCGTCTACTTCACGCTCAGCATCATCTTTACTATGGCCATAGCGTTCTTGGACCCGACCAACTAGCTTATCACGGCTACCATCGATATGTTGTAAATCATCATCGGTGAAATCCGCCCATTTTTGTTTTACTGCGCCTTTCATTTGTTTCCATTCGCCTTTTAGAGTATGTTCGTTCATCGTTATATTCCTTATTTTAGTTATTGCGTTTTTATTGTGTCTTTTTTCAAAATTCATTTTATCGACAGAATTTTTAACGCTGTGATGTTTATATCTATTATTTGGTACTTCACAATTAGCTAATAGCCAACTTGTAATTACTAATATAGATAGTTGCAGCTATGTTGTCTGTATACGCAGTGTTCATAATGTTACTTAATTATAGTAAATACGCCAGCTATGTTATAGGTGCACAAGTTATGTTGTAAGTCGCGTCGATCATTGCTGAAAATACGTAATGATAATTTTTCAATACTATGCCACTCGTTAGCAAAATCTTATTTTTATTCTGAATTACTTAAGAGTTATCACTCAACCTTCTTGGCTATAATTGATGTTAATAGCCATTAGCCCTACATCATTATATAGTCATACTATATATGACTACCCGCATTTTTATATACCCAAGATATCATGCGGTGGTCACACCCACTACTCCTGCTCCGAATACCGCAATGTGGATCATAGGGCTTTGGCTTTCTGCTATGTTTGTCTAATTAAGCGCTTTTTATTTAGGACGGGCGACATCAGCTTGTAGAGCTGAGGGTAATTCGAGTATGGTCAGATCACTGTCAGCAAGATGTTCTGAACGCGCCACGACTAAAGCCTCGAAGCCTTTTGTGCTTGCCATCGCATTGACTACTTGGATTTTGCCTAATTTGTCTCCGGCTGCTGGCACGTCACCTGAGCCTTGGATATAATGTAAAAAGGCTTTGGGTGCTGATTTAAAATAAATACGGGCGATAACTTCTTGGCCTAAATAGCAGCCTTTATCGTAATCCATACCGCCGCGCTGGTGTAGACGCAACTCTTGTGGTTGAAATTCGCCTTGGGTATTGCTGACTATCCAATAGTTACCAGTAGCAATACTAGATTGCATCCATGCCTGAGTATCCTCTGGGGTATTGTGGGTGTCCTTATGGCTAAAGGTCGGCTCATCATCGAACACGCAAGGATAAACTGCTATTGGTGCACTGGTTTCAAACTTTGAAAATGCGCCGTATTTATCAAGATGGGCTTTTAGAGATTGAGCACAATCAGCACTGATAACCACGTCATATTGCTTCTCAGCTTGTTTTTTAATCCACATACCAAACTCAATACGACCTTTTAGGTTACCGATAGCAGCGGCTTGATAGCTAAGACCGAGCTTAGTCACATCGCAGGTCAATTGACCTTGCAAAAATTTTTCGGCGTCGTCGCCTTGGATGCTTAATTGTTGAAACTGTGGCATGGTGGGTTGGGATTGACTCATAGTTATTATTCCTATAATAAAGTTATATTCTTATGTTGGATTTTAAAAGTAAGGTTATGCAGGCAGGTTTATAAAGAATTAAGCGCATAGAAAATTAAATAAGGCCTAAGAGAAGAAGAGTAGCATAAAAAACAAGCTCACAAAAAGCACATCACTTATCACAGTGATTTAGAATAACGGTTGGACATAGCGTTTGGTTTAATAGTGAACAGATTGGTTAAAATGAGCAGCTTACGGTACAATGGGCGTTCAAGAAAAGACCCAATTTATGATGGCTAACGAGGATATTATGAGCTTACCCAATTGCCCAGCATGTGATGAAAACTATACTTATGAAGACGGCGCGCTGCTAGTGTGCCCGATGTGCACCCATGAATGGACAGCGGCTGAAACTGACGTGGCACAGACTGATGAGCAAGAGTCAGTAATTCATGATGCGGTTGGCAATGAGCTGCAAGATGGCGATGCCGTCACCGTCATTAAAGACCTAAAAGTGAAAGGCTCTTCATCATCTATCAAAGTAGGTACTAAAGTAAAAAGTATCCGTTTGCTTCATGATGCCTCCGATGGTCATGATATTGACTGCAAAGTTGACGGTTTTGGCCCTATGAAGCTTAAATCATCTTTTGTTAAAAAAGCTTAATATATTAAATTCAATAAGAAACTAATACGCAGATTTAATAATGATTTAGTAAAGAGTCTTCGACTTGTTATTCCCAAAGTCGCTTGATTATCTTTATTAAATCGCCGCTTTATGCTTCTCTCCAAAAATAATAGAGAATACTTATGAGTACTAAAAACGAACAACTTTTTGCCCAAGCCCGCAAACATATTCCTGGCGGTGTCAACTCGCCCGTTCGCGCCTTCGCAGGGGTAGGTGGTACGCCAGTATTTATGCACCGCGCTAATGGCAGCAAAATTTATGACACCGAAGATAATGCTTATATCGACTATGTAGGCTCTTGGGGGCCAATGATTTTGGGTCATGCACATCCAAAAGTGATCGATGCGGTCAAAAAAGCGGCTGATGATGGTTTGAGCTTTGGGACACCAACCCCATTTGAAACCACGGTTGCGGACAAGATTTGTGACATCGTCCCTAGCGTTGAGATGATACGCATGACCAGCTCGGGTACTGAAGCGACCATGAGCGCGATTCGTCTAGCACGCGGGTTCACTGAGCGTGACAATATCGTCAAATTCGAAGGCTGTTATCACGGACATTCAGATAGCCTGTTAGTAAAAGCCGGCTCAGGAATGCTTGATATTGGTGAGCCTACCTCAAAAGGCGTGCCAGCAGACTTCGCTAAGCATACGATTACGCTACCTTATAATGACCCACAAGCGATTAAAGACTGTTTTGAGAAGTGGGGTGATACCATTGCCTGCGTTATCGTCGAGCCTATCGCTGGTAACATGAATATGGTTATCCCTGAGCAAGCGTTCCATGATACTTTGCGCGCCCAATGTACCGAACACGGCGCCGTGCTTATCTTTGATGAAGTGATGACTGGCTTTCGGGTCGGACTTGGCGGCGCCCAAGCACACTTTGGTATTAAGCCTGATGTGACCTGTTTTGGTAAAATTATTGGCGCGGGTCTACCGGTCGGTGCTTTCGGTGGTAAGCGTGAAATCATGTCTTGCATCGCGCCACTTGGAGGTGTTTATCAAGCGGGTACCTTATCTGGTAATCCACTAGCCATGCGCGCTGGTATTGCGATGTTTGAAGACTTAACTGTAGCTGGTTTTTATGATGATCTGTCTGCGAAAGTTGACTACTTGGTTGATGGCATTCAGGCATCGGCTGACAAATACGGCATACACTTACGCACCAATAAGCTTGGTGGTATGTTCGGCATGTTCTTTGTAAAAGATAGCGATACCAAAACCCCACTTGATTTTGATGACGTCACTGAATGCAATATCGACGCCTTTAATACTTTCTTCCACGGTATGCTTGATCGCGGTATTTATCTCGCGCCATCGGCTTATGAAGCGGGCTTTATGTCTATTAAACATAGCAATAAAGATTTAGATGCTTCCATTAAAGCCGCTGACGAAGTATTTGCAAAAATGGCTAAAGCGTAATTTAGTTACTGTGTAATTATTATTTTTAATTCTCAGCATTAAGTAAAAATCAGCGTAACAGACAGTTATGCTGATTTTTTTATGACTTATGATTAACGCTTAGGGTTTATTTCTGCTTAACCTTATCAAGTTTAGTATCTTTTAAGCTTATGTTACCGCGCAGCACGTCACTGAACATGCTTATATCACCACCGAAGCTTTGCAGTGGATATTTAAAGGTGGCTGGTTTGTTCTTTTCAAAGAAAAAGTGTCCGATCCACGCGCAAGCATAACCGGCAGCGATACCTTTGAGTAGTGGCTTTGGAGAAAGGGTTTTAACTGATTTTGCCAGACCCAATAGTCCAAAGCTACTACCGGCAAAATGCAGGCGACGGCAGGCGATGCTTTGATGTTCGTCTAAATAAAAATCATAGAATTTCTGCTTTTCTTGTTCATCCGTTTTTATGACATCCGTATTGCTATTTGATCCTATATCATCATTAGCGGCAGTCTGCGATTGGTGTTTAGTTTGGTTACTAGGGTAGTGGTTAGAGTGGTTCATATTGATAGCGTCCTTTGCTGGTTATTGTTTTGCTTGTTATTAATATATAGTAGTATTTACTCTTATTGGGTAAGTGCTCGTTATATATTATAATATTGCTGAAATAAAAGGTAGCAAAGGCCTAAGGTGAATACAAGCACTAAAGGCGTACTCAGGGTTGGTATTTCACTGGTTATTTCATGCATTTTTTTATAAGTGTTAAACTGGTGGCTAAATAAGCAAGGGCTGTTGCTTGCCAGTGTTTGGCATAAATGCTTTAATGGCGAACCCGCCGATAGGCGTGGGGCTAGCTGCCATTAAACTAGGTTACTATAGTGAATGCCGTAGTGTGCCCTATGCAACTTTTATCCATTTTGGCATCTTCTTTTATTTGACCATTGCTCCCATCCAATCCATCACTCATGGTAACTATTTCTCCTATGCTCAATAACTATCTTGCAAACCTACCACTTGCCGATGACGAACTGATGGCTGCCATTGATATTGGCTCGAACAGTTTTCATTTGGCCATTGCTCGACTTGATCACGGTGAGGTGCGAAAAGTGACCTCAATGTCTGAAAAGGTACAGCTAGCGGCAGGATTGAATGAGCATAATATTTTAGGTGCTGCCGCTGAGCGTCGCGGTCTTGAGTGCCTAAGTCGTTTTGTGGCCCGTCTTGATTCGGTGCCGCCTGAGCGTATTCGTATTGTGGCAACCAACGCGCTGCGCCAAGCCAAAAACGCTAACGACTTTATTTCACGCGCTAACGAAATTTTGCCTAAGCCAATTGAAGTCATTGCAGGACGTGAAGAGGCGCGGCTGATTTATTTGGGTGTTTCTCATACCAATGCCAGTAGCGATAAGCGTTTGGTGATTGATATCGGTGGCGGTTCAACGGAATTTATCATTGGAAAAGGTTTTGATCCGCTATTGACCGAAAGCTTACAGATGGGGTGTGTCGCCTTTACACAGGCATTTTTTGCCGATGGCCAGATTACTGAAAGTGCTTTTAATAAGGCTGTTGCGGCAGCTCGTAAAGAAGTATGGGCCATTAATGGTCAGTATCAAAAGACTGGCTGGAGCAGTGTTGTCGGCTCAAGTGGGACGATTAAGGCAGTCAAAAACGTGCTGGTTTCTAAAGGTTGGGCCGATGGTCAAGAGCGCATCACTTACCAAGGTATTAAAAAATTAGAGAAATTATTAATAAAAATCGGCGACGTCAATGATATTGAGCTAGAAGGGGTCAAAGAGCATCGCAAATCTGTCTTTCCGGCAGGTGTCGCCGTCCTTCGTGCCGCTATGAAAGTGCTCGGTATTGACACCATTACTTACTCTGATGGGGCGCTACGCGAAGGCGTCATGTATGACATGCTCGGGCGCTTTGCCAGTGAGGATGTACGTGACCGTAGCGTACTAGCACTCATCAAACGCTATTCTGTGGACAAAAAACAAGCCCGCCAAGTGGTCAGAACCAGCCGTCATTTACTCAAGCAAGTCCAAAATGACTTACAGTTGACTGGCGATGATGCGGATGTATTGAGACGGGCTGCCTATTTGCATGAGATCGGACTTGCGATCAGTCACAGCAACTATCATCGGCACAGTGCTTATCTACTTGAAAACTCGGATATTCCTGGTTTTTCACAAGTGGATCAAAAGCGTATGGCACAATTGATGCTGAGCCATAGGCGTAAGTTAAAAGCTGACATGCTCGAGCAAGCTTGTATCTTGGGTGGTAATCAACTGGTCTATTTGTGCTTGCTGCTAAGACTTGCCGTATTGGCTCATCATAGCCGTAGTGAATTTGAGTTGCCTCAGATGCAGCTGGTCGTCACAGATACTAACTGTTGGCAAATTACCGTCAGTACTGACAAACAGCATTATGCATTTTTATATTCCGATCTTTACGCTGATATTGAGCAATTTGCTAAATGGGGTATTAAACTAAGCGTTATTGAAACGGCATAAGCGTCAATCCTAGCATTATTATGGTTTATATTTTTTAACCTATAATATATAGATTGCGCTATTATTTACCCTCATAAAAGCATTACAAAAGCGGCGTTGTCAGTAATGTCACGGCATATTAACTGTGCTACTATAGCTTTTATTGAGTTTACAGCTGTACTGTATTGCTACTCAAATCAGTCAAAATACCTCTTAAAATACATCGTTAGCACTCTTATAAATTATTACCCCTATAAAATGACAAAAAGGAAGCGTCTATGAGTACCGTCTGGGATAGCGTTCAGCTGGCAAGACATGCCAAGCGTCCATTATTTATGGATTATATTAATCAGCTGTTTACCGAGTTTGATGCGTTGCACGGTGACCGTGCCTTTGCAGACGATAAAGCCATTATTGGCGGTCTGGCACGCTTAGATGGTAAGCCCGTTATGGTGGTCGGTCAGCATCGTGGTCGCAGTACACGCGAGCGTATCGCCCATAACTTCGGTATGGCGAACCCTGAAGGCTATCGCAAAGTTATCCGCTTGGTAAAAATGGCTGAGCGCTTTAATATTCCCGTCATGACCTTTGTCGATACCCAAGGTGCCTATCCTGGTATTGGTGCTGAAGAGCGCGGACAGGCACAAGCTATCGCTGAGAGCATCGCCGTATTCTCTAGTCTAAAAGTGCCTATTATCGTGACTATCATCGGTGAGGGCGGTTCAGGTGGCGCTTTGGCTATTGGGGTTGGCGATAAAGTGAACATGCTACAAAACAGCATTTATTCAGTTATCTCTCCTGAAGGCTGTGCCTCAATTTTATGGAAAACCGCTGAAAAAGCACAAGATGCCAGTGAAGCACTCAAATTAAATGCCATTAATTTATATCAAATGGGTTTGATTGATGCAGTCATCGAAGAAGGTGAGGGCGCGCATATTCATCCGCAGCCGGTCATGAATTCACTTAAAGCGCTGCTCATTGAGCAGTTAGATGAGTTGCAAGATATGGATACTACAGATCGCTCTGAGCAGCGTTATGCTAAGCTTAAGTCCTTTAACTCAGAAGTCATGTTGCCTTGTTAAATAGTTATAATGCTCTAACTGTGAATGAATAAATCTCGACCTAAATGATAAAAAGCGTGCTACTTTGTGGCACGCTTTTTTGTAGATTAATTTTAAGGTAATTCGTAGCTAATGATAACCAGTAAAGCCATTCGCCAATATCCTATCGCGCCAGTAGCAAATGCATGTTTAGAATCAGTAGATAAGCAACAGCTTACTGAAGCTTTATTGGTAAGTTTGGCTGAATATCGTGACCAGCTACAAGGTCGCCGAATTTGGCTGGCTTGTAGTGGCGGGCGCGATTCATTGGCGTTAGCTGCTTTGTGTTTACAGCTATATCAGCAGGGAAAACTACCGTTTCTACCGCAGCTATTACATGTTAATCATGGCTTGCAAGCAGATAGTAGTCATTGGGCGCAGCACGTTGCTGATTGGGCATACATACAGCAGATGCCGTGTCACATTTTATCAGCGCAAGTAAACGGTCATGATGAGCAGGCGGCGCGGCAAGCGCGTTATCGGGTGATGCTTGCACAGATTAATCAGGGCGATGTTTTATTATTAGCCCATCATGCCGATGACCAAGCTGAAACGATTTTGATGCGTCTGATTCAAGGGGCGGGAGTTAAAGGCTTGGCAGGTATGCAACCGTGGCGTGAGCAGGCGCAAGGAGCGCATACTAATATCCTCTGGCGGCCATGGCTCACCGTACGGCGTACAGCAATTACAGCCTATGCTGAACAACTTAAATTGCCTTATATTGATGATCCTACTAATGATAGCGGCGATAATGTGCGTAGCGGTTTGCGACTTGAAGTCATACCGGCCTTAGCCGCTTATAATCCCAACGTTATTGATAATATTGCCCGTAGTGCACAGCTGCTTGCTGATGCGCAAGCTATTGTTAATGCGCAGGCCGAGCAGGACTTGCAACAAACGGCTATTGAATCCCTAAGCTATCCACCTGCCCAGCGCGTGCTCAATATTGATGAAATTCAGACTTTACCGCCTTATCGACAGCGCCAATTATTGCATTTTTGGCTGAGCCAAGATGAGCCATTACCGCCATCGAAGCAATTAATCGATGATGTATTGAGCTTAAGCCAGCGTCATGACTATGACCATCAAACCCAACTGCAATGGCAAGGTCGCAGGCATGCATACACCATTCGCTGTTACCGTCAGCATCTATATCGGCTAAGTCAGTCGTTTCTAAACTGGTTAACGTTACCGATTGCTGAGCAAACGCAATCGTTACCTACAATCATGACGTATAAAAATAATGTATCCAGCGACCCCACGACAATTACACTACGATCAAACGAGCGTTATAAATGGCAACTACAAATAACGGAAAATGCAATCAATAACGACGCAATCAATAACGACCTAATTAGCAATAATAAGCATGCATTGCTAAAAGTTGCACTATTAGGTCGTAAGCAGCGACTACAAACTGCCCTCGCTACACGCCCAAAATCAGGCAAAAAGCTTTACCAAACACTGGGAATACCCGTTTGGTTGCGGGATAGTTTAGTCGTTGTCAGCGTGGTATCTAACATGGTGTCTAATGACGATGAGGAATTGCCATTATTATTAGTATCACCATTTAATAGCTGGGTATTAGGACTGGATGTATCAATGACAGATAATATGATAAATGAGCTTTTAGGGAATGGTTTTAGCAGTATTCTACAAGTACTAGATTAAGCAGAACGAGACTTAATAGTGCCAAAACATCCTTCCTACTAAGCTCTGTTAAACATCTAATAATTCTATCCTCACTTAAAGGCTTAGCCTAACCATATAGCGTGGTTAACGTTACTTTCAGCGTCATCAATATGTCAAACGGTATCAGTGGCAGTATGGTAAACTAAGTGTCCTTTTAAATACCTTTATGTTACTTTGAAGACCTTTGAATTTTGCCAATAGAGGACAACAATGTCAGTATTAGATAATAAAAAAATAAGTTTTATTGGTGGTGGGAACATGGCGCAGGCTTTGATTAGCGGGCTTATTAGCTGCGGCGTTAAACCTGAGCTAATTACTGTGTCAGCGCCCAGCATAGAGACGCGTCAGCAGTTCACAGCTCAGCAGATGAATACTGTTGATGCAACTGCTGACCCTAAAGCGGCTGTTATCGATGCTGATGTGGTCATACTCGCGGTCAAGCCGCAAGTGATGAAAAAAGTAGTCAGTGAGTTTGCGGATGCTTTAGACAATCAACTGGTAATCTCAGTAGCTGCTGGCTTATCGACTGACCTGTTATCCGACATGCTGGGTGGCTATCGCAATATCGTGCGTGCGATGCCTAATACACCTGCAATGATTCAAATGGGTGCAACCGGTCTATATGGTACTGACGACACCACCGAGGCACAAAAACAGCTGGCGACGGTAGTGATGGAAGCCTCAGGTTTGGTGATGTGGGTCGATAATGAAGAGCAAATGCATGCGGTAACTGCAGTGTCAGGATCTGCGCCGGCGTATGTCTTTTACTTTATTGAATCGATGATTGATGGCGCAGTCGCCTTAGGTTTAGACCAAGAACAAGCTTCAGCGCTCGCCATGCAAACCGTATTGGGCGCAGCAAAAATGGCTATCGGTAGTGATGATAGTCCGGGCGAGTTACGCCGCAAAGTCATGTCACCCAAAGGTACGACCCAAGCAGCGATTGAGTCGATGCAGAGTAATGAGATTGGTCGTCAAATCAGCGAGGCCATGCAAGCCTGTTACGACCGTAGCCAAGCGCTCAGCGAAGAGATGAAATAAACGTCATAATAAAATAACCTACCACGGTGATGATAGTGGTTGTCATTATAAAAGGTTAATAGTGGTAGCAATGCTGGTGTGGATTATCTGGCCATTGTTAATCTGGCTATTATTAATATTTATTAACACAGGCAAATTGAGTAGCGCTTCATGAACAATACGTTATTACAAATTTTTGATTTGATTACCACCTTCGCTATGCTGCTGGTGTTTATCCGTTTCATGCTGCAGTTTGCGGGAATGGACGCACGCGATCCGATGATAAGCCCTGCTTACAAGGCCACGCATATTGTGGATGTGTTTGGGCGTATTTTCCCGACGGTTGCCCAAGGCCGCATCAGCATTGCGGCGATTGTACTGATGTTTTTGATTCGACTGATTGATATCGCCGGTAAGGCAGCTTTGACCCACAGAGGTATCGCGCCTGTTCCCCTATTCTTCACCGGCTCAGTAAGTCTGGTTTTAGACTTTTTACGCATGTGCCGCTATTTAGTAATAGGGTCTATCATTGTCAGTTGGATTGTGGTGTTTACTAACTCTGTGCACCCTATCGTCGGTATCATCATGCGTCTAGCCGAGCCGATTTTGGCACCGTTTCGCCGTATCACGCCAAATCTAGGGATGCTTGATTTATCACCTATGGTCGCATTTTTTGCCTTTTATTTGCTTGAAATTCTTATCAGTGGTTTGGCTTCAAGCCTTATGCCGATGCTAGGTTAGACTAATTTAAGGTAGGTTAGGCCAATTTAAGAGAGGTTAGGTTAAATACCACTTGATTAAATGATAGCCCTCTAAATAAAATCTTGACCAAAAAAGACGCGCTATCATTAAGGATAGCGCGTCTTTTTTTTACTTTATTAAACTTATGAGCGCTATATTTCTAAGCTTATTTTACTTTTACAAAGCGATTGGGTATTAATTGTGCGCTGGCATCGCCAGGGTGCGGGGTATCAGCGGCCATTAATGTCTGGGTAATCCAGCTATCTGCTGCTATAACGGCTGTAATCAAATCATCACCCATGGCTAAGCGCCCAGCGATAAAGCTGGCAAGTGAGCAGCCTGAACCATGAAATTCACCGTCTAAGCGGGGCAAGATACTTGGATGGACCATCTCGCCATCTATATATAAATACTGCTCAATATCACCGCTATCAAAATCATGTGACGTTTTGACTAATACTGACCGTGTCCCTTGTGCACATAACTTTTGCGCACCAATATGCAGATCTTGCTCACCACTTAATGCCCGCAGCTCGTGAGTATTGGGAGTGATTAAGGTCGCATAAGGCAGCAATTTTCTGAACGCTGCTACCAAGGTTCGCTCATCGCCTAAACAGCCACCACTATTAGCTACTAACACGGGATCAAGCACAAAAGGCGTGCCTTTGGGAATAGTTTGCTCAGCAAATAAGCGCGTCAACATTGCTATATTAGCAATTGTGCCAAGCATGCCTGACTTAATGACGCTGACTGGTAAGTCATCGAGTACCGTCGTCGCTTGCGCTGCGACCAACTTGGCGGTACAGGCATCAAAACTAAATACCTGCTGCGAGCTTTGTACGGTGATAGCGGTACAGGCGACCGCTGCATGAGCGCCGGCCTGACCAATCGCTTCAATATCTGCTTGCAGCCCTGCACCGCCTGAGGGGTCTAATCCTGAAAAACACAATACTACCGGTCGCATAAAATCTCCTTTTTTATATTTTCTTATCCATGCTGAATGTTGCTTTTAATAACTGCCAATCACTATAGCCACCCTAAGCTCAAAAAGCTATAACAGTAGGCTTTTGCTCATATCTCTTTTAACTTATACAGGCTTAATAGGTCACTAATAAGCAAACCATCAGTGCTTGTCCGTCTATCAAAATGGCTAAGATTTAATGATTATAATAATCGATGAATAAAAATATGCTAAAAAAGAGATAAAAACCACATCCGATGCTTGCATTTTATTTTGGCTTTGTTATACTACTTGCCCACGACATAAGACGTATCATTAGCATTGATACCGTTCTTGTAAAGATAAAATCTTTGGAACACAAAAAGTCTTACATCGTTTGGTGAAGTGGGTGAGTGGCTTAAACCAGTTCCCTGCTAAGGAACCATACGTTTCGCGTATCGAGGGTTCGAATCCCTCCTTCACCTCCATTATATTTGGTTATTGCTGGATTAATTATATAGTAATTTGATGGCAAATATAATTTAGTAGCTAGATTAGAAATTATCCTAATTTAATGAATAAAAAATATTGACATCGTCTGTATTGTCTATATAATAGCTAACCTAATTTACTGTAAATGTTATTGTTAAACATGCAGTAAATGATTTGCAAAATACGCGCCTGTAGCTCAGTTGGATAGAGCACTTGGCTACGAACTAAGGGGTCGGGAGTTCGAATCTCTCCAGGCGCACCATTTGCATTATTACTTATATGCCAATACTTGTATACTAACTTAATCGCCTGTCTTATGACATTTTGGCGGTTTTTTTATGTCTGTCGTTTTTGTAGTCGTTGACTAGTTACTCAGGTCGGATAAGATACGCTAAGGTGCCAAATTACGGTACAATAGCAGCACTATTCTCCGCCTGCTATGAGCTTGTATCATGCCAAAAAGTATGTCAAAAAGCACGCCGAAAGCTACACCAAAAGCTGCTGTGAAGTCTAAATCCCAACGAAGAGCGCCATCTAATCGCAACTCTGAAGTCGAAGAGCCGACGATTGCTAAGCCGATGGAGCGTGTTATCGCTATTGTTTATGATGGGATGTTGATATTGGCGTTATTGTTCTTGGTAGGGACGGTGCTGACAGTCATTGGCACATTACTGACGATGCAAACGGGTACCGATTCAGCACAGGCGCAAGCGCTGCCAACGTGGTATCAGAACTTTATTATGACCCCATCATTTATTCTGACGCTAGTAGGGTTTTATGGCATGTTTTGGCGTCGAGGTGGTCAGACATTAGGGATGCAAACGTGGCGACTGAAGACAGTCAATAATGCGGGTCACTTATTAACTTGGGGGCAGTCATTTAAACGTATTTTAGCAGCATGCTTGATGCCGTTATTGTGCGGTATCATAGGTAGCTTGATTGGCGGCTCACGTGCTGTATTATTAACGAGCGTATTTTTTGGCTTTATATTTAACTATGTTTTCTGCTTGTTCAACCGTCGCGGCTTGGCAGTGCAAGATATGTTATCCAACACCATTACTTTAAAAATACCTAAAGTTGAGCATGAAGGATTATGGAGTGGCTTTAAAAACCGTAAAAAACAGCAGAAATAACAGATTAATTATAATAAACAAAAGCGACTTAATCGCTGGTCACATATTGGCCGTTTGTATCAGCCATACAGTGTAACCCACAAAGAAGAGTATCAAGGTAGCCCCAGATGTTCGGCCGAATTGGCGCTTAGTCACAAAGGCAAAGGTGCTCATTGCAACCAGTAATAAGGTTAGCAATACTACCGCTAAAACATCGCGCGCTAAGATCATTGGGTTGGCGGTAATTGGTTCGATAAGCGCCGCCAGCCCTACTACCGCCAAGGTATTAAAGATATTAGAGCCAATGATATTACCGAGTGCCATATCGTGCTCGCCTTTACGGGCAGCTGATAAACTCGATACCAGCTCAGGCAAGGACGTCCCAACAGCGATAATAGTCAAACCAATAATCAGCTCGCTTAAACCCCAAAGGGTTGCCAGCTCGACTGCGCCCCAAACGATAGCCCGCGATCCTAGTACTAACATCAGCATACCTATGAACAAGCTGACTAGTCCCCGTGCTAAGCTTGGTGTTGTCTGCGCAGACGCAGAACCTGTTTTATCTATCAGACTGTTTTCTACAATGCCATTATCTTTATGCTGAATACCATTTGCTGAATTACCTTCGCGTAGACTCAGCGTAATTTGAATACCTAGAACTATCACCAACACTACTAATAATAGTATGCCGTCGGCTTGACTCAACTCGCCATCACGTAGCTGCCATGCTGCTAAAGCGGTGATTAGTGCTAGTAGGGGCAGATCGCGCTTGACGATGCCTTCATGAATGATAATGGGGCTAATAAATACTGTTACCCCCAATACTAACGCAATATTGATAATATTAGAGCCATAAGCATTACCTAACGCCAAATCTGGGCTACCCTCTAACGCTGCTAACACTGACACCACCATCTCAGGCGCAGAAGTCCCCAATCCTAAGATCAACACTCCTATCAAGAAACTTGGTACGCGTAGATTTTTTGCTAAAGCGGTCGCCCCATCAATAAAAATATCCGCACTCCAAACTAAAATTGCAAGTCCAATCAGTACTGCAATAGCTGCCAACCACATTAGAGTGTTCCTTTTTTAATAAAAACTGTTCACGTACGATATTAAAAGCCATAAAAAAACTGAGCGCCAATATGACCTCAGTTTTCGTATTAGTATCAGTTTTTTATGTCGTTGTATTTATGCAGCTATATTCATGTAGCTCTAAAAGAAACTTTAAGGTTTAACGTTTAAAGTTAGGCAACTTGTACCGGAATGACATTGGCCGTGTCTTTAACGGTATTGTCTTCGTTACAATAGACCAGTTTTGGCAAGTAAGTGTCTGCCTCGGCTTCGTCAAAATGGGCATAAGCGCAAATAATCACGATATCCCCTAAGTCGGCCATATGCGCAGCTGCGCCATTTAACGAGATAATGCCAGAGCCAGCTTCAGCACGTATCGCATAGGTTCGAAAACGCTTGCCATTGGTAACGTTATAGATGTCAATAGACTCATTTTCACGTAGACCGGCTAAGTCTAATAAATCGCCGTCGATACCGCATGAGCCTTCATAATGGAGCTCAGCATGCGTGACGCGGGCACGGTGCAATTTGCATTTAAGCATATTAAGTAGCATAGATTGCTTCCTTAGCGTAACTAATATTAAGTACTTGGTATCAAGTAACTGGATTGAAAAATTAATGGGCCATAATAGATGAAATAGAAGGCTAAATAAAGCCATCAATAGCCCAGCATGAGCCATTTACCTAAACTTGCTAGCAGCACTTACTATTGTGATTTACTATTAATTAAGAACAGACTCGATAGTAAAACAGTGGCTATCATACCGTGTTAATCCGGTAGTTTAAAGCCATTAATTTGCGTACGGGCGCGTTCGACATCACCATCTAACAATAGCGGTAGCGATTCAAAGGCGGCAGTAAGCGCGCTATCAATTGCGATTTGTTCATTAGGTGAGGCTTTGGAGAGCACATGACCGCTGACTTTAGACTTATGCCCTGGATGACCAATACCCACGCGCAGACGATGAAAGTCATTGCCAATATGCGGAGTAATATCACGCAGGCCATTATGACCACCATGACCACCGCCAGTCTTAAGCTTGATGCTACCAGCAGGAATATCGAGCTCATCATGAGCAATCAGCAACTGGTCGTTATCAATGTTATAAAAATTAACCATAGGTACGACCGATTGACCAGACTTATTCATAAAGGTCAGTGGTAACAAGAGCCGGATATCATGACCGTGAATCTGTCCGCGTCCTGTTACCCCGTGGAATTTTTTGTCAGGGCTCAGTGTAATATTAAACTGCTGCGCTAAATGATGCACCAACCAAAATCCAGCATTATGGCGTGTAAACATATATTCCTGACCAGGATTACCAAGACCAACGATAAGCTTTAGGGACATGATTGTACTCTGCTTTAATTTAATAAATAAAGGGATAACACTTTTTGCGTTGATATTCACAAACCGCACTTACAAAAACAGCAGGAGACATTTATCCCCTGCTGTTTTTTAACATAAATAGCTTATTGATATAAATACCAAAGCCAAAACTAATGGACTAATTATTCGGCGTCTTTGTCTGCGTCGTCAGTAGCCTTGTCGCTTTGCTCGCTAGCTGGAACTTCAGCAGCATCAACGTCGTCAGCATCTTCGTCGACTTCTTCAACCGTTGGTGGCTGCATGTTAACGATAGTACGATCGTGCGCATCTTCCATATCAAGATCAAAGATAACCACGCCTTCAGGTAAGTTGATATCCGATAGACGGAATAGATCACCGATTTCCATACCAGATACATCGACCTGTAGGTATTGAGGTAGATTTGATGGTAAGCAAACGATTTCGATGTCAGATACGAGCGTAGATAGAATGCCGCCTTTTTCAGTACCAGGAGCGTCTTCTCTACCAGTGAAATGCACAGGGACATTCATGTTGATTTTCTGACCTTTTACAATGCGCTGGAAGTCAGCATGCATTGGAAAGCCTTTGGCTGGATGGCGTTGTAAGTCTTTGATAACGGCTTGATGTTCTTCGCCATCAACAGTAACGGTCAAAATATGTGAGAAGAAGGCTTCGAATTCAAGCGCTTTTACCAACTCATTAAGTTTGAGAGCGATGGCGGTTGGCTCTTCGTTACCACCATAAATGATAGCAGGAACAAGGTTCTGCTTGCGTAGGCGGCGGCTCGCACCTTTACCTTGCTGGACTGTAGAACGGTCAACAGCGTTTAATGCAAAATGATTAGTGCTCATGGATATAATCCTATAAAAGATAAATGACGGGTCTGATAGTAAAAAAGTGGATTTGCGACCAATCCACTAATGCATGATGATAGCGATGATTTATAGCAATAAACTATAAATAGAAATAACTACTAATAATAACCATCATAAAAGCTATCTGCTAAATTAAAATGACGACAGAATGTGCACAAGAGTATCAATACGATGACTGATATTAATAGCATTGGCGACATTATTATTTAGCGTGCTCAGCACCTTTGATAATACTCACTCTATTCAAATAGAATAAATGGCAAGTATAGGCGCGCATTATACGTGGTTTTGGTGTAATAATAAAGGCTTACAAAAAAACCTAGCATCAGGACCTTAATATTGCGATTAGGTCTTAATGCTAGGTTTTAACAGCTAATGCTAATAACAGTTATTATATATAGATGATGAGCTACATTATTTATTTAAGCCGTTCAATACTAATTTAAGCAGTTCAATACTTACAATTCAAATGCTTATGCATCAAACATAGCGCTAATAGATTCTTCGTTATTAATGCGGCGTAAGCTCTCAGCGAGCATTGGCGCAATAGAAATTTGGCGAATTTTGCTACAAGCTTTTGCCGCAGCAGATAAAGGAATGGTATCGGTGACAACAATTTCATCTAGTTCTGATTCGCTGATATTTTTAAGCGCATTACCGGATAAAACAGGGTGAGTAATGTAAGCCATCACGCGGCGTGCACCGCTGTCCTTTAGCGCTTGAGCAGCTTTACATAACGTACCTGCGGTATCGACCATATCATCAACAATGACGCAATCGCGGTCACGAACGTCACCGATGATATTCATCACTTGTGACTCATTGGCACGCGCACGGCGTTTATCAATAATAGCTAAGTCGGTATCGCCTAATTGCTTGGCCATTGCGCGGGCACGAACGACACCACCAACGTCAGGCGAGACCACCATAATGTTGTCATAATCCTGTTTTTTAAGATCATTAAGCAGAACAGGGGTGGCATATATATTATCAACTGGGATGTCAAAGAAGCCCTGAATCTGATCTGAGTGCAAATCAACAGTCATGACTCGATCAATACTGACGATATTGAGCATATCAGCGACGACTTTAGCAGAGATAGGCACACGGGCAGAACGGGGACGACGGTCTTGACGGGCATAACCAAAGTAGGGCATCACTGCGGTGATACGCCCAGCACTTGAGCGACGCAATGCGTCGGCCATCATCATGATTTCCATCAAATTATCGTTGGTCGGTGCACAGGTAGGCTGCATGATAAACACGTCTTTACCGCGTACGTGTTCTCTAATTTCCACAGCAATTTCGCCATCAGAAAAACGGGCGACGTCAGCTTTACCAAGAGGGATGTGGAGGTGGTCGGCTACGGTTTTCGCTAATTCAGGGTGGGCATTGCCCGTAAAAATCGCCAAATAAGGCATGACTGAAGTGTCCTATTGATTGACTCAAGCAGCGACCGCTAAGCAGTGTCAAACTGCTCAAATTAAGAAAAGTGTGGTGAACGTAACTCTAGGAAAATGGTAGGGGTAGCTGGACTCGAACCAACGGATGTCAGGATCAAAACCTGATGCCTTACCAACTTGGCTATACCCCTATACTGTGTAGGCTGTAATGAGTACCCTTGTTAGATATTAATATGGTTAGATATAAATATCGTAATGGTACTATTACCTTTTGAGTTATCTAAAAATGATAAAAACATTTAAAAATAACTTTTCCTAACGGTGTTCGTTGCGAACTATACTGAAGCAGGATGGTGATTGTCAATTGCTATAAGAAAACTAACTATTCAATAAACATGATTTTGATAAAAACAATCATATTTTATCAATAGTTGCATTATACGCAATACAAACTAAAAATATGGTAGGGGTAGCTGGACTCGAACCAACGGATGTCAGGATCAAAACCTGATGCCTTACCAACTTGGCTATACCCCTATTATGGCGACCTATTATAAGTAAATAATTTGCTTTTGCAAGTCATTTGCGCTTTTTTCTAGCTTTTATTCATAATAAGTTAATGCTGACGCTATTCTAGCAAATTAATAGCATGAAACCTACCACTGTCCACTATTTACATTGCGTCGTTTACATTGAAAGGCGCAAATTATTAACAATATAAGCCTGACAGGGCGCATTTTTGACCCATTTTATTAAAAGTTCTCTATTATCCGCAGTACGTTTGTTTGAAGTACCAGCGTTTAACGGCAAAAATACTGCGCTACCCGAACCGGTCATTCGAGCGACTGCTAAGGCTTGCGGCTCTAATTCGCGTAAATACTGTAATGCCTGTGTCACTGCTGGTGCTAGATTTTCAACGATAGGGGTAAAGACATTATGATAAGGGGCGCTCAACATTTGAGTATAGTGCGCGGATTGCTCGTTAATAATCGTAGCACTAAGCGGCCTAATATCGCGGCTCAATAGAGGATGGGCAAATAACTGTGCGGTATTGATATGCGCGCTAGGCGTTAACAACAAATAATGCTGATCAGGCAACTCAATCGGCGTCAGCTGCTCACCAATACCCATCGCAATGGCATCGCGGCCAAAGATAAATATCGGCACATCAGCGCCCAGTGTCGCGCCAAGCGCACGCAGTTGCTCATTGCTAAAATCCAGTTGCCAAAGCTCATTTAATACGAGGAGGGTAGTTGCTGCATTGGACGAGCCGCCGCCTAAACCTGCTCCCATTGGCAGTTGCTTATCAAGAGTGATAGTGACTTGCTGCAATTGGCTGGGGAGCTTTCGCTGCTGAATAACATACGTAAGTAGCGCGCGGGTGGCTTTAATAATTAAATTATCATCTATGCTATCAGTAATATTATTGGTACCGGCCAGCGTTACTAATTGAGCGCATAGCTTGTCTGCCAGTGTGTTCGATAGCGTGGCTGCTTGTTGCTCGAGACTAGTATTTAGTGTCGATAAATTTTTTAGATTTATCCATGCTGTTGGCAAAAAATGCAAATAATCACCCCAATCAAGCAAGCGAAATACCGTTTGCAGATTATGATAGCCATCTGCACGCTTACCGGTAATATGCAAAAATAAATTAATCTTTGCCGGTGATAAGCGGGTGATTGGGGCGTGTAAAATAGTCGTATTCTCAGTCATAAATAGCGGTCTTTATAAGCAATTTAGTCTTTATCAGCAGTCAATTTTTATAAGTAATTAGTGTTTATACATAACTAGTATTTAATGAAATAGTGATTTATTTATCGGTTTTGGTGATTGATGGTCATGACCACCTTTTGACCTTGGGACTGTACGGCGCTGATTTTATTAGGCAGCTTATCGTTGCCTTTATAAGTAAAGTTTGCAGTCCATGCGCCATTGACTGAGCTGATTAGACGGTTTTGGGCATCGACTTGTGGGGCGCTATCTGATGGGGCAGAACGACCAGAAATCCAATACGGCATTTGTGAGATAGGCGCTTGCCAGCCGGTGGCTTTTTGTAGCAAAGTTTCAGGATTATTAGCGGTAAGAGTACCGGTTTTTTCACTGACCAAAGTTGCGGTTTGGCCGTCATATTCAATATTGGTTTTACCAATACCCAGTGCACCTATCAATTCAATGGCAAAACGCTCGTTTTGTTGACCCCATGCATAAAAGGCACTGCCGCCTTCAGTACCAACATCAGTACCAGTATCTGCAGGTGTGCTTTTTGGCATAGTGACACCGATTTTACCGTTAATATTAAAGTTATCGAGTTTCTGGGCTTGGACAGTAGGCGTAGGCTTGCTGGTGGCAGTGGTGCCCGGTAGCGACTGACAACCGGCGGTAAATGCCAGCATCGCCGTAAGCGCGCCAAACGTGGCTAATTTCGTAGTTTTATTTGTGATTCTATGTAGGCTCGTATGTATAGCTGACATGGTTTTTCCTCAAAATGTGCAAATCTAAAAGTTTCTAATTCTTAATTTTTAACAGCTTAGCTTAACCGTTTTTTGTTACTCAGTTATGGCCTGTTATTGTTTTCTTACCAGTCGCTTGTATAATTGATAATCACTAATAGATAATCACTAATAGATAACTACTAATAAATAATCATTAGTAAACGCTATTTAATACAGCTGAATCCGGTCATTAACATTATGCTGTCCAAATGAGAAGCGTTGCTGTAAATCAGCCAATAGCGCCTCGACTCTGTCACTGTCGCCCAAACCTTGATAGGCACGTAGTAACAATTCGCCTGAACGCAGCGTTGGTAATACATCGTACGGCGTCTGTAGATAGTTGATAACTTGGGCGTATTCGTCGTTAGCCAAGGCACTGCTGGCCAGCACATTTAACGCTTGCAGATGCAACTCATTAGCATAGCGCGGGTCATCATAGTGAATCTGTATAATGGCGGTTGCCAAGTTTAATCCTTGCTCAGAGCTGCGGTCATTGGATAATAATAATTGCGCGAAACTCAGCTGATAAGATAAGTTTCTTGGGTCTAGCGCCTGCAAGTGATTGAGTAAGGTACGCTTGATCACATAATCCTTTACGTCATCAAGCAGTTGGGCACGAGCAAATAATATCACCTCGCTGTTAGGATATTTGCGGCTGGCACGAGTGAGTAGACGCAGGGCTTCATCCGCCTCGCCTTGCTGCCATAAAACATCCGCTTGTAATACATAGCTTTCAGGGGCAAAGACTTCAAATTGCTGGCGCAAAGTCTGTAGGGTTGCTAGAGCGGCATCGACGTTATTATTAAGCAGCTCAAAAGCAACGACTTTTTTACGCGCTGCCAGCACCAAATCTTCTTGCATGACGCCATTTAAGTAGTATTTGGCTTGCTCAAAGCGCTGCTGACGCTCAGCACTAATGCCTAAGTAGTAATAAGCTTGATCGAGATAGTTGGGATTTTTTGCCAGCATATTAAGCAGTTGATCTGCACTGCGATACTCTTCAATATCTAAACTCACCAGCGCAGCTAATAAAGTAATCTCAGAATCATCGTCGAAACGATTATGCGCCTCAAGTAACAGCTCCCACGCCTCTGTACTTTGTTTAAGATCGAGCAAATAGCGAATCTCATATAGATAGAGGTTTTTGCTACCTGGATTACGCAAACGCGCTTGGTTGACATAATTAAGGACCGTTGGCGGCGGTTCGATTTTGCGTAAGATATCTGCTTTTAAAGTGATAAAAGGCACATAATCCGGCTGCCGCACTAAGGCGCGCTCAATATGCACGAGTGCTACTTCTGGTTCATTAAATTGATAGAGTAGTCCGGCTTTTAGTACCGACAATGAGGCGTTTTGTTCACTATCAATAGGTTGCAGGGCGGCAAGCAGCTCGCGCTGATCACTGTCGGTATTAGGATAAATACCAATTAATATTTCACTCAAATCTGCGCGTGGATCATAACGTAAAATACGATTTAAGGTCTCGCCAGCTAAGCTATAGTTATGCGCCTTTAAAGCTAAATGCGCCACATAAAACCACGCGGGGACATGGTCAGGATTTTGGTCTAGCCAAGTGTTAGCAAACTGTAGCGAGCTGTCGATATCTTCATTGCGCAGCGATAAACCTAGCGCTCGCTCAAAGACAACGGTGGCATCTTCTTTAAATGACTGTTGTTTATAGATAGCAACGGCACGACGATCATTACCGCGAGCAGCGGCAAACTCAGCATCTAACAGCGCATAGAGGCTAGGTTCATTCAGCATAGGCTTTAATACTGTGAGAGCTGGCAAGCCCTTCACATTTACCAGCTGTCCTGCGGTTTGTGCCTTATCATTATTGCGGTAAAAATTGTTGTTGTCGGTTGTCTCACTCACGCTATTATTCTGAGTAGTGCTAGTTTGTAGTTTTGAATTTTTCGATGAGGGTCTATTAGATGATAAGCTATCAGGCAATAAAGCATCAAACAACGGACTAAGTAGGTGCGCGTGGGCAGGTGTACCAAGGCACAGAAAGGCGGCCAACAATAATGCTCGCTTGCGGCGTAGTCGCAGCCTATTCATAATAGCTGGCAATAAAATTTGAGAGCTAGACTGGCGCTTATGTATAGGAATAAAGTGGAACTGAAAGCCAAAAAAAGTCATAGATAATGTTGTTCGCCCATAAAGATACTGGTTGCTATAAAGCCATTATTGTGAAGACGTTATAGAGTTCTAATCTTACTAAGATACAGCTTATTTGATATGCAACAAAAGTATTATAGAAGTGGACAGCGTTAGTAAACAACACCACTCATGTTACACCTATCACTATAAGATTGGTAATCGTTAGTAAATCGGTGTTGATTTGTAGCGCGTTAGCCCAAATACAGACAATTAGCACAGGGGCGCTACGGTGAGTATTAAATAAAACCCGTAACAATGATATAATAGGCGGTTTTATATTTACCGTATCTGTTTTTTAACCTATTCGAATCTATAACGCCGCATGAATGACGCAATAATTTGTGTCTGCTGGCCGTGCGCTGAAAGCTGTTGTTAACAAGGATTTCTAATGACTTTTAAAGTTTTCCTGAAAACAAATTTTAGAATCTGTTTTTAACGACAAAGCGGCGGCATAGCAAGTAAGTGAGCGTTATGTTTATGGTCTATCAATAATGAGATTAGTGGTCATTGGGGTCAATCACAAAACCGCACCAGTCGCTCTACGTGAGCGACTGGCGTTTGTGGGTGAGGATTTGAATGCCGCGCTTGGGCAACTCAAAGGTTTTACTGATGGCAGTGTGATTGTGTCGACCTGTAATCGTACTGAAATCTATGCGCTGGTACCGCAAGCTGATAACCTCCCAGCCGCTAATGGCCAGTCTAAGAGCACTCAAGCGAGTAATAAAACTGATATCACGGCAAGCTTCGGAGTTACGGCCGCGGCAATGAATGACCATATCACTCATATTAAGACATGGTTGGCTGACTTTAAAAAGTTACCGCTCGCTGAGATTGATCCGTATCTGTATGTGCACCGTGACACCCATGCGCTCACCCATTGGTTACGGGTAGCAGCAGGTCTGGACTCAATGATATTAGGTGAGCCGCAGATACTCGGTCAGATTAAGCAGTCTGTACATTTGGCGCAGTCTGAGCACGCATTGAGCAGTCAATTGAGCTGGATTATTGATCAGGTATTCGCGGCGTCCAAGCGGGTGCGTAATGAAACTAATGTGGGTGCACATGCGGTATCACTAGGCTTTGCTGCTGCAAAATTAGTGACGCAGATTTTTGATAATCTACCCAGTCGTACCTTATTGGTGGTGGCTGCAGGCGAGATGAATCGCTTAGTGGCTACTCATATCGCAGGGCTTGGGGTTGGGCGGATTATTATCTGCAACCGTAGTCCTGAGCGCGCCGAGATTCTAGCTGCTGCGCTGCGTCAACCTAACCGGCAGGTGGATGTTTGCTCGCTAGCAGATCTGCCGCAAGTTTTGGCAGAGGCGGACATTATCAGCAGCTGTAGCGGCAGTATGGACATACTGATTAATAAAAATATGACGGCGCAAGCGCTTAAACGTCGCCGTTATCAGCCAATGCTGATGATTGATTTGGCCGTACCGCGCGATATTGATTCGACCATTAGCCGGATGGATGACGTTTATCTTTATTCAGTTGATGATTTGCAGCATGTTATCGCCGGCAACCTCGAGCAGCGCAGGCAAGCAGCGGTTGATGCCGAACTGTTGGTGAGCCAGTTAGTGGTTGAGATGGAACGCAGCTTTCAGGTACGCCAAGTGGGTACTGATATTCAGCAATATCGCATGCGTACTCACGAGCAAGTAGAGCAGCTATTGAACGCCTCCATTGCCCAGCTTGAGCGAGGTGAGGTCGGTGCTGAGGAAGTCATTACTGAATTATCGCGGCGTCTGACCCAGACGCTAAGCCACGCACCATCGAAGCTCATGCGTAAGGCGGCACGCGAGGGCGATAGTGACTTGCTTAATTTTGTGGTCTCAGGGTTACATGACGCTTATCGCCGGCGCAAATAGCAACAGACCATTGTTAACTTTGAGAATCAATGTTAATATCAAGTGGTCATGATTGGTCTGAGTCTATAAATTTAGGTTCATGTAGCTAAAGTTTATGTGGCCATAAAACGATAAGATAAGCAGCAAAAAGCGCTTACTTGTCTTATCGTTTTTGTTAATTAAGTCTGCTATCAACTGAAATATCTAGTCATGTTATAACTGTTGTCAGCTACTAGCATTGTATTTAATGTCGTCAAACTGCAAGTAGCAGTCGAAAATCTAGATTAATTAAAAGTTATATTAGTTAAAAAATGGACATTAGCTAAACCAGCCCGTTATCCTCTGCCTGCCGCCGTGCAGCAACTATAACGACGCTGATGTCATATGCAATATTGCATCAGACATACATTTACTAACGGCAATAGCGCTAGGATAAAGTGCTATATCGTCAATCCCACGTCGTACCTTCTAGTAATACCCGAGTAGTATCTTCTAGCAACACCCTTAGCAGTAACGATAGCTAGTAGTACCTATAACAATATCCAGTGTCTTTGTGTCACTTCGTATGGTTATATTCAGATTTTAGCTGTGCCCAACTAGTAATACCCTCTAAATAATCCAACAACAAACAAGGAATGTCCTATGTCAGCATTACGTCAAGATATCGATCCAGAAGGCTTATCAGAATATTCAGTAGTTTATACTGACCGCTCTTTAAATCACATGTCAAAAGCTTTCCAGAAAGTGATGAATGACTTATCTAGCAACCTAAAATCAGTTTATAACGCTGATGCCGTGGCTATTGTCCCAGGTTCTGGTACTTATGGCATGGAAGCGGTTGCCCGCCAATTGGCTAAAGACCAAGATTGCCTAATCATCCGTAATGGTTGGTTTAGCTATCGCTGGACGCAAATCATTGATAAAGGCAATATTGCTAAATCTTCTACTGTATTGGCTGCCGATCGCACTGAAGAAACAGATGCGCCAAAACCATTTGCACCAGTTGATATTGAAATAGCCGTTGCTAAAATCAAAGAAACTAAGCCAGCGATTGTTTTTGCACCACACGTTGAAACTTCAGCGGGCATTATTCTACAAGAAGATTACATCAAAGCCCTAGGCGAAGCAGTACATAGCGTTGGTGGCTTGCTCGTTATTGACGCTATCGCATCAGGTTGTATCTGGCTTGATATGAAAGATCTTAGTATTGACGTCCTGATCAGTGCCCCGCAAAAAGGCTGGAGCAGCACACCTTGTGCCGGTCTCGTTATGTTAAGCGACGCGGCTGTTAAGAAAGTAGACAGCACTGAGTCAGACTGCTTCAGTCTTGATCTTAAGCAGTGGTTAAACATCATGCGCGCTTATGAGAATGGCGGTCATGCTTATCATGCAACGTTGCCTACTGATAGCCTACGTCAGTTCCGTGACACTATTAATGAAGCCAAAGAAGTTGGCCTCGAGAAACTACGTGACGCGCAGTGGGAATTGGGCAAACGTATCCGTAAAGTACTAGAAGACAAAGGTATTGAGAGCGTTGCAGCTGAAGGCTATAAAGCCCCAGGTGTTGTGGTTTCTTATACCAGTCGTGATGACATGCATAAAGGTACCGCGTTCGCTGAGCTTGGCATGCAAATCGCAGCCGGTGTTCCGCTTAAATGTGGCGAGCCTGAGAGCTTCAAAACTTTCCGCTTAGGTCTATTTGGCTTAGATAAATTGACTGATGTTGACGGTGCCGTTGAGCGCTTTGAATCAGTACTTGAAAAAGTATTGGCAAAATAAGCTTATTCATTTGGCAGATAATTTGCTGAATAATATAGACAACTAGTACTAAGAAAAATACTGAGCCCCTGTTATAAATACTGGGTTCAGTATTTTTTTACCTTTTTATTATACTTTATTATATAATGTATTTTTATAAATAGAATTTTAAATCAATACTTGATGAAAATTAGGCTAGGTAATCCATTATGAGTATACAAGTAGACTGGCAGGCATTTACCTCGATCTCGTTAGTCGGGGGTTTGATGTTGGGGGTGGCGACCGTCATCTTACTATTAGGTATTGGACGCATTGCGGGTATCAGCGGTATTGGTGCCAGCCTACTCAAACCCAAACGGGTAGAGCCATGGCAAGTCCTCTTTATACTCGGACTTATTGTCTCGCCCTTGTTATACAGACTGGTTGCACCGCTTCCTATCATGCAAATGACCAGCTCCTTACCATTATTAATTGGTGCGGGCTTGCTGGTTGGTTTTGGTACGCGTTTAGGTTCAGGTTGTACTAGTGGTCATGGTATTTGCGGTAATGCGCGCTTGTCGCCACGTTCAATGGCGGCGACGGTGACCTTTATGCTGTTTGGCGTTATCACCGTTTATATTGGCCGGCATGTGCTTGGGCTGATTTAAACGCTTACTGATACATAGCGTATTTTGATAATAAAAAATCTTCTACAACAGATTTTAATATTAATAATAAAAGACAATGACAATAAGAGACGACAATGCTAAAAAATATAATTGGGTTAGTGGCAGGGTTATTATTCGGGTTTGGCTTACTGATATCGGGCATGACTGACCCTGCTAAAGTACAAGGGTTTTTTGACGTGTTTGGGGCTTGGGATATCTCATTAGCGCTAGTCATGGGCGGCGGATTAATGGTGGCCATCGTTGGTGTGCAACTGGCTAAGCGTCAGCGCAACAGCTGGATTGGTACCCCAATTGACATGCCCACCAGTACGACCATTAATAAAAAGCTATTAATCGGTGCGATACTATTCGGTATTGGTTGGGGCTTGGTCGGTATTTGCCCAGGACCAGGGATAGTATTGCTCGGTACTGGACAGTGGCAAGCCTATGTGTTCGTTCCTGCGATGGTGGTTGGTATGGTGATATATCAGTGGCTTGAGCCGAAGCTTGATTAATAAAGAGACTGAGAAAACTTGAATGTGAATATACTGATATTTTTATAATTTATTAAATATAAAAATTATTTCTTAAGAATAAAGATTTAGTAAAGAGCGCTTGACTCCGTTGTTCACAAGCTCTCAAAGTCGCTCGCTTATCTTTACTAAATCTATATCGACCAGCTCTTTATTAAAAGATATTGACGAGCTATTTATTTTGGCTGACGCAAGGCTTTAGACGTTTCATGTGCCAAAGATTTGGCGGCTTGGCGCAGCTCAAATTTTTGCACTTTACCCGTACTGGTCTTAGGTATTTCGGCAAAGATAATATGCTTGGGCACTTTAAAGCCCGCTAAGTGTTGGCGGCAATGTTCAATAACCGTTTCGCGCTGTAAGGTACTGCCGTCATAAATCTCAATAAAGGCAATTGGCACTTCGCCCCATTTATCATCGGGTGCGGCAACCACGGCGCAACTTTGAATTTCAGATAGTTTATATAAGATATTTTCGACTTCAATACTAGAGATGTTCTCACCGCCGGAGATGATGACGTCTTTTAGTCTATCCATAATTTTGATATAGCCATCCGGGTATTTAACGCCCAAATCACCCGTGCGGAACCAGCCGCCAGCAAATGCGGCTTCGGTAGCTTTGCGGCTTTTGAGGTAACCTTTCATCACCATATTACCGCGTAGGGCTAACTCGCCCATTTCTTCGCCATCGGCTTTTATTGGTTCCATTGTTCCTTGTTTAAACACATCAAAACCGGTCATTAAATGCGAGGTTACGCCTTGGCGAGATTTCTTTTGCGCACGTTCGGCAATATCAAGATCGCGCCATTCTTCTTGCTCAGCGCAGATAGTCACTGGTCCATATACTTCGGTAAGGCCGTAAGTATGGGTGATATTAAAGCCCATATCTTCCATTGCTGCCAGCATCGTCTCTGATGGCGGGGCTCCGGCAACCCAACCTTTGACTTCGTGATTGATAGCATCTTTAAGCTCAGGTTTACCACTCGCAAGCATGTTGTGCACCACAGGCGCTGAGCAATAATGACTGACTTTATACTTGGCAATCAGCTGCAAAATTAAATCGGCATCCATCTTACGCAGGCAGACGTTAACGCCGGCACGCTCGGCGATAGACCACGGAAAGCACCAGCCATTACAATGGAATAAAGGCAGCGTCCACAGATACATCGGGTGTTTAGGCATATCCCAATCTAAAATGTTTGAGACGGCATTCAGTGCCGCACCGCGATGATGATAGACCACGCCTTTGGGGGTGCCAGTAGTGCCAGAAGTATAGTTGAGTGATATGGCATCCCATTCGTCTAATGGCTTCTCCCAATTATCTAAACTGTCAGAGCTGGCAAGCAGTTCTTCATAGCTCATTTGTCCAAAACGCTCAATATCAACCGCGGCATCGGTCGCATGGATAACGATTAAATTAGGGAAAGTCTCATCGATAATCTCCGCAAGATTCGCAAACTCACTGTCCATGATTAAGACTTTGGCTTCAGAGTGTTGCAGACAAAAGGTCAGCGCATTAATATCGAGCCGCGTATTTAGGGTGCAAAGAACCCCACTTGACATCGGCACGCCAAAGGCACACTCAACCATCGCTGGAGTATTGGGCATCATGACTGCGACGGTATCATTTTTATCGATACCCAATTTACGTAGGCCATCCGCCAATTGTCGGCAGCGCGTATAGGTCTGCTGCCAAGTTTGGGTCAGGTTATTATGCTCAAAGTCATCGTAAATAATAGCGGTCTTATCAGGATAAACTTGTGCGCTACGGATAATAAAATCAATAGGAGTCAGCGGTTGATAGTTGGCAGGATTTTTGCCAAGTCCCGTATGGAAGTCGGTCATAGAGATAGTCCTTTATCATATTTTGGTTCTAATTGCTTTCTAGCCACTTTATAACTATAGCAGTTTACTTAGTCGCTTAACCATTATAAGCAAAGGCATCAAAGAAATAAGTCTGATTTGTGAGGTTTATTTAACTTTGGGACATTATAAGTTTGCTTAGCAATAGACCCTAATAATATAGTGCCCACTCATCAGTCGCCTGTCTGCGTAGCTGCTAATAAAGCCGTTATGTTACGATAGAACGAATACTGATTTTTGAGCTGTTTTTAGAATAATAACCCATAGATTCATAAGGATAATGAGATGATTGCCTCCCTGAATACCGCCAGCCAAGCAAAAAAAAGTATTGAAAATAGCGAGCGTATTGAAACTAATAATGCTGCCAATACCTACGAGAACGAATCTGAGAAAGTATCCGAAAGCTACCCGCATTTGTTCCAACCATTAGATTTAGGCTTTACCACCTTAAAGAATCGCGTAGTTATGGGCTCGATGCATACTGGCTTAGAAGACCGATTTTATAACTACGGCAAGCTTGCTGCCTATTTCGCTGAGCGTGCCAAAGGCGGCGCGGCGATGATGATTACTGGTGGTATCTCGCCTAATCGTGAAGGTTGGTTGCTACCGGCCGGCGGCACAATGAATAGTAAGCTGGATGTCATCAACCACCAACGCGTCACTCGCGCGGCGCACAAATATGATAGCAAAATGATCATGCAAATCTTGCATAGTGGACGTTACGGCTACCACCCATTTGTGGTATCAGCCAGCCCGATTAAATCACCAATCTCACCGTTTAAACCGCGCAAAATGAGCATTAAAAATATCGAACAGACGGTCGATGATTTTGCACGTGCTGCACGTTTAGCCGAGCAAGCCGGTTATGACGGCGTCGAGATTATGGGCTCTGAAGGTTACCTGCTTAATCAGTTTTTATCACGCCATGTGAATAAGCGCAAAGATATTTATGGCGGTGATATTGAAGGACGTATGAAGCTGGCGGTTGATATTGTCAAAGCCGTTCGCGCTGCTGCTGGTGAGGATTTTATTATCCTATTTCGCTTATCAGTCATTGATTTGGTCAAAGACGGCAACGTCATGGATGAAGTCATCATCGTTGCTAAAGCGTTAGAGGCCGCTGGCGTGACTATTATCAATACTGGTATTGGCTGGCATGAAGCGCGCGTACCAACGATTGTCACTAGCGTGCCGCGTGCCGCCTTTGTGGATTTCACCGCTGAGGTAAAAAAGCACGTTAGCATTCCGGTAATGGCAGCCAACCGTATTAATATGCCGGACACCGCAGAAGCAATTGTCGCTAGTGGCCAAGCAGATTTGATTCAAATGGCGCGTCCATTCCTAGCCGATCCACATTGGGTTAATAAAGCTAAAAATGGTGAAGCCGACCGTATTAACACTTGTATCGCCTGTAACCAAGCGTGCCTCGATCATACTTTTGAGAGTAAACGCTCCACTTGTCTGGTCAATCCACAAGCTTGCTACGAGACTGAATTGGTCTATAAGAAGACTAAAAAGCCTAAAAAGGTGGCCGTTATCGGTGGCGGAGTAGCGGGAATGTCAGCAGCACATGTGGCAGCTTTGCGCGGACATGAAGTGACTTTATTTGAGGCCAAAGATATCTTGGGTGGACAGTTTAACTATGCCAAAGTTATCCCTGGTAAAGAAGAATTCTTTGAGACCATTCGCTACTATATTAATGAGCTTGAGCATTTAGGCGTTGAGGTTAAGCTGAATACTAAGGTCGATAAAGCACTGCTTGAAGCTGGCAAGTTCCACCATGTCATCGTAGCTACTGGTGTGGTGCCCAGAAGTCTAGCGGGTACGTTAGAGGGCGCTGATATGCCACAAGTGATGAGCTATGCAGAGCTGCTATCAGGGCAAAAATCTGTTGGTAATACCATTGCAGTGATTGGTGCTGGCGGTATTGGCTTTGATGTTAGTGAGTATCTCACCGCTAATCATGGTCAGGCGTTAGATGAGCTGGCACCTGAAACCCTAAAAGACCCAAGCTACCGTCCAAAAGCCCAATCAGTTAGCGAATGGCGTGAAGAGTGGGGCGTGACCGAAGAGTTGAATTATCAAAGCGAGGGTGGCTTAATTAAACCTGAAGCGATTACGCCCGTTCGGCAAGTGTATCTGGTACAGCGTACCAAAGGACGTTTGGGCAGAGGTCTCAATAAAACCACTGGCTGGGTACATCGCGCCCATGTTAAGTCGCATGGTGTTATCCAAGTATCGGGGGTGCAGTATGAAAAAATCACAGCCGAGGGCATTTGGATAACCAATAACCAAGGTCAAAGTCAGCTGTTACGAGTCGATAGCGTGGTGGTCTGTGCCGGTCAGGAGTCAGTGGTGGAGCTGATGCCAAATGTTGGTGATGCACCTGACGCGCAATATCATCTTATTGGTGGCGCAAAACTGGCGGCTGAGCTGGATGCCAAACGTGCGATTCGTGATGGCGCGGAGGTTGCGGCGGGGATTTAGTAGATAGATTAAAGTTTAGGGTGGGTTAGCAGCTGCCTAACCCATCATTATAATTCTATAAATTAATATTTTTTTTCATTTTGTATTTCTCATTTTCACATATTTCAGATAATTCAAAATATATGTTTTTTAATTTTTCTTCATAAGGGCTAAGTTCTAAACCTATCTTGTAAAATAGTATGCATGCAGAAAGTATAGTTGGACACGCAAGTTGAAACGGGTCAAAACCTAGATCTGTTTCATAAGTCTTGTAAATGCTTTTTGACCCATGAACAAAATTTGATCTTAAGTTATATACCTTTCTGGCTTTGTTATACCACTCGTTAATTTCATTATGATATATAGCAATTAAGCAAGAAACTCTGCGACAAAAGTTTTCTGTTATACCTTCATTTTTCTCTTTATCTTTCACAGTTACTAACCTTTCCATTGCTGTGACCAGCTTAACAACTTGGGCGCTACTGTTAGTGTCTCTAGAAGCATCACCAAACCAATAAAAAGCATCAATTAAACGGTCTGCCAAACACTCTTTATTACTAGGGGATACTGCTTGCAATGTAAGTTTTTTAATCACGAGCCCTAAATCTTTTTCTAAATCTTCTTCAAAAAATTTCCAGAAATCTTGTAAATCTTCGCCAAATGAATATGAACCACCAATCCAGTAGTCATCATTCTTGTTAGCAATATAATGGTTAATATTACTTTTAGTAGGGTGGCTAATTAAGTTTATCTGATTAGCTTTAAGCTTATAAGAAGTAGTGAAAACCTTAATCACACCAAATATAAATTCCGCAGTATTTTGCGCTCGATTTTTACTAATTTTATTCGAGCACTTTGGTATAGTAATACTGAGCAGGCAATTAAAGCTGTTTCTATTATTATTATTTACGAAGAGATCATAGTTACTATTATCGCTGACTTTTGCGTAAATACTATCTTTGTGAATTATTTTTACACTACCTATCTGTATCTCTTTTTCAGGACTGAGGCTAGGTGCATTAAAAGGAAAGAAGTATGTTACTTCCTGCATTTTATTGTTTGCTCTTTTACGAGCTTTAGATAGTAGTGATGAAAATCCAGATGAGTCAAGTTTTCCAGAGTTTTTTATATGTATATATATTGAATCTCTAATATCAAGAGTGAATTCGTTTACAGTAATAGCATTAAGTAAGCCATTTGATTTAATTTGTCTAGTGGCAATATTTCGCAGTTTTTTTTGTGCTTTTGATGAAAGTAAAAACTGCCTTTGTTGAGGGTTTATTTCAACAATATCCCGAGGTGGATCTAAAGCAGCTGTCATTAAGTGGAAGTCGCTATCAAAGTCATTTTTATATAATTTATAGGATTGATTTCTTAATTGAATTAACCTTATTGCTTCATTAATAATAAACTTAAAGTCTTCAGTGTTTTGTTTAGATGCACTCATAAATTAAACTCTTAAAAATTTAATAAAGTAATCAAATGTAGGGCGGACTAGCTCAAGCGTAATATACCAAATCTTTAGATATCTAACGGTAGGTTGCGTTTAACCCTTAATACTTATGAAAGCTTAAGAAGCTTAATCTAGCCTTACCTACTTACCAACTCCCAATATTTTCCATCGAAATCCAAGGTTCAATAGGTTCTAATCGCTCACCATCTTGCAGTAGCTCAATTGAGATATTGTTAGGGTCTTTAACGAAAGCCATATACCCATCTCTAGGCGGTCTTAATATATCGACACCCGCTTGCATAAATTTTTCGCATTGCTCATATATGCTATCGACTCTAAAGGCAAAGTGCCCAAAGTTGTCGCCGTTGGTATACTCTTTCTCGTCCCAGTTATGAGTAACCTCAATCTCTGGAGCGCCTTCATGAGTCGCTAAAAAGTACAAGCTGAATCTACCTGCTTCAGAATCCTTCTTCCTAAGAAGTTTCAATCCCATAAGCTCACAATAAAAGAATAAGGTGTCCTCTGGTTTATTGGTTCTAATCATGGCGTGTAAGTATTTCATAAAAAACCCTTATAATTTATTATTGTCTAAAAAGATTTAGCTGTGAAGTTTTAATTTATATTTACGATACTACGGAAAAATTCATATTCCAACAAACCCAAAAACCCTAACTCTCCATCTCGCCAACCAACCAGCCACAAAAATCATCAACTTGCGCTGCCAAATCAGGTTGCGCTTGTTTCAACCCATCAAGCTTAGCTCTGATATCACCCTTATTATATTTAATTCCTGTCAGTGACTCTTTTAAGGTATCAATCAACTCAACATTTAACGCATCAGAGAAAATAACCACTTCTTCAATCACTGCTTGTTTCACATCCATATGTAAATCAATCATTCCCCAATCAAACCGAGTTTCGATACGATGCGAGAACTCAGGGGTTTTGCCAAAGCGCCAATCCCAGTCTGACATTTGCTGATAGTATTTATTCAGAGTAGGCTGCTTGGCGAGACTGGCTTCATCCAACTCTTCTACATTAGCTTCTTGCCCATAGTACTCACAAAATGCCTCGATGATCGCTGTAGAGAGCGTGTCGTGAGTAATGTCTTCATTGAATTCAACTAAGTTTGCGACACGCGAGCGGACGGACTTGATACCTTTTGCTTTTAATTTTAATGGGTGCGGATTGAGATAATCGCCAAGCTTTTGCATGTCGGCGTTCACCAGTAAAGTGCCGTGATGGAAGCTTCGGTCAGCTGTATGTTTGAAGGCGCTGCCTGATATCTTGCGATCACCAACTTGCATATCGTTACGGCCAGACAGCGTGGCGTCTATGCCTAATTTTTTTAGCGCATTGATAATGATGGTAAAGTTAGCTGTTTGATCGTAGCCCTCTTTAGGCGATAAAAAGGTAAAGTTGGTATTGCCCAAATCATGAAATACAGCCCCGCCACCACTTTGACGCCGAGCTAGAAAGACATTGTCTTCGGCCATTTTATCGGTTTTACATTCTACCCAAGGGTTTTGCGAACGCCCAATGACCACAGTTTCCGCATTACGCCATAAGAATAGCGTGTGCGTATCAGGGGCTTTTTGATCAGAGCCAAGCGCTTGGAATATCCAATCCTCGGTCGCAAGGTTAAACCAAGGGTTAGTCACAGCAGACTTTAAGATGCGTAGTTTCATTTATTTATTCGTCCTTTTTAGATTAAATACATTCATTCTTACTGATGTGTAATGCGATGCGATGCAAGCAAGCAACAGTGTATCAGGCATAAATTTATTATTATTGCATTCACGCTATTAACGGACGATTGGCTTGTGGCAATCAACACCGTTATTCAACGTTATAATCTACACAAATCACGCTACGTAAGCAGTTTCTATCATTATTTTCCCATGGTGAAGGTATTGGCAGCGCTTCTGTTAGCTGATAGCGTGGAATTGCCCAATCGTCTATCTTATAGCCATTATCATCTTTACTTGGCACGGGGTACTTTTTCTGACGCTCGCTATCGGACAGCACGGCAAATTTAAGAAACTTTTGAGCGTCTTGAGCCAAGATACTATTAGGGCGCTTAGTTAATTGCATTATCATTCGCTTGTATTCGGGCTCCAAAAACTCATGAATAGCGTCGTCTGTCCATTGAGTATTGTCTGAACCAAAAAAGAGGACATAACGATACAGATCTAATAAATATTTGGCATCTTGGCTAAAATAACCTTTTGGGTAGCGCTGGATATAATTCTCCCAAAACACAGCGCGTGCAACCACTTCGTTAAAAGAGACCGCAACCGCCGCATCATTCCAAAAGATATCTTGATTGTCTATTGCCATACGCTGAATAAACTTGGCTTGGTCGTTGGGTAGATAGGGGATAAATAGGCCTGCCATCGCCTTTAGGTCATGATGAAACATAAACATGCCTTCGCCTACATCCAGCACGCTAACGTCAGCGTTACTCTGCACCAGTTCAATGAGATATCGTCTACGTGGGCTCAGGGCTTTTAGTTGCTTAACGGATAATCTTTTGCCTTGTTCCATGGTATCTACTGCATCGTAAAAGCCTTCGTTGTCCATATAATCAGTAGACCCCAAAAAGCGTCCGTACAGCGCTTGATATTCCTTCAGCCATTGCAGTATTTCGACGTTATCAGCAATTGGCAAGCAAGCATTTAATTGTCGTTGGATAGCATGAATATCTTCAATTTTACTTTTATCATCAATGTCTTTCATAGCATTACTGAGCTTGGTGCAAACCAGTTTATTTGTTAGCTGTTTTTCGGACAATTCTACCAATGCATTAGTTAATGCTCTTGGCGTTTTTGCTTCTATTAATGGTTGTGTGTTTGGCTGTTTTACAGTTTGCGTGGACGTTGATACTGTTGTGTCTGAGTTGTCTGATGTTTCTGGCATATCCGCTGGAGGCTGGCAAGCGCTCATAGCAAATAATAGGCTTGCTCCCATCATGAGTGCTAAGGTGGTCTTTTGCATAGTGGATCCTTTAAATTATCTTATTAGCTTAATACGGTTATAAGAGTACTTGAACAATGAGTATTATAAATATCGATATCATGCTATATCGGTGTTTTTGTTTGTGAAATTTACTTGAATAAGCCTACCTATCCCCTATAAAGGAAAACGATGAAAGCATATTTGCTGGCATTTTTAAGCAAGATTTCTAGCGCTAATATGTTTTATACATAGTAATAAACCAAGTAAATACCAAGTTTACATAAGGCACACCATGGCACACGATCTATTATTTGAACCCCTGAAAATGGGTACTCAAACTTTAAACAACCGCATTATTATGGCACCTTTGACTCGCCTGCGTGCGGTCGAACCAGGCGACGTGCCAACGGCATTAGCAGGTGAATATTACTCGCAACGTGCTGGTGCAGGCTTGATTATCGCAGAAGCCACGCAAGTATCTTTTCAAGCAAAAGGCTATGCTGGCGCGCCTGGCGTTCATACCCAAGATCAGATGACTGCTTGGAAAGTGATTGTCAATAATGTCCATTCTAAAGGTGGCAAAATTGTACTACAGCTTTGGCACACTGGCCTTGTCGCGCATAAAAGTGTGCAGCCTGATGGTAAAGCGCCCATCTCTGCCTCCAATGTTAATGTAGGCATTCGTACCTCGCTTCGCGACAGCAGAAATCAAGCCATTCGGGTTGATGCCACTACGCCGCGCCCCGCGACTATTGATGAGATCAAGCAAGTCGCGGCTGACTTTGCTCATGCCACCAAAAATGCTCATGAGGCAGGTTTTGATGGTGTCGAGATTCATGGTGCTCATGGCTACCTCCTACATCAATTCTGGGCGGAACATACCAACCAGCGTGATGATGAGTACGGTGGCAGTCGCGACAATCGCGCGCGCTTGATGTTAGAAGTTATCGATGCCTGCGTTGGGGCTTGGGACGCCGATCATGTGGGTATTCGAGTGTCTCCGCTGGGTACTTTTAATAATGTTGAAGCTGGCTATCATGAAGATGAAAATATATGGTTATTCGAGCAAATGAATAAACGCGGTATCATGTATCTGCATTTATCTGAGCCCGATTGGGCAGGGGGTACGCCTTATAGCGACGACTTCCGCCAGCGTGTCCGTAAAGCTTTTGATCAGATGATTATCGCAGCGGGTGGTTATAGCGTTGAGAAAGCTGAACGAAATATTCGAGAAGGTTATATTGATGCCGTGGCTTTTGGTCGTGATTATATTGCCAACCCTGATTTGGCTGAGCGTATCCGCCAAGATGCACCGCTTAATGAGCAGCATCCAGAGAGCTTTTATGGTGGCACCACGGTAGGCTATACTGATTATCCGTTTATGGATAAAGCTCAATAGTTGATATTTTAAAGACAACCATCTAAGAAGTTATTTAGAAGTAGTTACTTAGACATGGCTATTAAAGCATCAATAATATCCAATAAAAAGGCCGCCTTGCTATTATTAGTGAGGTGGCTTTTTATTGTGAGTCTTTTAGGATAAACGAAACGCAGTTAAACCACTTCACCGCAAACAAAACCGCTGGCCCAAGCCCATTGGAAGTTATAACCACCAAGCCATCCCGTAACATCAAGAACTTCACCAATGAAATATAAGCCATCTTGATGATTACTTTGCATAGTCTTAGATGACACTTCATCGGTTGTGACCCCGCCGCGTGTCACCTCCGCCGTGCGATAGCCTTCAGTGCCAGACGGTTTAAGTTGCCAACCATTAATAGCGGCTCCAAGTGCGATTAAGCGTTCATCTTTAATATTGGCCAGTTCAGTATCTTTTATATCCTCCCATAAAGTTGTTTGTAGGGCAGTCAGTAATTTTTTGGGCAAGGCATTATCGGTATAATCTGCTAGAACAGTACGAATTAATTGTCTTGGATGCGATTTTTTATGGTCGAGCAGTAATGCTGTAATATCGGTGTCAGGAAGCAGATTGATTTCGATATACTCACCCGTTTGCCAATAATTGGACAGCTGCAACATGGCAGGACCAGACAAACCGCGATGGGTAAATAATAAGGGTAATTTAAATGAGGTGCGCGTATTGCTAGCAATTACCGGTAAGCTAATGCCCGCTAAAGCTCGAAGCAGATCGCCTGTTTTATCCGTAAACGTAAACGGCACTAGGCTGGGATCTATAGATGCTAAAGTGTGCCCAAACTGCTGTGCTAATTCATAACCAAGGCCACTAGCGCCCATGGTCGGGATAGATAAACCACCAGTCGCGATGACCAATGACTCGCAGCTATAGTTAGTCTGAGGTGCATTTGCGTTATTTGCCGTTTCTTTCTTACTGAGTTTTTTGCCCGTCAATAAATGAAAGCGTGCTTTATTATGATTGTCATCACTTTTATTAACTTCAACTTGCTCAATTTGGGTATTAAGCCTTACTTGTACTCCAGCCGCTGCACATTCATCAAGCAACATAGTGACAATATCTTGCGCAGAATCATCGCAGAATAGCTGGCCGTGCTCACGCTCATGGTAGGCGATTTTATGCTGCTCAACCATGCTAATAAATTCCCAACTCGGGTAGCGGCTTAGCGCGGATTTGCAGAAGTGTTGATTGGCGCTGATAAAATGTTCAGGCTCAACGAAATAATTGGTAAAGTTACAGCGTCCACCCCCTGACATTAGGATTTTTTTGCCGACTTTATTGGCATGATCCAGCACCAGTACACGGCGACCACGGCGACCGGCAGTCAGCGCGCAGTATAGTCCTGACGCGCCTGCACCAATAATAATGACATCATAATGGGTATGGGGATTACTCATAGCGATTCCGGTTTATAGAAGGCATTTGTTATACAAGAGAGCTATTATAAATGATAATGTTGTAATTAGCGCTTGATGCCTTGCATCAGCTGCTCTTATTTGTCAAACTAGAATTGGGAGTCATTCATTATGGAAGATGACACCCTATACGTCTGTATCGCTTGCAGTTATTGACTGTTAGCTATTATTATCGTCAGCCCATGCAGGTAATAATAATTAAAAAAGGAAATTATCATGACCCAGAAATCTTTTCCTATTGCAGCTGAATTTGTCGCTGCTGCTAATACTACCTCTGAGCAATACGCCCGTGACTATAAACAGTCTGTCGCCTCCTATGAGGACAATGATGACTTTTGGGCCAAACGTGCTGAGCTTATCGACTGGATAAAAAAGCCAACCAAAATTAGTGATATTAATTATGATTTAGATGACTTCCGTATTAAATGGTTCGAAGACGGTGAGCTGAATATTTCGGTCAACTGTTTAGATCGGCATTTAAAAACCAATCCTTATAAGCCCGCTATTATTTGGGAGGGCGATCATCCTTCCCTACATAAAATTATCTCGTTTAAAGAATTACATGCTGAGGTTTGCCGCCTCGGTAACGCCATGCGTAAACTAGGTATCAAAAGAGGCGACCGAGTCTCTCTTTATATGCCGATGATACCAGAAGCCATGATGGCGATGCTGGCCTGTACCCGTATTGGTGCGGTACATTCGGTAGTGTTTGGCGGCTTTTCTGCGGAAAGTCTCGGCAACCGTATCGTTGATAGCCAGTCTAAGCTAGTCATTACTGCCGATGAAGGCTTGCGTGGTAATAAGCGCACTCCGTTAAAAGCGAACGTTGACCGAGCGCTAGATATGGAAGGCACCGATAGTGTCGAAAATGTCATCGTAGTACATCGTACTGGCAACTCAGTGCCGATGAGCGGTCGCCGTGATGTTTGGTATCATACTTTAGTCGACGGTGAAAGCGAGCAGTGCGAACCAGAAGTCATGAACGCTGAAGATCCGCTATTTTTATTATATACCTCGGGCTCGACAGGTCAGCCCAAAGGCGTGCTACACACCACTGGTGGCTATATCACCTACGCGCTATCCACCTTCCGTGATGTATTCGATATCAAAGAAGATGACATCTATTGGTGTACCGCTGATGTCGGTTGGATTACCGGTCATACCTATGCCACGTATGCGCCCCTCGCTAATGGCACGACGACGGTCATGTTCGAGGGCGTGCCAGAATATCCAACGTGGGCGCGAGTCGGGCACATTGTTGATAAGCACAATATTAGTATTTTATATACCGCGCCTACCGCTATTCGGGCGATGATGAAAGAGGGTGACGCCTTTGTCCGTGAATCGAAGCGCTCAAGCCTGCGCTTGCTCGGTACGGTCGGTGAGCCGATCAATCCGGAAGCATGGGATTGGTACTATAATGTCGTCGGCCGTGGTCAGTGTCCGATTGTCGATACGTGGTGGCAGACCGAAACAGGCGGCATCATGCTGGCACCTATACCAGGTACGGTAGCACTGAAGCCGGGCGCTGCGATGAATCCACTATATGGCATCAAGCCGGACGTCATGGATACCGACGGCACTGCGCTTGAAGGCCCTGCTCACGGCAATCTAGTGATTAGTAACAGTTGGCCGGGACAGATGCGCACCATCTACAACGATCATGAGCGCTTTTTGGAGACCTACTTTACTGAGTATCCTGGCAGTTACTTTACCGGTGATGGCGTCCAGCGCGACGAAGACGGCCATTACTGGATTACGGGCCGCGTCGATGATGTACTCAATGTCTCCGGGCATAGGCTAGGTACTGCTGAAGTCGAAAGCTCAATTGATGCGCATCCCTCTACCGTTGAAGCGGCGGTCGTTGGGATGCCGCATGACATTAAAGGCGAAGGTATCGCTGCTTTTATTATTCTTAAGTCAGGAGAGGTGGTCAGCGACCATCTGAAGTTGGAGCTAAATCGACACGTCCATTCTGAGATAGGCCCAATTGCCAATCTGGATGCTATCTATATCGTTGACGTTTTACCCAAAACTCGTTCCGGTAAAATTATGCGCCGTATCTTGCGTAACCTTGCTGCGGGTCAATATGTTGGCCTTGGCGACTTGTCCACTTTGGCAGATAGCTCAGTGATTAATAAAATTATTGAGGTGGTTAAGGCGGAACGTAAGGCCTGTTGATAGTTCCTAATAAGTAATCATTGTTAAACTTCCAAAAAAGTCATGTTATTAAAAATAGCATGACTTTTTATTGAAGGTCTATTATAAAAATATTTATTAACATGACGTTTATTTAACAGACCTACCTCTTTTCTAATTACTTACCCATATTTCAGGCACATTGTCATTATGACTGATCACTCCGTATCCGACTCTAATAACAGTTCTAATAATAAAAACACACCACAGACGGCATCGAAAATAGCAATCGTTGGCGGTGGTTTAACCGGCTTATTTACCGCCACATTGTTAGAGCAAGCTTGTAACCAACTATCAGCTCAGCAAAAAAGTAAATCAAGCTTGCCACAGATTACAATCTTTGAAAAATCACGTAGCGTGGGTCGTTTGGCCACCCGTTATCGTACTAATGAGCGGACTAATAAAAACTGGCAATGGGCGTTTGGCGCGCAGTTTTTTACCGCCAAGTCTGATAGCTTTTCGCAATTTATTAAGCCGTGGCTAGAGTCAGGTTTATTGCAGCCATGGTGCAAGTGGTTGAGTTAACGCCTGCCAATGACAAGCAGCAATCGCCCAGTATTAAGCAAAAAGAGCAATGGAATACCACTCATGCGCGTTATATCAGCACCTTAAAAATGACCAGTTGGGGGCGAGCGTTGGCGGATAATTTACGTCTGACCACAGTTAAGTTTAAAACCCATGTCGCGCCACTTAGTAAATCAAAGAATACTACCGACAAAAAAACTGAACTGTTTGACGAAACTGGTGTAAGTTTAGGCTGGTTTGACTGGGTGGTTTGTACCGTGCCAAATCAGCAAGCAGTAGAACTGATGGCAGATAGCGGCTTCACTAAACAAGCGCAAATCTGTAAACCGCAAATGCAGGCCTGTTATACACTGATGCTCGGTTGGGATAGTATTGAACAGCTACCGGATATTTTAAAAAGTACAGCCACGCCAATATGGGATGTGGCTTATGTAAATGACTCGCCACTCGATAGAATATTTATTGAACATCATAAACCCGCGCATGGTGACCTGCTACCTAGCATCACCATTCATGCGCGTAATGACTGGTCACAAAAGAATGTTGATGATGATATCGAAACGGTAAAAGAAAAGTTGTTAGAAGCGGCCCAGCAAGCCCTTAAGTGGAATAGCGATACTGCACCCAGCCAAATAGACTGTCACCGCTGGCGTTATGCCGCAACCGTTAATAATAATGAAACCGATAAAGAACTGGGCATCTTAGTGGATAATAGTCATCAATGGATCGTTAGTGGCGATTGGTGTGGGCAAGGTAATATCGAAAGCTGCTATCAGATGGCGGCAGATACGGTGCAAGCGATAACGGCTACTCTGAACTAATAAATTAGCCTGTCATTAAACATTGGGTATTTAGTAGCAATTTTTTATGGCTGGCTCTATATGATGAAAGCAGAAAAGCAGCAGACCAGTCCGCCCACTATTTACCAACTGCAAATACCACAGCCTTTATGCGTCTCGCAGTCATGGCTTTATCGCTCATAATTGAAAACGTAAGAGCTAAAAAAGATTAACTGCTTTATAATACGGTCCAACATGAGGCGAGCTAATAGAATGTGATCAGCTTACCCCAAAGCTTCAACCGTTGACATCGTTTTGGCAGTTCTGATAGAGCAGTACTAGCGCCAATAGCAACGTGAACAAACACGTTGTCTATAACCTATTGAAACGCTACAAGGCTCCTTTGATAAGTAGTTGATAGACACGCTTGCTTAAAATTATAATCTCGCTAAACTTGTTCAGCATATTTTATGAGCTGTTAGGGTAATTTACGATACCCAAGCCAATATAAAAAAATGGTTGTTGAGACCACCAGTATCGTTATAATAGTGCTCACGCCAAGTACCTCAGGTCTGGGGTTTTTTATTATAAAATGGTTCAAAACTCTGAAACGAAACTGCAAATACAGTCTCGTTTAAACTTTTCCTCATTGCAATGAGGATTAATTTTAATATGGAAGTTACTAGGAGAAACAGTATGAGTTCAATTAACCATGAAGGGCGCGTACTTCACGAAGGTTTGCGCAATAAAATCATGTCTGCTGATGAAGCGGCCTCCTTTATCAAAAACGATATGAATGTCGGTATGAGTGGGTTCACCGGAGCAGGTTACCCCAAAGCCATACCAGCGGCGCTTGCCAAACACATGGAAGCTGCCCACGCGCGCGGTGAAGATTTTCAAATTGGCTTGTTAACTGGCGCCTCTACTGCTACTGAGTGTGATGGTGTGTTGGCTGATGCCAATGGCATCAAATGGCGCACCCCTTATCAATCAGAACCTGCGCTTCGTAAACAAATCAATGCTGGTGAAGCCTTATATTTTGATATGCATTTATCACATGTCGCCCAACAAAGTACCATTGGGTTTTATGGCGATATGCATATGGCTGTCGTTGAAGTGGCAGGTATTTTGCCAGATGGACGCCTTATACCATCGACCTCAATTGGCACTAGCAACGCGTGGTTAAATAATGCCGATAAGATCATTTTAGAAGTCAACAGCCAACAAAGCTTAATGCTTGAGGGCATGCACGACGTTTATAATGATATTGGTATGCCGCCGAATCGCAAACCAATTCCACTGGTTACCCCAGGCGGGCGCATTGGCGATCCGTACTTGACTTGTGATTTAGATAAAGTTGTGGGTATTGTCTTAACCGACTCGCCAGATCGTAATAGCAAGTTCGCTGATCCGGATGAAAACTCCAACAAAATTGCCAACCATATCATTGACTTTTTCCATGATGAGGTCAAAAAAGGCCGTCTGCCAGCTAACTTATTACCGATACAATCTGGTGTGGGTAACGTGGCCAATGCGGTATTGGCAGGACTAGAAAACAGCCCATTTGAGAACTTATCGGGTTATACTGAAGTGTTACAAGATGGTATGTTAGATCTAATTATGTCTGGAAAAATGACCATGGCGTCTGCCACTGCGCTGTCGTTAAGCCCAGATGCACTTGATCTGTTTAATGCCAATATTGAAGAGCTGCGTGCCCGCATTGTTTTGCGTCCACAAGAGATCACCAATCACCCTGAAGTGTCGCGTCGCTTAGGCGTACTTGCGATCAATGCCATGATCGAGTGTGATCTCTATGGTAACGTCAACTCAACCCACGTCATGGGCACTAGCATGATGAATGGTTTGGGCGGTTCAGGCGACTTTGCGCGTAATGCTTACACATCATTCTTCGTATCGCCATCAGTGGCCAAAGATGGCGCTATCTCTTGTATCACACCGATGGTATCCCACGTTGACCATACTGAGCATGATGTGATGGTGATTGTGACTGAGCAAGGTTTAGCTGACCTGCGCGGTCTTGCCCCACGTCAACGTGCCAAAGCGATTATCGATAATTGTGCGCATCCAGACTATCGTCCGATGCTGCGAGATTATTTTGATCGCGCCTCCAAAACGGCTGGCATGCAAACGCCTCATATGCTCAACGAAGCGTTGTCATGGCATCAGCGTTACGTTGAAACCGGCGATATGCGCATAAAATAAGCTTATAGCTATAAGGTAAAATAAAGCGCCTCTTATCTGTTATTCAGGTAAGGGGCATTTCTTTGTGGTGATAGTATCTTTTAGCTTAGTAGGGCGCACTCCATGCGCCAAAAACTTAGAGTAAGTCAAATGGTGTGTAAAACGCACCCTATGTCCTTATCTGCTATAGCCCTTATTCAATCTTCCAATGTGCACTATAATCCCAAGCATTTTGCTCAATGCGAATACTTTCTAATTTCATAAATTGATAAAAAAATAGGAATGGTAATGGATGTAAAAAATAATATTCTAAGCGATTTACCGACGCTTTATGATCAATCAAAAGGGCTTCAGAATATTTTGATTTCTAGGGCTACTGGGGGTAATTGTACTGATAGCGATTATGTTGTTTTGAGAAGAGTGGTTCTAAACTCAAAATTTAGTAGCTTAGTGCCTGACTTTGTAAAACATGCGAGAGATTTAAATCAGTTTTGGCAAATGATTAAAGCTAAATACGCTTCTTATGCAGAGCGCAGAAGTTTTATTTATAGCGAGTTTTCAGCTTTAATCAATGCGATAGAGTTTGACAAAACAGGAATGCGTCCTGCCTTCGAAAAGTCTATTGAGATTATCGACTCTGGATATATAGATGATATGTGGAAGAAAGCTATAGAGCGTAAAGCTAATGATCCAGAAGGTGCAATTACTCTCTCTAGAAGTCTCATTGAGTCTGTTTGTAAACATATTCTAGATATTGAAAAGGCTCTATATGATAAGAACTCTGATTTGTCAGAACTGTACAAGCTAACCTCTAAATTGCTGAAAATGTCAGCTAGTCAATACGAGACAAACCTAGTGTTTAAACAAATCCTTGGCGGTTGTTCAGGTATAGTGAATGGCTTAGGCCAGCTACGTAACAATGTTGGTGATGCTCACGGACAAGGTGTAGTAAATATCAAGCCAAAACCTAGACATGCGGAACTTTCAGTAAATTTGGCTGGTGCGATGTCACACTTCTTATTGTCTAGTTACACTGAAAGTTATAAAGGCAGGGGATCATGAATTGTTTAACGGGCAAAAAAAGGCCCACAGAGGAGGAAACTGTGGGCTGAGGAAAACAGGTTATATAGTTAAATTACGAATACAGGGATTATTATTAATTGCCGAGATGAGAGGAATTGATATTGATTCGATACTTTTTTATAGCTACTTATAAATTTTAGTATACACGTGTATTTCGATATATCCATCATAGCGGAAGTAATTCCTATTGAGTCAGCTTAGTTACATGATATTACGTTAAAGAAAGTTTTAATACAGTGTCACTCTTCGAGAGATATTCAATCTAACATAGCCACCTTTTATAGGTCCCGATATGTATAGCTTTTAGGAGAATTACTAATACTAATGGCAGTACTCCTAGTATGGTTTTAGAAGAGAAAATAACTTGTTTTATAAAGTATTATCAGTATCGATGAACATACAGAGATGGCATGACGGCATGGCTGAAAAATGCTAAGCTAACCGCCATCCTCAAGTCTATATTAAACTGGGTTTTTCATGACCGAGAGCACACAACTGCACGCGCAAGACTCACAACCTGCGCAAAACAATAAAAGTATTTTTAATTTACCCAATAACCTCACCATTGCGCGTATCTTAATGATTCCGCTATTCGTGGCGATTGCCTACTGGCCGCCAGCAATGGGTATTGGCATGCCTCCGATTTCGGATAACGTCATCGCACGGGTAGGAATGAGTGAGTTTAGCGATAGCTTGCTACGGCATTTATTGTTAACTGGCGTATTTATAATTGCAGCGATTACCGATTGGCTAGATGGTTATTTTGCCCGTAAGTTTAAGGTGGTGTCAGCCTTTGGGCAGTTTTTGGATCCTGTCGCTGATAAGCTCATGGTGGCAGCCGCGCTAATTATCTTAGTGCAGTGGCATCCAAATATCATTATGGCGATAGCGGCGATTGTCATTATTTCACGTGAGATTGCGGTGTCAGCACTGCGCGAATGGATGGCAGAATTAGGGAATCGTACCAGTGTGGCGGTATCTTACGTTGGTAAGTTAAAGACTGTTTTTCAAATGATTGCTATCACGGTGCTGTTACTAAACTGGGAGTCACTTGAGCTCATTGGTTATGGTTTGATGGTAGCAGCAGTTATTCTAACATTGTGGTCGATGTTTATTTACCTGAAAGCAGCGTGGCCCTATTTGAAGCAAAGCGGTTAATTTTAAAAGATTAACATTAAATATTAAAAGAACGCCAGTAGGCTTATCGCTACTGGCGTTTTTCATAGGTCTTTTATTCGTTGTTAACATATTATGCTATTATTTTTTTTATCATGAAATACTATTTCTGCATTGTTCACTTCTGGATGCTTCTTGATATTTTCAACGCATTTAGAGGGTTTATACCCAATGAACCCAACCTCCTTAGCATTAATGCTCGTTTCAGTCGTATTCATCGGACAAAAGTGTAGATAATCTTCTTACTCTATAAAGATACTGAGAATACTTCGCCGATATCTTCAGCCGTTTTGCCTTCTTGTACCGCTGCTGCCGCCATTTTGAATATATTTACTGTAGAACTACCGCTGATCCAACATTCTGCACCATGAGGCACAACCTTAATAAGTTGAACATCCTCATCGTCTTTACCTTCTTCAAAAAAGGCGCTGTCCATCGCTGACCACAGCTCATCTAGCTTGTCTTTGTCTGTCGATAGCTCTGCATCACCACTGATAGAGACATAGTTTTTCGCATCTTGCGTCGCGTAAGACAGGCCTACTTTTTTGTTATCCTGAATATCTTTCACCACATCTGAGGTTTTATCACCAATGAACCAGATCTCTTTGGTACCAAGGCTCGTTTCAGTCGTAGTCATTGGCCAAGCGTGAATATCACCTTTTTTATTAACTGTGCTCATCATGGCAAATTTAACGTCTTTTATGACTTCTTGAATCTTATCGATACTTTTTTGATTACTCATAATGACTATCCTTGTGATGGTGAATTGGGGTTAGAAAAATTATTATAACTACTTATTACAGTAACTTGATTTTGTAAATTTATACTTTAATTTAAAATGAATAAATTCGGCTGGTAATTAACGTTCTCTAGAATAGCGAGATTTGCTAACATAGTTATATAGGTTACCAGTAATAGGGTGTGAATGTTTGTAAGGTATACGAGGGTTAGGTAAAACGGAAAGCAGTTGTGTACGGATGCTAGTCAAATGTGTCGATTGTTATCGATGGAAGCGTGTCTATGTTATAAATTTTAAGTGTTAAGTAGATAAGAAAAGGGAGGATTTATAGTGGTTTATACCTGCTTATTAGAGGTCTTCTTGTTATAATGCGCAGACTCTTTACTTTGTATGGCAGTGATGCCTCTTTTGTCTAATCCCATGGAATATGCCTTTATGATGACCATCGCCGGACAACCGTTTTTGACCGATTTTCAGACGCAGCAACTCATCAGTCAGTTTCAGCAAAAAACCAATCTAAATGTTACCCAGATTAGCACTCAGCAAGTCTATGTGCTATCACGGGAATTAGAGGGTGATGAGCATAAAAAGGCGTTGGATCTATTAGGTGTTGAGGCTAGTCTCGAACTTGATGCACCGCAAAACAATCAATTACAAGTGATAGTTGGACCACGCTTTGGCACGATATCGCCGTGGGCCAGTAAAGCGACCGATATTTTTAATAACTGTGAGATTAAGATTAATCGGGTTGAGCGGGTGATTGTTTATACCTTAACGCTTGCAGATAATGTGGCTGATATTCAGGTTAATAAGAAGCTACCTAAAGTGGGCGAGCAGTTATTATTTGACCGTATGACCCAAAGCTTATCTTATGACTTAACAGAAACTAGTAAATTATTTGACGACCAACCGCCAGCGTCATTGAATCATATCGATGTGATGGAAGAAGGGCGTACAGCTCTAGAATCAGCTAATATAGAATTTGGTTTTGCATTATCTAGCGAAGATATTGACTATTTAATGAATGCCTATGTCGATGAGCTGAAACGCAATCCGACTGATGTTGAGCTAATGATGTTTGCGCAGGCCAACTCTGAGCATTGCCGTCATAAAATATTTAATGCGCAGTGGACGATTGATGGCGAAGTACAAGCCAAATCATTATTCCAAATGATTAAGAATACTTATCAGAAAAATCCACAAGGTATTTTGTCGGCTTATAAAGACAACGCGGCGGTTATGGCCGGGTCTGAAGGCTGGCGTTTTTGTCCGGTTCCTGAAGATGCCAAGAATGAGCAGTCAGCGCATCCATATAGCTTCCATCAAGAAGAAATCGATATCTTAATGAAAGTTGAAACTCATAATCACCCAACGGCGATTGCTCCTTATGCGGGTGCAGCTACTGGCGCTGGTGGTGAGATTCGTGATGAAGGCGCAACCGGTCGTGGCGGTAAGCCTAAAGCAGGCTTAACTGGTTTCCATGTCTCGCATCTCCATATTCCTGAGCTAGCAGAAAAGTGGGAGCAGTCAGGCAATGTAAGCACAAAAGATTATGGTACGCCCGAGCGTATGGCCACCAGCCTTGAGATTATGACGGAAGCGCCTTTAGGAAGTGCCAACTTCTCAAATGAGTTTGGTCGCGCGAGTCTATGCGGTTATTTCCGTAGCTTCCAGCTTGATACCTCAGCGGCAAAAGATGGTAGTCAAATGCGTGGTTATCATAAGCCAATTATGCTGGCGGGTGGTTATGGCAATATCAAACGCAACCTAATTGAAAAAAACAGTATTCAGCAAGGTGATTTATTAATCGTCCTTGGTGGCCCAGCGATGCAAATTGGTTTGGGTGGTGGTGCCGCATCTTCAGTCGATAGTGGCTCATTAGATGAAGGCTTAGACTTTGCCTCGGTACAGCGTGATAATGCTGAGATGGAACGTCGCTGTCAAGAAGTGATGGATCGCTGCTGGGCACTAGCGGGTAATGATGTCGATGTTAGTAATGCTGGTAAAGATGGTAACCCAATTGTCTCGCTCCATGATGTCGGCGCAGGCGGCTTATCAAATGCCATGCCAGAATTGGTTAATGACCATGAAATGGGCGCGCATCTAAACCTACGTCGCATTCCTTCGTTAGAGGCTGGCATGTCGCCAATGGCAATTTGGTCGAATGAAGCGCAAGAGCGTTATGTGCTAGCGATTCATCCTGAAAGCGAAGCGCAGTTCGATGCTATTTGTGCGCGTGAGCGCTGCCCGTATGCCATCTTGGGTACCGCAACTGATGTGCGTCAGCTAATCGTCGATGATGAATTGCTAGCTGAACAGCCAGTCGATATGCCGATGCAAGTATTGCTTGGTGGCACGCCGCAAATGAAGCGTAGCTTTAGCCGTCAAGAGTCAACCTTGCCAGCGTTGGAACTTGGTGAGGTTAATCTAGCTGAATCTATTACTGACGTCTTACGTCATCCTACCGTTGCTAGCAAGTCGTTCCTAATTAGCATTGGTGACCGTTCTATCTCCGGTATGGTAGTGCGTGATCAATATGTTGGTCGTTATCAAGTACCCGTCGCTGACTGTGCGGTAACGGCATCTAGCTTGCTCAATCTTGATGGGCAACCGATGAGCGGTGAAGCCATGAGTGTCGGTGAGCGTACGCCGGTCGCCTTGATTAGCCCAACCGCTTCTGCACGATTAGCGGTTGGTGAAGCCATTACCAATATTGCTGGCGCGTGTATTGCGCAATTGTCAGACATTACGATGTCAGCAAACTGGATGGCGGCTTGCGGTGATGATGTAGAAGATGCCGCATTATTTGATGCGGTACATGCGATTGGTGAAGAATTATGTCCGGCACTCGGTATTGCTATTCCAGTGGGTAAAGATTCGCTATCGATGCGTGCCAATTGGACGGATAATAGTGCAGAAGCAGGCGCACAAGACAAATCAATTGTCTCGCCAATGAGCTTGGTCATTACCGCCTTTGCGCCAGTAGTTGATGTCGCGCAAACCCTAACCCCTGAGCTAATCAATGGCGATAGCGCGTTTTATCGAATTGATTTGTCCAAAGGGAAATTGCGTTTAGGCGGTTCAATCCTTGCGCAAACGCTTAGCCAATTAGGTAACGACTGCCCAGATTTAACGCAGCCGAGCGACTTGGTTGATTTCTTTAACTTTATCCAAGCCGGTAACGCACAAGATGTTATCAGTGCCTATCATGATATCGGTGATGGCGGCTTGCTTGCCACTATCGCTGAGATGCAATTCACCAGTCGTCAAGGTATCAAGCTGTCATTAACCGATGACAACTTATTAGGTCAACTGTTCAGTGAAGAGTTAGGCGCGGTTATTCAAGTTATGCCAGAAGACGTGCCAGCATTGATGCAATTGGCAGAAGAGTTTAATGTTAGCGATATGCTGAGCCTAGTCGGTCAGAGCTCTGAAGAAGAAAGTTTACTTATCCAAACCCCAACGTTAATGGGTGATAAAACCCTAAGCTTTAGCCGTGGCAAATTACAGCAAGAGTGGAGTCAGGTCAGCTATCAAATCGCCCGTCGCCGTGACAATCCTGCGTGCGTACAACAAGAATATGACTTGATTACTGATAGCAGCTATCAAGGTCTGATTGCCACGCCAAACTTTGATTTGAGCCAAGCGATTGAAGCGCCTTATCTAAATAGCCGTGCCAATAAACCAAAAGTCGCTATCTTGCGTGAGCAAGGTGTTAATGGTCAGTTAGAAATGGCAGCAGGCTTTACCCAAGCAGGCTTTGAAGCAGTAGACGTCCATATGAGCGACTTGCTAAAAGGCCGTATTAATCTACGCGACTTCGAAGGGTTGGTGACCTGTGGCGGCTTTAGCTACGGTGATGTATTGGGCGCAGGCTCGGGCTGGGCGAACTCTATCCTGTTCCATGACGATTTGCGCATGCAGTTTGTACGCTTCTTCTCGCGTCCAGAAACCTTTACCCTTGGCGTCTGTAACGGCTGTCAAATGATGGCACAGCTCAAAGACTTAATCCCTGGTGCGGAGAACTTCCCACGCTTTATCGCGAATAAATCGGCTCGCTTTGAAGCGCGTACGGTCAACGTAAAAGTTGAGCGCACTAAATCGATATTATTTAAAGGCATGCAAGACAGTATCTTACCGATCGCTGTTGCCCACGGTGAAGGCTTTGCCACACTTAATGCTACAGAAATCGATGGCATGGCAAAACATGGTCAACTCGCCATGCGTTACGTAGACAGTCAAGGTCAGCCAACTGAGACGTATCCGCTCAATCCAAACGGTTCGGTCGGCGGTGTCACTGGTTTATGTAGCACTGATGGTCGCGTCACGATTATGATGCCGCATCCTGAGCGTACATTACGTGCGTACAATCACAGCTGGAAACCGGCGGTCTGGGACGAAGACGGCGCGTGGATGCGGATGTTCCGTAATGCGCGGGCTTGGGTTCGTTAAAAAGTAATTGTTTTAGATAAAAAAAAGGTGGGCTTGGCTCACCTTTTTTGGGTTTGAATTTTGGGTTTTTAAGGTAGGGGAGCTGATTCCCGCCTTCCGCTTGTATCTGCCAGTCTGGGCGAGGCGCTGGCTACTGTTTGGATCGTCGCTTGCTCCACGTGCACACCTGATGAGTGATATAGTAAGTTTCTAGTAACACGTACATTGAGCCAGATTAAATCTGTGATAATCTTATTAAGTTTAGATTCAGAAACTCTCAGGGCTAGGTGCTACACTAGTTTATTTGAATATATATATAACTTTTACCAAAAAAGATTAAATACTAAAAGATGAGCCTGAATATTGGAGTTCTTTAGAAGGAGACAAATATGCGGGGCAAAGCTAATCGCTCTTTAATGGCTATGTCCGTCCCTCGTCGAAGGGCAGGAGCAGAGTCAAAATTGGAGAGCTACGTTTACATTAAAAGCCACTTAACCCTGTAAGAAAGTTGCTAGAGAAAAACAAGTATTATTAGACTATAATAAACAAATAAGTATCAAAGTAAGAGCGATTATGTACCAATATCAAGACATGAATGAACTGGACTTTGAAGTTCTTGCGGTTCAAATTTGTAAAGAAACATTAGGAGAAGCAACTCAAGGTTTTGCTCCCGGTCCTGACGGTGGGCGTGATGGAAAATTTGTAGGCACAGCAAATGAATATCCCAGTAGAAGTAAGCCTTGGACAGGTATAACAATTATTCAAGCTAAACATACTTCTGGTATAAACCAACATTTTCTTGACTCAAGTTTTTTTAGTGAAGGCTCTAAAGGTGCTACTCTTAGCGAAGAGGTGGTTAAAATAAAGAAGCTTATAGATAAAAATGAGCTTGATAACTATATGCTGTTTGCAAATAGGAAGCTAACAGGGGGTGCTGAACCACAAATAAAAAAATATATATCTGAAAATACAGGATTAGATATCGGCAATATTGGCGTTTTTGGTATTGATGACCTGAACAGTTGGTTGAGTCGATACAGATATATAGTCGAGATGGTGAAATTATCACCATTGACAATGTCTCCTATAATACGCCCTGACGATTTAGCCGAAATCATCCCACACTTTGCTAATGTTTTCGATATCAGTGTTAAACATAAAGATTTTAGACCCGTCAATAGAACGAGTTATGAAGAAAAAAATCAAATAAATAATATGAGTGATGAGTTTGCTAAGTCATTACGCAAAAGTTATATGAGTTATGCTTTTCAGGTTCAAGAGTTCCTGAATGACCCTCAAAATACAAATTTACAAAACTTATATCAAAATGCTATAGAAGAGTTTCAGCAGACATTTATTATTCCTCGCCAAAGAGAATTGAAGTATTTTGATGAAGTCTTTAATGAATTAGTAGCTTTGCTAATTGACAGAGACTATATTTTGAAAGTAAATAAAAGACTAACTCGGATACTAGTTTTCTATATGTATTTCAATTGCGACATAGGGAAGTCAAACGATGATTAAACCTACAAAACATAGCCACCCTGACAAAACTGTAATTTATGTTAGTTTTATTATGTTGAAAGAACTACGTAAGAAGCGAGTAATTGGTTATTCTGATTTGTTTCAGCTTATAAAAGACAAAGTTACTAGTGGTGAGTTTCTTTTTATGCCCACACTAAATCTTTTGTTTTTGCTTGGCTTGATTGAGTATAAGGCAAAAACTGACTCAATTGAGTATATTGAGAAAAAATAATGAAATTATCCAAACTATACAGCAACCAAAATACTATTTTTGAACCTATCGTTTTTAACAATGGGTTTAACGTTGTGTATGGTGATATTAGACACCCTGAAAGATATGAGTTAGATACACACAATCTTGGTAAAACCACTTTAGCTAAATTATTAGACTTCATGTTTTTAGCTAAGCGGCATCCTAAGCAATTCTTATTCAAGCATGAAGAACGATTCGCAGAGTTTATTTTTTTCTTAGAGCTTGAACTTGCCGATGGTTCTTATCTCACTATAAGGCGAAGTATAAAAGAAAATACAAGAATATTTTTCAAAAAACATAACGAAAAACAGCAAGACTTTTCTTCATTGACTGATAACTTATGGAGCCATGGAGATGTGGCTATAGATAATGCGAAAGTTTTACTTGAGGGTTGGTTGCATTTCGATATATTAAGCCAGTATCCTTATCGAAAGATCATTGGTTACTTAGTTAGAACTCAAGAAGACTTTAGGAATGTATTCAAATTAAACAAAGAGGCTGGTAAAGACTTATATTGGAAGCCTTATATGGCAGACCTACTAGGCTTCGATGGAGATTTAGCAAAGCAACATTACGAGAAGCTAGCTGAAGTTAATAAGCTGAAAGATAAGATTTCAGCAATTTCGTTATCTGATATGGACAATGTGACCAAAGAGCTTAGTAAAATTGATAACAAGCTTTTATTGCGTCAAAAAGAATTGACGAAATTGCAAGAATTCATTGATAACTTCAACTTTGACGAAATTGACCAAGAAAAAATTGAGCAATTAGTTAATAGTATTGATAATGAGATTGCTAACCTGAACATGCGGGAATATAGTATCAAAAATAACATTCACCGTATAAATGAATCTCTGAATACTGTTAGTATAAAATTTAATACTAGTGAAATAGAAAATCTTTTTAAAGAAGCCAATATATTATTCCCTGAAGAAGTCAGTAAAGATTTTAACCAATTAATTGATTTTAATAAGGCGATTACTAAAGAAAGAAAAAAATTTCTAAAAGAAGAATTATCAGAGCTACAATCAGAGTTAGTATTCATTGAAGATCAGTTAGAGTCACTTAATCTTGAACGAGCTAACCATTTGAGTTTCTTATCTGAAACAAAATTGGTTACCAAATTTAGAGAATCCAATAAAGAGATAGCAAGAGTTCAAGCAGAAATTGCATTTTTAGATAAACAGAAAGAAAATATAGATGAAATTCAATCTCTTACTAAAGGTAAAAGAGCTTTAGAAACTGAACTCGATAGCATTCAAGATGATATGCAGGTTAATTTAACGGAAGTTAATGAAGTTACAGACAGTGTGTTTTCAAACGTACGTATTTATTTTAACGAAATCATATCCAAAGTCTTTAATAAAGAGGGTTCAATTACTGTTTATCTAAATAAAAACGGTAATTTTGAATTTGATGCTACTTATCAAGATTTCCAAGGTAATAATACTAGTGAAGGTGATGGGAATACTTATGGGAAGTTTTTATGTATTGCCTTTGACTTAGCTGTTGCCCGTGCATACCTTGATAAAAATTATCCTAAATTCCTCTATATTGATGGAGCGCTTGAAGTGCTTGATGATAGGAAAAGGAAGCTTTTGCTAGAAGTTCTTCGTGAGTATAGCAGTTTAGGAATCCAAATTATTATTACTACAATTAGCTCTGAAACTTCAGGTTTTCCTCAAAATCCATTCAATGATAAAGAGATTGTTTTAACATTTCATGATGATGGAAAAAATGGTAGATTATTCAAAATGCCTGCTTGGTAATTATTGCTATATTTTTTATGTACAAAATATTTTAGTAATAGCGTAACCTACCCTAAATGTATAAAAATAACAATACGAACGGTGGGTTATACTTTGCCTTCATTCTCTATGAGAATTTGACAAAACTAACCCACCCTATACAACTCAATTTATTTTTATGAAAAAGCAATGTGGCAGTTGCTCAACTTAAAGCAAGTTGATGCGGAACCCTCGTTTAAAATATATTTTTATATAGTTACTCATCTTCTAACGAACGTTCTTTAGCCTCTCTTTGCGATTCAGCTATTAACTCATGTATCTTAGCACTTTCAGCTAAAACACATGTTTCATACGCAGATTTTGGCTTAGGTTGCTGCTCGCTCTCTTGATCTTGTTTGGCCTTTTCGCTCAAATAGTTTTCAAGGTTTTCTTTTTGAGAGTTACTCATAGTTGATTCCTCTTATTATTTAGTTTCAGCTATCTTTTGCTATGCGATTTAGCATGGTTGCTAACCTTGCGTTACTGTCTTTAATATACTTATTACCACCCTTTATTATCTCATCAGCTGATTGTACGGTTTTGGGATAGTCGATAAGGCCACTCTGTATAGCATCATGTCCATTCGCTACCATCTTGACGAGACTTTCTTTAGTTACTTCAAAGTGACACTGCCAGCACATAATCCAAGTGCCAAGCTCTTTATGTAGCGGTGTTTGATAAATAAATCCTTGATTGACCCATGCCTCCGAAGTGGCAATAGCGGTTGCGCCTTGTGGACAGTCAAAACCATCACCGTGCCAATGAAATACGGTAAAAGCTTGCTTTGGCAAATCTTGTAATAAAGGATGTGACTGACCTTCTTCCGTCAACCGAATGGGCAACCAACCAATCTCTTTTACGCTAGACGGCTGGACAGTAGCACCCAAACAATGCGCGATAAGTTGCGCACCCAAACAAATTCCGATAACCGTTTTTCCATTATCAAGACTTTGTTTAATCAAACGTTTTTCATCTACTAACCAAGGATATTTTTCATCATCATGGACACTCATTGGCCCACCCATCACTATTAGCCAATCAAAACTGTCGGGCTCTGGCAATAAATCATTATTATAAGACCGAGTATAACTAATCTGATGATGGTGGCTATTTGCCCACTGTTTGATGAAACTAAGGTCTTCATAATCCGTATGGAATAGGGCGTGGATGCGTAGAGTCATGGGATACCTGTGTTACCTTTGCTTAGAAATAGCTTAGGATTAGAAGTCGCTTATTAATAGCGTAGAGTAGTTTAGGTCTTGTCTGCATTCTCTACTAGAATTTGGCAAAACTAACACACCTTACGCCACTCAATAAAAATTATCTGTACCAGCATACTTCTTATTCAATGCCTTTAAAATAGCATAGGTTTCCAAATCCATGGTCGCGGTCAAATGCTGTGGACTGAAATGTAGCTGAAACGCATAAATGACATCATGGCTTTTCTTGTCCCACGTGTTGGTATCATTGATTCGATATCCGTAGTCTCTAAATTCTTGCTTTATTTCCGGTATCGTTGCTGCGTCAAACTCATCCTGATTCATAAAAAACTGCTTATCTTGCTCGTCATACCAAGCGCCAATACCATATTGCTCATACAGGCGTTGCCAAGGAAACTTTGCACCTGGGTCGGTTTTGCGCGAGGGCGCCATATCAGAATGCCCAATAATATCCTTTGGTGAAATCTTATATTTCAATGCTAGATCTTGTACTAGCTGGGCAACTTTTTTAATCTGTAACTCATCAAATTCTACATAGTGCCCGTAAGGATGGTAGTCTTGGACGCCTTGTTTAAGCGCCTTTCTATACTCTGGTTTAATACCATCATTGACGATCTCTATGCCAATAGAAGTGTCGTTTAAGATGGTTCTCCCAGCAAATTCGCCATTACCGGCATGCCAAGCGCGTTCACTTTCAGGTACTAAGCTATAAATTTTATCATCGTCGTCAGATAAAATAAGATAATGAGCGCTCACGTTACCAGTAGTCAGCAGTTTGATTGAGCGTTCATTATCGCTGACAGTATAGTGCAAGATGATAAACTTAATCCGCTCACTTTTGCCAGTCGCTTGATAGGTTTCGCTGTCGATAACATAACGTGGTTCTATGGTTGCTACGCAGCCGATTAGAGGCATGGTTAAGCATAATGCTAGCGCTAAAGAGGTGGTATTTTTTGCCATGAAATGCTCAATGTAAAATAAATAATACAAAATATGCGATAAGTTTTAGGGTTATAGACTCAAACCTGCTTAACCTTCTTCGCCAATACCTTCTTCCAACTGTCCTCTAAGCACTCAATCGTCAGCCATGGCTCGATAATTTCAGCATCAAATTTGTCTTTTGAATTAGACAGCTGCCAAAGCACATCAAGAGTGGCAAATGGATAGGGGCGTTCGATCAAATACACAGGCAAATCAGCACTAATTATCCCATCCCGCACCACTTCAAAATACCAGCCTGCGATGCCTTGTTTAGTAATCCACGAGGCTATGTTGGGCACTTTAGTAAATTGCCCGATTTGGTCATTAATTTTATAGCAAGGTCGACGCGGTTGGACGAGTCGTAACTGCACACTAGCGCTACCATCTACTTTTTCATTACCGTATTGAAAAACGTCACCAATACAGACGGTGGTTTCGTCCATTTCTGGTAGACCGTCGACGGCTTCAGAGATAAGGTTTTCTCCCAAGGTACCGATACGAACATTGAGATTAAACTCTGCGTTAACCTTCCCATAAGTAGCGGTAGGCATTTGATGCACCGCTTTGAGGGGGCCACCATGATGTCTACGGTCAGCTTGCTCATCAGTAGTCAGTCCCATAAAGTTAACGGTAACCGGTGCTTTAATTGGTGCTTTATCAATGGCACTCATTTGCTCACGGGCGAATGGCATCGCCTTACCTGCACGGACATCGATTAAGGTAGCGATATGCAAGGGTAGGGCTTTATTAAAGTCAGTAGTGTCGGTTTTGAGCTTTTGCTCTGACGGCTTATTTAATCCTGAACTCATTAGACATCCTAGTCGGTAGTTATTTTAATGAATAAATAGTGTTCAAATAGTAGCATTATCTTAGCGCAATCATTAGCGACTTTCAGCTTATTTGCCCCATTAAAATTATCCAACCTATCTTTTGAAATGCAAAAATAAAAAAAGCCAGATATTTAATCCGGCCTTTTTGGTCTAGCATTGCAGTTTTAATAAATTGCAGTTCAAATAGACAGTCTTATTTGTTTTTATTACGGCGACCGGCTGTTTTCTTTTCACGTGGGACTGCGACTAGCTCAGCCAGCTGTTCAGGTGATGACCATAGACCTTCTAAGTCATAGAACTCGCGGGCTGCTGGCATCATCATATGTATGACTACTGCCCCTAAATCGATCAAGGTCCAGTCAGAATCACTACCGCCTTCACGACCAAGTGGTATAAAGCCAGCTTCTTTTGCTTCAGCGCCAAGGCTATCGGCCATTGCGCGTACGTGGCGTTTAGAAGTGCCGTCAGCGATAACGATACGTTCCATTACGTCAGTTAAGTCCTCTACATCAAGAACGGTGATGTTCTTGGCTTTCATATCGTCTAGAGCAGTCTTTACCAGTGCTAGGCACTCTGCTAGGCGTTCGTCAGTCATGGTTGTAATCATAAATAGTGGTCTCTTCAATAATCGATAATAAAGGTATAAATGGTCGCTCTACATTAACTGGCCGTGAATGAGCACATTAAATGCAAAATGACACCGATAGGGCGATTTTAACGGAATTAGACAGCAGAATATAGCTGATGGGCGATAATATATTGATAAACTGTAGGATTTAATAATTTAGTTGGGAAATTGGCCCTGTTATTGGCAATGCGGCTGCCTGTTCGTAGTTGTTGTCTGATATTAGTACTCGATACCGCAGTCACTTGTCGCGAGTCTATATAAATGCGTCCTTGAGGCCTGTTTTTCAAGGGATGAGAGGCTTTCAAATACTGATAGTCTTTCAAGGGTTTGCTGTCTTTGAAAGTCAGATTTAATGGATAAGCTACCGGCTGCGCTAAATCTATCAATTTGTCAGTCACTTGTGTTTGCAGCTGACTCGGTAGCTCCTGACATAAAGCGGTAATATCTTGTGCAGAAAGATTCTGAGTGTTATCGCTTTCATCAGTGTTATCGCTGTTATTAATTATTTGCTTAGGTTGCAATGAATCAGAGCTATTAGACCGACTAAATATCCAAAGATGCACATAATTAGTCAATTGTAAACCGTCTTTCCACTTCTCCAAACTGCGTGCGCTGTCCATTCCCATGATAAATATCAGAGTATCATTAGGATAGCGTTGACGAAGCGCGTGCACACTATCGATGCTATAGACTGGCGGCGTTTGCCAAAGCTCAAGCTCGCTGATTTGTAGCGGCGTCCCTTTAATAGCTAACTCTAACATTGCTAAACGGAAGGCCGGATCCGTGCTGTGTTTTTTAAAGGGTGAGCGCGCATTGGGTAGCAATGAGATATGTAGCGGGCACTGTTGCTTGGTAGCGATAGGCGCAAGGCAGTCATAAACGTGCAGCGCCATTTGGATATGACCATTATGCACCGGATTAAAGGAGCCGCCAAGATAGGCGCGGATAGCAGGTGCGGTAGACATTGAAATAGAACACCCTTTAATAAGCAAACTGAGTATCTATTGTAGAGCGCGCGCGTGCACTTGTCATCAACAGCCAGCCATTAAAAAGCCGACCATCATAATTGTACGACGGTCGGCTAAGTATAAGGTAAAATTTTAAGCGAAGCGCTCGATATTAAAGGAGCTGAGCACTTAACTTATAGTATTAAACCTCGTCGCTGTCCGCTTGGATGGCAGTTAGGGCGATGGTGTAGATAATATCATCGACCAGTGCGCCGCGTGACAAATCGTTAACAGGCTTGTTCAAGCCTTGCAGCATCGGACCAACACTTATTACATTGGCGCTACGTTGCACCGCTTTATAAGTGGTGTTACCGGTGTTGAGGTCTGGAAAAATAAACACGTTGGCTTGCCCAGCAACGGGTGAGTCTGGGGCTTTTTGTTTCCCTACGCTCATGACTGAGGCCGCATCATATTGCAATGGGCCATCGACGGCGAGATTTGGCATGCGCTCACGGACGATGTGAGTCGCACGAGTGACTTTTTCGACATCAGCGCCCGTTCCTGAAGCGCCGGTTGAATAGCTGATCATGGCAACTTTGGGCTCAATGCCAAAGGCGGCGGCAGATTCGGCAGACTGAATCGCAATCTCAGCCAATTCTTCAGCAGTTGGGTCAGGGTTAATGGCGCAGTCACCATAGACCACCACTTGCTCAGGCAATAGCATAAAGAAGATAGAAGATACCAAGGAATACTGCGGCGCGGTCTTAATCAACTGGAAGGCTGGGCGTACAGTGCTCGCTGTAGTGTGAATGGCACCTGAGACCAATCCATCAACTTCGTCCATCTCAAGCATCACCGTCCCTAAAAAGACAGTATCTTTAAGCTTTTCAGCAGCAGCAATTTCGGTGGTTTTACCTTTACGGCGCTCAACCACGGCAGCGATATATTTGCTCATATCGAGAGAGTCAGGATCAAGGATTTCTAGACCTTCAGGCAACACTAGATCGCGATTTTTGGCGACTTGTTCGACGTCAACACGCTTGGCCAGTAGCACGCAATCGGCGATACCACGACTTTGGCAAATACAAGCAGCTTCTACGGTACGCGGTTCAGAACCTTCTGGTAATACCACGCGCTTTTCAGCATTTTGGGCTTTTTTAACCACTTGATGACGGAAGGCGGCAGGTGATAAGCGCGGCGTATAGTCATGGCTAAAATATTCTTTAATCCAGCTCAGGTCTAAGTGTGCGGCCACGTAACGAGTGACTTCTTGGGCACGCTCAATATCGTCACTTGGGATCTCAGAACTCATGTGCATGAGGCTTTGAACAGTCTCAAAACTATCAGACTCAACGCTCATCACTGGGACGCCCGTTTTAAGTGCTGACTGCCATAATTCAGCGACAGTAGCATTAGGGGCAACGCCACCGGTTAATACTAAGCCGGCAAGTGGAATACCGTTAATACAAGCTAAGGCGGCGGCTAATAATAAGTCATCACGGTCGCCGGGTACTACAAGAAGCGTGCCGCGTTTGAACACTTCATCGACGCGTGCTATTGAACGCGCGGTTAAGCTGATATGATTAATACGGCGGGTTTTGGCTTCACCGACGTTCAGCCATGTGGCGTCAAGCTCGGCGGCGATATCCCATGTCCGTGGCACGGATAGCGAATCGCTGAACGGTACCACCCCAATTAAGCGGAACTGCTCAGTATTGAAGTGGGGTGACAGACGTTGGGCTTCTTGCATAAAGCCTTTGTCTAAGCTCACCACTGCTTCACCGGGAGCAACAGGCTGGTTCTCAAAGGTATTCGGCACATTTTGAACCCGCATCAAAATGCAGCCTAGAGTACGCTCATTGGCCATACCACCGAACTCACGGGCGTGCATGTCGATTTTATCCGCTAAATGTGCTGGATTTTTAGTATCAACGGTACTTACAAAGATAATTTTGGCATCTAAAGCATGGGCGATGGCACGGTTAATCTGGGAGGCATACGACGCTTCGGTTGTTGGTACTAAGCCTTCGCAAATGATGACATCTTGGTCGCCATCTATAGTGTGGTAGTTGATGACCACTTCTTCCATCAAGTCATCAAGATTGCCATCACCAATCATACGCTCGACGCGTTGACGATTGATAGACTTGGGCGGCGTAAGACCAAAAGCATGCATGATCAGCGCGCTTGAGCTGTCTAAGCTGTTTTGTTTATCGAGGGTATCGTCTTGCAAAAATGGCTTCATAAAGCCGGCTTTGATACCGTTATAATCGAAGGCACGAATTAACCCTAGCGCGGCTGAGGTCACACCGATACCACGGCTGATTGGGACAAGTAAAATAGTTTGCATAGCGTATCCTGCTGTTTATTATATCCTTGAGGGGTATTGCTTAAATAAGGTACTGTTTAAATCAGGGATGCCACTTACAAGCAGCATTCCTTTTTTTACATTGAATTCTTATTTTAAGCCTAATTATTCCAAGCTCAGTTATTTCAAGCCCAAGGTTTGACGCGTTTCTTTGGCAATCTGGCACTCTTCATCGGTTGGGACAACCCACAGCTCAATGCTGCTGTCTTTACTGTGGAAACTACCTTCTGCGCCGCCAACAAGAGCCGTATTTTCATCAGCATCGAACTTGATACCGAAGTGACGCATCACATTTAAGATACGCGTACGGGTAGTCGCTGAGTTTTCGCCGATACCGCCAGTGAAAACAATACCGGTAAATTCAGGTAACGCACAGCTGAGGCTAGCAAGGTATTTACCGGCACGGTAGGAGAACATCTCGATGGCCAGTAAGGCATCTTTATGTCCTTCATCAGCGGCTTGCTCAATGGTACGCAAGTCGTTTGATAACCCTGAGATACCGAGTAGACCACTGTCGTGATTGAGCATGTCATTGATCTCTTCTAGGCTCATACCAAGGAGACGCTTTAGATGGATATGTAGACCAGGATCTACATCGCCACTACGCGTGCCCATCATCAGGCCTTCAAGTGGCGTTAGACCCATGCTGGTATCCAAGCTTTTGCCATCATAAACAGCGGCGGCCGAACAACCATTACCTAAATGCGCGGTCAGCCAGCCATGCGGCCCTTTGGCTTCAGTTATTTGGCTGGCACATTCTGATACGTAGGCGTGCGAAGTACCATGGAAACCGTAGCGACGAATTTTTTCTTCCGTATACAGAGCTTTTGGAATCGGATAGCGATAGGCGACAGGGGGCATGGTTTGGTGAAAGGCAGTGTCAAAAACCACGACTTGCGGGATATCAGGATAAATAGCTTGAACGGCTTCGATGCCTAAAGCGTTAGCAGGGTTGTGTAGCGGCGCTAGAATTTTTAGGCGTTTCACTTCTTCTAACACATGCTCATTGACGCGCACGGCTTCTGAGTATTCACGGCCACCGTGAACCACCCGATGTCCAACTGCAACGAAGTGATATTGTTCAAGTAAGGCAAGGATTTTTTGTAAGGCCAATTCATGACGACCACCAGGAATGGCAATCTCAAGTTTTTCGCCATTTAAAGTGGTGTGTTTAATACGAGCAGTATCGAGGCCCAAGTTTTCTGCAAGGCCAGTAATACGAGTGGTTTCATCTTCGCTGATCAGCGCGTATTTGATTGAAGAGGAGCCGCAGTTCAAAACCAAAGTAGGATTAACCAGTTGAGAGTGGTCAGTGGTAGGGTCACTAAAGGTGGGGGTGCTTACGCTGTCGCTCATGCTCTATCCTTAGATTATGTGTAGTAAGTAGTAAATCATAACGGATTAACAGCGATTGAACAAACAAAAACCCGCTGCTCTAGTCCCATGATAGTTTGCATTTTTTATCTATTAATAATGTTGAAAATAGCACATTATTAATAGAGCCTGACATTGTTATGTAACTGTTTATAAATCTCACTCCTCTATATTCACTATGAGGATTATGCTTGTAGTCCTTAACAGACGAGGAGTCTGACTGTAAGGTAACATTTTCTCATGATTAAACCATACTAACTATAAGGTTTAACAGTAGCAACCGTCAAGATGCTGTTATTGCTAATTATCCGTTGCTATAAAGGCACAATAGAGCGCCAGCTAAATTGTAAGAAAGTTTGTCAGATTCGCAATAAATGAGATGATTCGTCTCAATATTACCGCATATGGGAATATAAATGGAGTTCTTATTACTAAAGCTATGGATTTAAAGGTGACTTAAATTATCGGTTAAATAAAGGGCAGACGCGCACAGCTTTATCGATTAATGCTATGATTCAATCGATGCCGACAGCGGCAAATTGTCTTATTGACGCTAAGCCATAATTTAGGTTAAGTCGCCTATTTTTTTTGAGATATTAATTAACGCTCTTAAACGGTCTTTCTTATCGTTCTTTATTACCACCATACTGTTGCAAGGTTGTTTGTCCTTATGCTAATTACTCCTCAGCTTGCCGATAACTATGGCACTCAATTATCTATAGATAATACTCAAACCAATGATATCGGCTTTGATAATGCTGATAATATTGCCAGTATCCGTGTTCCAACACTTATTACTAAGGCGCGCTACCGCATTATCGGTACGCTACTAATTGGTGGTGCGGTCATAATAGGAATCACGGGCTGTGGTCAAAAAGGCACCTTATATCTAGCAGGTAGCAGTGGTCCGAACGTCACATCTGATGTCGCCTCAGAGGTGCTAGACAGCACCAGTAATCCACAAGACGCTGCCTTTGCGGGTATCGATGATGACGATTACCAAAAGACGCGCTACTTGGAACAAAAGCAGGTGTTACCTGACATCAGTGACGGCCCGAACGATTATTAATAAGTACACATACATTTTAACCTTGATAACTTGATTAAATTAGAGAAACCTATATGAATAATTCTAAGTCGCAAGATTGCGAGACTGTCCAAACCGTAACTGGCGAATCAGTAACCACCCAAACTGAACAGGGGTTATATATCGATCCTGAAGCGTTAACCGCCCATCTGCCGGCGCTGCAATATCGCGACGAGGCGTTATATATGGAGTCTGTCAGTATTAGCGAACTGGTGAAGTGCTACGATACGCCATGCTATGTGTATTCACAGCAAGCGATTTTGGATGTATATCGCGCTTATAGCGATAGCTTTGCTGCGGTTAAGCATCAGATTTGCTATGCGGTAAAGGCTAACTCTAACCTTGCAGTATTGGGCGTACTTGCGCAGGCAGGCGCTGGATTCGATATTGTCTCGCGCGGTGAGCTGATGCGAGTTTTGGCAGCGGGTGGGCAAGCGAGTCGGGTGGTGTTCTCAGGGGTTGGTAAAACTCGCGACGATATTGAGTTTGCACTCACCCAAGGTATCAGCTGCTTTAATGTTGAATCGATAAGTGAGCTGACCTTAATCAATACGATAGCAAAGCAGCTGGATAAGCCTGCACCGATATCGCTTCGTGTCAATCCAGACGTCGATGCCCAGACTCATCCGTATATCTCCACTGGCCTTAAAGACAATAAATTTGGTATTGCTCACGATAAAGCTCTAGCTGTATACGAACATGCCGCAACGCTATCGCATATTGATATTATCGGTATTGACTGTCATATTGGCTCGCAATTAACCGAGGTTGCGCCCTTTATTGCGGCTTTGGACAAAGTTGTTGAGCTTATTCATAGCTTACGTGATAAAGGCATTGAGCTGCGTCATGTGGATTTGGGTGGTGGTTTAGGCGTGCGTTATATCGATGAGACCCCAGTTACTATTGATGAGTTTGCGCAAGCATTACTGCCAAAACTAATTGAGCTGGGCTTGCCAGTATTTTTTGAGCCTGGTCGTAGTATGGTGGCCAATGCTGGGGTATTATTGACCCGTGTTGATGTACTTAAGCCGACCGAACATAAAAACTTCGCTATCGTTGATGCGGCGATGAATGACTTGATTCGTCCGGCGCTGTATCAAGCGGAGATGGCAGTGATTCCTGAAGTATTACCGAGTGATGGTATCGATACTGAGGGCACGCAGTCATGGGATATCGTCGGCGCTATTTGTGAAACCGGTGATTTTTTGGCAAAAGACCGTCTATTGTCGTTAGTAACTGGTGATGTTTTAGCGATAACCGGGGCAGGCGCTTATGGCTTTGCGATGAGTAGCAACTATAATTCACGTCCGCGTGCCGCCGAGGTGATGGTCGCTGGCAATTGCCATCAGCTGATAGGTAAACGTGAAACGATTGCAGACTTATATGCTGGCGAGAGCTTGTGGCAAAACGATAAACAATAGTGAAAATAGAAGCAACTTATATAAAAAGTAGCCGCGTTACTTAACAATAGTAACCGCTCATATTTTGATGATTAATAAAGGACCCATTGTTGTCATGACGATGGGTTTTTTATGGGTGATTTTTATCCGTATACATGAGCTAAAGCGGTGCTGATAGTTATCTTTGTAACAGTCAGCGTGCTACTATAACTGACACATAATAATAGAATAGGATAAAGGGATATGCTAATAGAATTTACTAAAATGCATGGTCTGGGCAATGATTTTATGGTCATCGACTTGGTAACCCAGCGCTTGGACTTGACCACAGAGTTGGTGCAACTATTGGGTGATCGTCATTTGGGTATTGGCTTTGATCAGCTATTGGTGGTTGAGCCACCGATGCGTCCTGATGTTGATTTTAGTTATCGCATTTTTAATACCGATGGAAACGAGGTTGAGCAGTGCGGTAATGGCGCGCGCTGTTTTGCCCGTTTTGTGCAAGCGCGAAAGCTGTCATTTAAGCAACGTTTGCGGGTTGAGACGGCCAGTGGCATTATCTCTTTGACCACCGACCGTTACGGCTGGGTAGAAGTCGATATGGGCAAGCCTAAATTTGAGCCGGCTGAGATTCCATTTACCCCCAAAGCCATTACCAAAATTCAAAATGCTTACCATCTAGATGTCGCTGGCACACCAGTGCAACTTTATATTGCCAATATGGGTAACCCGCATGCCGTTATTAAAGTCGATGACGTGCTCGATGCGGATGTTGAAAAACTGGGTAAGGCGATTGAATCGCATCCGGCGTTTCCGGCGCGCGTTAATGTCGGCTTTATGCAAGTGATGAATCAGCGTCATATTCGTTTGCGTGTTTATGAGCGTGGCGTGGGTGAGACACAAGCTTGCGGCACCGGCGCTTGTGCAGCAGTTGCCGTTGGCGTGCGCGAAGGTTGGCTCGATGAGGGTGAAGATGTGCGCGCGCAGTTGTATGGTGGTAGTATGATGGTGCGCTGGCAGCCGGGTTATTCCGTGATGATGACCGGTCCGACCGCTTTTGTTTATGAAGGGGTATTCAGTCCAGATGGCTTGATGGCGCAGGCAGGAATTAAGCCTAATGCTAATGCTGCGAGCTAAAGATGCGACGCTTTTGGATGCTAGGTAATTTAATCTTAGGTAAATGCTGTGTCTATTACTACTAATAATGCTAAAGAAGCTCAGACTCTAGCGGCTGCAAATACAGAGGTGGATACAGCGCTAGTTGAGCTACTCACACCATTACAGCGCTGGCTACAGGTGTTGGCGATTCGCAATCATTCTAAGCATACTCTAGAGGCCTACTTTGCTGGGGTAAATCAGTTGGCATTGTTTCTGCGCGGCAAGCAGCTGACATGGACGCGCTGTGATAAACGCCAATTAGCGCAGCATATCAGTCAGCGTCTTGATGAGGATAAATTAGCTCTTGCCAGCGTCCAGCAAGAACTGTCCGCTATTCGTCATTTTTATGGCTGGCTGATTGAGGAGAGGCTGGCACGTATCAATCCTACTACTGGTTATCAACTTAAACGCAGTCCTAGACCTTTGCCCTCAATCGCTGATATTGACTTGCTCACCCAATTGCTGGATCAGCCGATGCCGGATACGCCAGAGCAGGCACGATTGTGGCTACGTGATAAAGCAATGTTTGAGCTCCTGTATAGCAGTGGTCTACGCGTGGGTGAGTTAGTAGCGCTTGATATGGCAGATGTTGACCTATCTGATTTGCGGGTACGGGTCACTGGCAAAGGTAATAAAACCCGCTTGATACCTTTAGGGGCTAAAGCAGCCGCTGCTATCAATCGTTATCTTCCGCATCGTAACTTATGGGTCGAGCAGTGCGATGCTGCTTTATTTATCAGCGAAAAGCTGGGTACGCGGCTATCAACCCGCGCGGTCCAGCAACGCCTAAAAGTTGCGGCAACACGGGCGGGTATTGTCCAAAATATGTATCCGCATTTATTACGTCATTGCTTTGCTTCGCACATGTTATCTGGCAGCGGTGATTTACGCGCCGTACAAGAAATGCTGGGGCATAGTGATATCAGTACCACGCAGATTTACACTCACGTCGACTTTGCCAAACTTACCCAAGTCTATGACCGCGCCCATCCACGGGCAATGCATTCACAGAGGAACCACAATAATAAAGATAACGACAACGATTAATTTTGAACGTTCAAAGTATAAAAGCTAAATCATGCCAAGCGATGGCACTGAAAAATAGGCATCTTTTGTCGTCCTTGCCGTTGTGCTGATTTATCTAAGCATGCTAATACGAGCGCGTAATTTTTAGTCGCCGCTTGACCTTGAAGCGCACTCTCCTCATAGCTATTAACCACACTTCCATCAAAAGCAGTAATCGCGGCATGGCCCCACGTTTGGCGTGGATTGCCGGTTTTATAGATATGCTCACCGCCTTGCGCCGCCCCAATGACCATACATTGACTGTCTAAAGCTCGTGCCTGTAAGAGTAGCGACCAATTCGCCTGACCGGTCAAATAAGTAAAAGCAGAAGGAGCGCTTAACATATCGGCACCTGCTTGACGCAAACGTTGAGCCAGCGCTGGGAAACGTAAATCAAAACATACCATCATGCCCAATTGACAAACCGCATCGTTTACCTCAATTGGCGTAACCACCGTCTGCGTGCCAGGCTCAAAGGTCGCCGCCTCGTTATAGCTGCCTTGTTTGTCAGCAACCGTAGCGGTAAATAAATGAATCTTGTCATAACGGGCTACTTGCATACCGTCTGGGGCAAACAGCAGGCTAACTTGACGCATACGACCGTCGGGAATGATAAGGCCATCAGGACGATAAGGGCATGGCAGTGAGCCGGCAAGGACATATACCCCATATGTGCGAGCATAGTCTGCCAAAGTCGCTGATAAGGCCTCAAAACGCTCAGCGGTTGCCCGCTGCTCACCCATACTGCAACAGTTCTCCGGCAGCACAACAAGGCTAGCTCCTTGCGCGCTCGCATCGCTAATCGCTGCTTTAATAGTGGCAAGATTGGCCTCGACATCTTGTTGGCTATTCATCTGTACGGCGGCAATGGTCATCTGATTTTTCATATATGCTCTCAGTAGTGTAGGGTTTCAGTAATATAGTGATATATAGTCTCAGTAATACTTGGTTAGCATTAGTAGAGTTTTATTAAAGGGCTATTAATGGTAGCTCTACTATCAGATATTAACATGACAATTTTTAAGGATTTAGTAGCGCGCTTATATATCTGCCTACTTCTGTTGATAAAATATAAGAATATCGCTATGGCGTATAAAATATAATATGATATAAATTATCGCTGTAAATTATCATGGCAACCTTACTATAAAGAATGATAGGGTCATGTCTGGATGCTGTCTTGCTCACTATTATGAATAACAATATAAGTAGTAATGGCAACTTTGTACAATCAAATTAGCAATAATTAAAAGATTAATAATAACAAAAGCTATAAAATATCGGAGTATAAACCACAAATCATGAGTATGTCGTTCGGGTTAGCCGCCACGCTGAACACCTCGCAAAAGCTCACTCCGCAGATGCAGCAGGCTATCAAGTTGTTGCAGCTCTCTAGTCTTGAGCTGGCACAAGAAGTTCAGATAAAACTGGACAGTAATCCGCTGCTTGAGCGTATTGAAGACGATGAGGCTGACGACCATAATGATGATCTATCCGTTGAGAAAACTGAGCCTTTAACCCTTGAGATGTGGAATAGCAATGCGCAAGCCGATGTAAAGACTAACACTAGCAGCGATGCTGATTATGATGATATATCAAGCGATAGTTTAGATAGATTACAGCAGACTAATATTAATAACGATGCGGTCGATAATGACGGCTCATTGGACAGCAACTTTGGGTCAGATAGTTTTGATAGTGATAGCTTTAATACGCAAGCATTCTCTAGCGCTGCCCGTGTAGATAGCGACGAGCTTGACAGCTATCAAGGCAGTACCAGCGCTAGCATTCAAGACCATGTACGCTGGCAGCTCAACTTTAAGCATTTATCTGATATTGATATGCTTATTGCCAATTATCTGATGGATTCTATGGATGATATGGGCTTTGTGCAGCTAGATATTGATGAGTTACTGCAAAGCTTTGAGACTATGGCCAGCTTTTATCAATGGGACAGCTACGTTGAGCATGATGAGATAAGAGCGGTGCTACGTGTTATTCAATCCTGTGATCCACTAGGGGTAGGCGCTCGTAATCTGAACGAATGCCTTGCTATTCAATTGTCTAAACTTAACCCTGATACCCCATATTTAGCATATGCACAAGCTTTACTATCAGCAAGCGAGCATTTAGTCAGCAATAATATTAAAGCCTTAACTGCTGCTACTGGACTGCTCCCTGAGCACATTACCCCAGCGCTGACGTTATTGCGCACCCTAAATCCTGCGCCGGGCTTATCTTTTCAGAGTAGCCAGCCTGATTACACCCAGCCGCCTGCCAGCTATGATATTCCGGACGTGTTAGTGTCGCCGATACGTCGTAGCGATAGCGCTAACAGCGCGCAAGGCCAAGAGGACGGCTGGCATGTGCGCCTCAATCCTGAGACCTTGCCCAAACTGCGGGTCAATAAGGAATATGCAAGCTTGGTCAAACGCGGTGATGACAGCCCTGACAATCAATATTTGCGTGATAATCTCGTCGATGCGCGGTTATTTATCCGCAGTATTGAGGAGCGCAATCGAAACTTACTAAAGGTTGCAACCAGCATAGTGCGCTATCAGCAAGAGTATTTGCAACACGGGGCAACCGCTATGCAGCCCCTTATTCTAAAGGACATTGCAGAAGAAGTGGACTTGCATGAGTCCACCGTTTCGCGCCTGACCACCAGTAAAACTATCTTGACTCCGCAAGGTTTATTTTCACTTAAGCACTTCTTTTCATCGCATGTTAATAGCAGTGACGGCGATATCTCTTCCACGGCCATTAGCGCGATGATTAAGCAGATAATAGCCGACGAAAACCCTAAAAAACCTCTGTCCGATAGCCGTATTCAAGCTACTCTATTTGCTGATGGTATCGATATCGCGCGGCGTACCGTTGCCAAATATCGCGAAGCCATGAACATTAATTCGTCAACCCAGCGCAAACAGAAATATTAGATTTTAAAAAGTGAACGTATATTACAAGCTTTGAGCGTTCATCAATAATTCTAATTGTTCATCTGTAACATCATTATACCTAAACTCATATATAAAAAATAAAAATTCCTGATTATATAGAGTTGTATAAGCAGACCTAGCTTTAATTACATTTAATTACATTTTACTGTCTTGCCACTACCGTACTTTCATGACAAATTAGAGGCATATCAATAATAACTGCCAATCGGTTTATCTATGACAGTCGTACATAATAATGACAGGATATATCATTAACAATGTGTCAAATCGAACAGAGCTATTGATAAGGTAAGGTAATTAAGATGGGAATTCTTAATCATCGGTTGTACTTTCAGAGATAACTATAAGGACAATAATATGAATGTTTCTATCAGTGGACACCACATCACCGTAACTGAAGCCATGAACACCGCTGTCCATGACAAATTAACCAAAATAGGACGTCACTTTGATCAGATACAAAGTATTCAAGTGATTTTGTCGCTGGATAATAGTGGTGCCAGCGATGGTGGTAAAAAGAGCAATAAAGCAGAAGCCATCATGCGAGTATCAGGCCAAGAAATGTTCGTTCAAGCATTTGACGATGATATGTATAAAGCCATTAATGAGATGGCGGACAAACTTGAGAGACAAGTGCGCAAATATAAAACCCGTCAAGAGCGTAAGAAAATTCAAGGGGCTGGTCGTGACGGACGCTATGCAGACAATGAAGTTGCTGATATCGAGCCAGTGTCCTAATTTAATACAGTAGTTTAATGAACCAGTTCAATAAATTAGGTAGCCAGCGTTATTGGACAATCAGCCAATATAAGGATTAGTTAAACTTTACAACATAGCATTTAGCTCTTTAACCTCTTGGCTAGTTTGATAGCGATAGTGATTAACAATAACTATAATAATAGACCTATAATTACTGTCCTATCAGACTAACCATTATTGTTAGATTTATTAAAAGCTAGCCACCAATAAGAAAATATAGATAATGGAGCATCAATAATAAAAAGGACCGCAAACGTATCATGCGCTTGCGGTTCTTTTTATTTTATAGAACTATTTAAAATTAGGATTGCTCAAAAATAATTAAACATTAACCGCCACCAACCGCTTGAACGACTTCTATAATCATACCGTCGACAATACGTAACTGTCCAAGCTCGCTTTTAGGAATAAGCTCACCATTAACTTCAACGGCATAACGCCCGGCACTTAGCCCCAGCTCATTAACCACCAATTGCACGCTCTGATGGGTAGTCTGTAAGGTTTTTCCATTGACACTAACGAGACTCATAATACTTGCTCCCTGATTATTGTAGCGATCTTTTATTAGTAATTCCTTTATTGACAGTTTTTAATCAACTAATGATGATATTTTCGTTTAGCTCGCTTGATTACCCAGTCGAAAAGTAGTGACTGCCAACCATATCCAGCCGGCAATCATTAAAACGCCGCCAATAGGCGTGATAGCACCAAACCAACGCGGCGCGCCAAGGGTCATAGCATATAGGCTACCCGCAAAGATAATAACGCCAATTTGTAATAGCCATGCGGTCGTTTGCGAGGCAACATTAAGGCGAATTAGTAAACCTACCAGTAATAACCCCAGCGCGTGGATAAATAGATATAGCGTCGCGGTGTGCCACCATTCAAGCTGCTGAGCATTGGCTATATTTTTAATACTATGGGCACCAAATGCTCCTAAGCCTACTGCAATGGCAAGATTAATCGCTGCAATACCTATCCAATTGATCATTATCAAACCTTATTTTCTTAATAGTCCGCTATTGCCTACTGACTGCCCATTTATTGAATGTCATCCGGCAAAATCACACTATCGATGGTCATGGCATCACGAATTTTATCCATGGCATTTTTCTCGATTTGGCGTACCCGTTCCGCAGAGATAGAATAGACTGCTGCCAGCTCGTGTAAGGTAGATTTTTGCTCAGTAAGCCAGCGTTGCTCGACGATATCTCGTGAGCGATCATCTAGAGTATCCATTGCTGCTATCAGTGCTGAAGAATTATTTTCTTCCCAGTCGGATTCTTCTACCATCTCGGCAGGATCGATACCGTCTTCTAAGAAGAGCTGCGGCGCGTAACGCCCGTCGTCGTCATCACTCGATTGGGTCTCAAACGAGGCATCATAAGAGGTAAGGCGCGACTCCATCTCCAGCACTTGTTTGCGCGTGACATTCAAGTCATTGGCAATGGCATCCGCTTCTTCTAAGGTCAGCTGATTATTGGTCTTTTTAAGGCTACGTAGATTAAAGAATAATTTACGATGCGCCTTGGTAGTCGCAACTTTGACAATGCGCCAGTTGCGAATCACAAATTCGTGAATTTCCGCCTTAATCCAATGCACCGCAAAGGACACTAAGCGCACACCCTTATTGGGGTCAAAGCGTTTGACCGCTTTCATTAAGCCCAGATTACCTTCTTGGATTAAATCCGCTTGCGGTAAACCATAGCCTGAATAACTGCGGGCAATATGAATCACAAAACGTAGATGTGACATCACTAGCAAACGCGCCGCCTCAACATCGCCTTCATCATAATAGCGATGCGCCAGCTCTTGCTCTTGGGTGGGGGTCAAAATGGGTATTTGATGTACCGTATTGATATACGCGCCCACATTTACCCCAGGCGCAGACAGATGCGTGGGCATAGCCGGTACTAAATCGCGCGTGCTAGTATCTTCTAGCGCACTAGCATCATAAGGTGGACGCTGTGCCGCAGCCTTCAGTGCAGCTTCACGGGCTGGGTTGGTTGCAGCAGCAGGAGTAGTTTTGTCCTGACTGTCATTACCTTTGTCTTGCGCTTTTGTCGCTTTTGTCGTTTTGGTTGTCGTCGAGTCAGTAGCCATATTCTTGACCTTGATTTAAATGGAATAAATAAGCAAAATTATCGATGAAAAATCTGATGGTCTTAATTGTAAAGGATAGCGCCACTTAGTTGCTATCGGTTTTGGTAATGATGAAGTGAAATATTGTATCGGACGTATGAGCAGGCAGTCTATTATTTTTAAGGCCAGCAGTGGTTTGATTGAGCACTAATGACAGGCTTTGAGCAGTATTTGGTTGCTGAGTCTGCTGGCAAAATGCGGTGATATCAGCTTGCGAATTGGGGTCGGTTGCGACCACATACAGTGATTCGCCGATATTAACCTCGCGCAATGCCACTTTGGTTTTTAGTAGCGGCATTGGGCAAGCCAGTCCGCGACCGTCGACTATACTTTTAATGTGAATAGCTGATGTCGCCAGCACATCATTATCGTCTAGCTGGACACTGTCAATTATTTTTACAGCACCAATGCAGTCCGCTGGTAATAAACTCAGTAGAGAGGTAATAGTCGTTTTTGTCGCCTCAGGTAATGTCTGCGTCAAACAGATATGAGCAGGGGCGTGCAAAGTAATTGTCGAGTGAGGGTCAGCGGACATAATGAAATCCTTGGAGGCTTAATATTCAGTTTTTAAACGTTACTGTTAAAAGTAATCGTTTTTTAGAACAGTAGTTGTTAGAACGACAATTTTTAAAGAAATAGCTTCTTAAAACAGCTATTTTCATAACGGTATTAAAAGTAAATAGTATGGAGATGGTTTGTCTATTATAACAAATCAGCGGCAAGCAATTGCAGTCATATGTTGCCGTCATATATTGCAAGCCTGAATGTCGTTACCATACCTATGAATATTTAAGAGATATGCGTTAGGCTTGATAAGATCATGAGGCTTATAAAACAATGTTGCATAAAAGTGACGGTCACCTAGATATTGGTACTCAAAACCACACTAAAATTGACCTCATGCAATCAAGCTCGTATAGTCGAAAATAAGATTATATTTAATTCAACTATTCTAATATCTGTAACCATTAGCACCCTCTTAATCAGCAGCATGGTCCCTTAACCAATAGGCATTTCATGGATAGACTAAGCTCAAGCGCCCGAACGTCGTTGTACCCACGGCAGGCGCACCGCTATGCTGGAGTATTACTATTGAGTGCTTCAGCGCTTATGCTCAGCAGCGCCAGCAACCACAGTCAGGCGGCGTCTTTGATGGCAAACGCGTCGACATCTGATACCAGCCCTAGTCCTATGACCGGTTTATGGCGGCAGCCGGATGCAGAAGAATTGGTGCTGCCAAGTTTAGATGGCCAAGGGTTGAGCTTTGCTGATCAATATCAAAATAAACTCATCGGTGAGTGGTCGCTACAAAACATCAATGGCCGTACCAAGATGGAGCACGACCCTTGGGTCCAAGAGACCGTAAAAGAGATGACGTGGCGGCTTAATGCGCAAGCACGGCAGCAAGCACCACTGGGGATGGTCATTATCGATAATCCCAGTATCAATGCTTTTGCAGCACCGGGCGGGGTCATTGGTATCAATACCGGCACGATATTGGCGGCAAGCAGTATGGATGAGCTGGCAAGCGTAGTGGCGCATGAGGTCGCGCACATCAGTCAGCGCCATTATGAACATGGAGCGGATGAGCGTCGCCAAGCGCTATTAATACAAATCGGTGGTATGCTGGCAGCGATTGCCGCATCAGCCGTTAATAGTGGTGGCGATGCAGCAGCGGCGGTGATGATGGGCAGTCAGACTGCTGCTATGAACAACAACATGGCCTTTAGTCGTAGTAATGAGCGCGAAGCGGATCGAGTGGGAATGCAGATTATGACCCAAGCTGGCTATGACCCACGAGCGATGCCTCGGTTTTTTGCGACGATGAATAAACAAAGCCAGCTCAATCAAGTCGAAAATCGGTTTTTGCCCAGCTTTGTGCGCTCGCATCCTTTAAGCAATGAGCGCCTTAGTGAAGCCCAAAGCCGTGCACAACGCTATCCTACACTATCGCTTGCGAAGCAGCAGCGTCATCAAGCATTATTTGACTTACTCTATTGGCGGATACAAATTACCGGCAAGCATGCCTCACAAACTGAGCTGACCACTGCTGCGAAGAACAGTGTTGGTGCAAAAGTGGCACTAATGCATTGGTATGGGCAGCAGCAGCGTTTTGATGAGGCCAGTTCTATTATGGCGCAGCTGCAAGCCTTGCCGAACTCGCAAATGCAAGCATTGGAGCCGCTATTGTCTATTACGCATAGCCAAGTACTTAGCGAGCAAAATAAATGGCAACAAGCTGCCGAAGTATTAGCAGCTCAGCAGCGTCTTTATCCTGAACGTCGCGATTTGCGCTTATATTTAGCCGAGGCACTGACCAATAGCAATCAGCCAACCCAAGCACAAATATTGTTAAAACCACTCACTTTGCAGCATCCCAGTGACCGTTATGCTTGGCAAAGCTTACAACTGGCCAATGAAAAACTTGCCAAAACCTCGACTTCACCGCAGCTGGCGCGTATTGCTACTATTAATGCACTACGTTATCGCAGCCATGACCAATTATGGAATGGGCGTTATGATGCCGCGCTGATATCGCTTATCCAAGCTAAAAAGCTGACCGAGCAGTTGCAAACTAGCGCTCAAGCCAGTAGCGCCCGTCCGCTATTAGCAAACATAACCCAGGAAATTAAAGACGTAAAAACCGCCAAAGACTTTAAGCCTTAGGCGGTTGTGCTTTATGCTTTTAAGTGGCTTAAGCTTTAAGAATCTATAGTCTTAAGCAAATGGCTCAGTTTTTAAGGTTGTAGCGCTTTTCTTACTAACTTTGAGATAATCGCTGGATCTGCACGACCAGCAGTTTTAGTTTTTAGAACGCCCATTACACTGCCCATATCACGCATGGATTTTGCGCCTTGCTCAGCAATTTCTGCATTCACTAAAGCGGCAAGCTCAGTATCATCCATTTGCTTGGGCATGAATTCATTAATAATATTAATCTCAAACTGCTCTTTGGCTGCTAAGTCATCACGGTCATTTTCGGTAAAGATCGTCAATGATTCATGACGCTGCTTGAGCTGCTTTTGTAATACTTCTAAGACATCAGCATCATCAAGCTCTACTCGACGATCAACTTCGATTTGTTTGATGACTGCTTGGACGTTACGTAAGACTTTAACGCGCTCAATCTCACGGGCTTTCATAGACTTTATGATAGTGTCTGCTAAGTTTTGTTTAAGTGGGCTCATGATTATTATTCTTCCTTATTAATAAAAAAGTTCTAAATAAAAATTGGTTAATGATATTTTCTTAATTAAAGTATACTGAACAGTCGCAAATAGAAGTTGCTGATAGTCAAAATTGTAGCATAAAAAACGCCGCTGATATCAATGGATAGCAGCGGCGTTGGTATATATAGGGCGGATAAGCTTCAAAATTTTGGTGCATTTCTGTTAATGAGGATTGAAATTAAGCTTTTAAATACTTAATTTCACATCATTAATTTTAGTACAGACGTGTGGTACGGATAGTTTCACGTTGTAATTTTTTCTTATAACGCTTTACGGCAGCGGCTTTTTTACGCTTACGCTCTTGCGTTGGTTTTTCATAAAATTCACGTTTACGAACATCTGATAAAACACCAGCTTTTTCGCAAGCACGCTTAAAACGGCGGATAGCGATATCAACTGGTTCGTTCTCTTTAACCTTAACTGCAGGCATGAAGACTCCTTTTGGGGATGAGATACAAGGGCATTAGCTTGGCTGTATATTAGTATGTAGTCGCAATACCTCAAAATTACAGACATCAGCTCAAACTAGGATAATCTTGTGCGGTAGTACAAGGGCAGTTATTATAATGAAAAATGTCAGTAAAGTCAAAGCCTTTAATGTGTTTGTTCAGGATATAGAGTAGACTTTAGCCATCTAAGATGATGGGCTCATCGATGTGTTTTTATAGCAAATAGTTCAGTATACTGTCGATAAATTTGTGCTAAATGAGTAAAAAATAACTTATAAAAAACCCTGACTGTCTATAACGTATTGGTTTGAGTTTATGCTATGATAATTTAATTTTCACAGCAGTAGGCATCTTTACGCTTTTTTGTCAGTTTTATTAAGGATATTGGGATGAAAAAAACAGCATTAAACACCTCATTACGTACAGCATTATGGGCAGTGTTTGCAGTTACACTTGGTGTGAGCGTTAGCGCCTGTAGCAGTGATAAAGAAGCAGAATCCGAATCAGGGGAAGTCATGGCAGTCGATCGGGTCGACGCTGCAGCTGAGCTTGCCCGTAAAAATGGCCCTGAAGCTGAAGACATGGAGTTTCCAGAAACGGCTCCGATGGCAGCAGATGCCGACACAGAGACGACCGTGACTGCTGAAGATGATACCGTAGCCACTGACATGCCAGAGGCTAATGATAATACAGCAACCGATATACCAGTAACTGACACTGCCGAGAAAGCAGACGAAGAAATGGATACAGCAGATGCTGAACCCACAGTAAGTCAATAGCAGAGAGCATTGATGACGCAATAAAATGTATGAGTACTAATAATATGAGTATTAACAAACAGTAAGCATGGGACAAAAAAAGAACGATTAAAAAAATGCTAACCTAACCGGCAAAGGAATGACAATGAGTAACAATCAACAGGCTATGAATAAAAAATCGCTTAAAAGTAATGATGGACAGCAAGTCTCTAATACTGGCTTAAATGTACTAGGTAAACTAACTTGGTCAACACTAGGCCTTAGCGCAGTATTGGCCCTGAGCGCTTGTAGTGGCGGTGACAATACTGCTGCTGACGAGGCTGCTGCTCCTATCAGTGAAACAGAAACCACAGTGGTAGAAGTAGAAGAACCTACAGTAGATGCCGTACCAGCACCTGCTGAAGAAACCGTCCCTGTAGTAGAAACTCCAGAGATGCCAGCAAATGACGGGGACGTGGTAGAGACTGATGCTGCCGCTGAACCAGAAGTATTGGCAGCTGATGCTGGTAAACAGCTCTATGAGACACAATGTCACGTCTGTCATGCCACTGGCCTACTAGAAGCGCCGAAACTTGGTAATAAGGAAGATTGGGCACCACATCTTGTCAAAGATATCGACACGCTCCACATGCACTCAGCCAAAGGCTTTAATAAGATGCCAGCACAAGCCAACGCTGATGTTAGCGAAGCCCAAGTTCATGCAGCGGTTGACTATATGGTTGCAGCTGTCAGCTAATATTAGCTATTGAAATTTGCTAAACTAGCCGTCATTGTGGTTCACAATGGCGGTTTTTTTGTGGGTGGTTTTGCAAGCCACTACACGGATAAACTTTGTTGATGGGCTTTGTGAGTAACTACAAGGCTGTCAAGGCTATAATAAATCACTGCTTTTTTTAAGATGAGCGATAACGACGACATAAAGGCAAAAGCATGAAAGTATTGGGTTTAGAGACCTCTTGTGATGAGACCGGTCTGGCGATTTTTGATAGCGAGCTGATAAATAGCGACAATAAAGGTTTGCTTGGGCAAGTGCTGTATTCACAAATAGAGCTGCATGCCCTTTACGGTGGGGTGGTTCCTGAGCTTGCCAGTCGCGATCACATTCGTAAGCTGGTACCTTTATTTCATGAGCTGTTAGAGCAATGCGGCATTAGTAAAAATGAGATTGATGCCGTTGCCTACACTAAAGGCCCAGGGTTGATTGGCGCGCTGATGACTGGCGCATTATTTGGACGCAGTTTGGCTTATGGCTTGGGTATTCCTGCGATTGGTATTCACCATATGGAAGGGCACCTACTGGCACCGTTGATGGGTGCTAATCCACCTGCTTTTCCTTTTGTCTCGCTATTGGTGTCTGGCGGTCATACATTACTTATTGCTGCCCAAGGCGTGGGTCAGTATGAAATATTGGGCGAATCTATTGATGATGCGGCAGGAGAGTGTTTTGATAAGGCGGCAAAAATGCTCGGCTTAGAATACCCGGGCGGCCCTAATATTGCCAAGCTTGCTGAAACTGGAAATATAAATGCTTATAATTTACCACGGCCCATGCTGCATCGCGGTTTAGACTTCTCATTTAGTGGCATGAAGACTGCGGTACATAATCTTATTAAAGATACCCCTGGTTCAGGTATAGGCTCAGGTACGGGTTCCGATAGTGATCCGCAAGTGCGTGCCGATATTGCTGCCAGTTTTCAGCATGCGATGGTCGATACTTTAGTGAAGAAATGCGTCAAAGCGCTTAAGCAAGTAGGTATGAGCCGTTTGGTGATTGCTGGCGGGGTTAGTGCTAATAGCCATTTGCGCGAAATGTTAGAGACGGAGCTGACAAAGATAAATGCGACCGTACACTATGCACCTCCAGCCTTATGTACCGATAATGGCGCGATGATTGCCTATGCGGGTTTCCAGCGCTTGCAAGCAGGGCAGTCAGATGATTTGGCTGTCAGCTGTGTACCGCGTTGGCCGATGACCGAGTTACCAGCGCTATAATGGCGTTACGGATGAGTAATACCTGCTTATCAGAAATACTGCTGATTTAAAATGACATTTATTGACAGCACTCATTAACAGTCTTTATTAAAAGAAGGATGACATCATGCAATGGTTGGCTATCGGCTTAGGAGCCGCAATCGGTGCTTGTCTGCGCGCGTGGCTAGGGCGCTTTAACTTGTTACATAGTTGGATACCGGTTGGAACACTCGGTGCCAATATTTTAGGCGGCCTGCTAATAGGACTGGCGCTGGTTTGGTTTGAGCGTATGGGCAGCGGGACAGTATCACTCAATGGAAAACTGTTTTTTATTACTGGATTTTGCGGCGGACTGACCACTTTTAGTACCTTTAGTGTTGAAGTCTATAGCTTAATCGACGACGGGCGTATGCTATCAGGGTTAAGCTTAGTCGGACTACATGTAGGACTGACGTTATTAGCAACTGCTGCGGGGATTTTTTTGTTTAGGCTGGTTTTTTGATTCTATCATCATAAAAGTAGGGACAAAATTAAGCTACAAGACTCGTGGCTGGCGAAATTTTCTTGCTTGCCGTGTAGCTGCGCCACTTTTCGATACTTTGAAAATCTCTCACAGCTGCGCTCTATCTGTTTTAGAGTAGACCAACTATATTAACTATGATTAGTAGCTACAAAGGCTTAACGATTCCTTCTAATAAACTCGCAAAGCCTTGCATATAAGCCGTATCCTTACTCGAGGCACGGGTTGCGGCATACAGCTGACAATGGACGCCGTCACCTAGCGGTCGAGAAACTACCCAGCCTTTCTTCTCGTATTCAGCGACTACCCAATCTGGTAATGCCGCCACTCCGCGCTCACTAGCAACCAATTGAATCAGCATAGCTGTTAGCTCAGTAGTACGAATTCGCTTAAAGGTTTCCTGCGCTGGGGTCATAAAGTTGGCAATAATATCAAGGCGCTTGGCTTCGACCGGATAGGCAATCAAGGTTTCATCGCGCAAGTCTTCTGGGCATATAAATGCTTGCTCCGCTAAATTATGCAGCGGCGAGAGCACCAAACGGCTTTCGTATTCAAATAGCGACTGATAGCTAATACCGTCTATCGGTAAATTACTGGTAGTAATCAGCAGGTCAATATCACCTTCCATCAATAAATGATGCGGCTCAGGCTCAAAACCAGTAGCAAAGTCCAGCTCCACATCCGACCACTCACGGCGATATTGATTCAGTATCGGCATTAACCAGTCAAAGCAGCTATGACACTCAGATGCCAAGCGCATTCTGCCAGCTTGCCCGTGGGCTAAGCGCTTGAGATTGGCTTTAGTACGAGTGACTTGCGGCATAATACTATCGGCCAATGCGAGTACAGTTTTGCCAGCAGGCGTAAAGGATAGCGGACGGGTCCGACGATTAACCAGACTGATATCGTAGTAGTTTTCCAGCTCCTTAAGCTGATGCGAGACTGCCGAGGCCGTGACATGCAGCTCATCGGCAGCAGCAGCGAGCGAACCATGCGCCCGCAGCGCAGTTAAGGTATTAAGATGACGGAGTTCAAGCATAATAGAGGTTAACCACTAAGTTGCAAAAGAATGTTGAAGTTGAATAAAATTCATTATAACTAATACTATGCTGATTTTCACTCAAAGATTAGTAGCTATTTAATAAGTAAGTAACAATTAGCATCGATTTAATAATTAGTAATATTTAATAACTGGCAGCGATTTAATAAGAAACTAGCGTCGACGTAATAACAGCTGCGAGATGATAACTAATATTAACGACGCCGCTAATAATAGCGTACCGATAGCATTGACTTCAGGTTTGAGTCCGACTCGTACCATTGAATAGATACGCAGCGGCAGAATCTCATAGCTAGGCCCAGTCACAAAGGTGGAGACTACCACATCATCAAGCGATAAGGTAAAGGCCAATAACCAACCTGCCAGCACCGCCGGCAATATCACCGGAATTAAAACTGTGCGTACCATCGTCGATTCGCTTGCACCCAAATCCCGGGCGGCTTCCATCAGCTGTTCATCCAAGCTACTCAACCGCGCAAAGACAGTGATAACCACAAAAGGTAGGCAAAAAGTAATGTGCGCTAATAATAACGACACAAAGCCTAACTGCAGACCAATTAATAAAAATAATGCCAATAGTGATATCGCCAGCACAATCTCAGGGGACATCATCAGCACAAATAATAAGCCGTTAAGTAACCCTTTACCGCGAAATTTATAGCGATGTAAGGCCAGCGCCGTCAAGGTACCTATGAAAGCTGAAACCGTAGCCGCGACTAAGCCTAAAACGATTGAATGCCAAAAAGCATCCAACATTGCTTGGTTTTTAAATAGTGATTCATACCACTTTAAGCTAAAACCACCCCAGTTATAGCCAGTTTTTGACTCATTAAAAGACATGACTACCAAGACAATAATAGGCAAATATAATAGGGTATAAATCAAACCTAGATAGCCTTTGGCTGCAATACTGCCAAGCTTGATGTTTTGTTTAATAAACTGCTTAGAGTTTGAGGTTTTAGGCGTGTGCGGCGCTTTGTTTTTGATAATGTGGCTGTTATGAGAGTCAGACATTAGGCCACCTCATTGAAGTCAGTCTTGCCAATACGGCGGCTACTGGCCCGATAAGCAAATAATAATACGGCCATAGCCAGCGTTAGTAACACGCTAGCTGCTGCCCCAAAGGGCCAATCGCGGGCATCTAAGAACTGGTTTTTGATAATATTACCAACCAATAAATTGCGTGAGCCGCCTAAAATATCCGCCACATAGAACATACCCATTGCGGGTAGCAATACTAATAATATTCCAGAGATAATTCCCGGTGTGGTTAACGGTAGCACTACATGCCAAAACGTCTGCGTCCTTGAAGCGCCCAAGTCCTGCGAGGCCAGCAGCATGTCATTGCGCAAGTCAGTAAATACGGCATATAACGGCAACACCATAAAGGGAAACAACAAGTAAGTTAGACCAGCAATCACCGCGCCTTGGGTATATAACATATCAATCGGGGTATCAATAATGCCGATGGCTAACAGGGCTTTATTGATCAAACCGTTAGTAGCAAACAATAACTTTAGCGCATAAACCCTGACTAAAGAGTTGGTCCAAAATGGCAATATTAAAAGCAACATTAATAATGGCTGCCAACGGGCTTTGGTCTTTGATACCAGCCATGCAAACGGGTAGCCGAGTAGTAGACAAATAACTGTCGTGATTCCTGCCATCCATAATGAATGGACAAACACTTCAAAGTATAGCGGGTCGATTATGCGCACATAACTGTCGATACTAACCGGCAAGCTAATAAATTCGCTACTATCGCGAGTCAAAAGGCTGACTATTATTACCAATATATTGGGTAATAAGGCGAAAATGAGCAGCCAACCCCAGATCAGCCACAGCGTCGCCGTTCGAAAGGGGCTTTTATTGCTTAAGTGTGTTGAGCTTGCGCGTGCCATTAACTCACATCCTTTTGGACCGTTGCGCTATTCAATTCATGGCCTGCTTCATCATCAATGGAGCCATCTTCTGGCAGTACCCATTCCCAGCCATCGACCCAAGTGACCTTGACCGCTTCATCCATTTTATAATCGAAGCTCGGATCATCTTCATCGAAGAACTCAGATGCCTTGATAATATGGCCGTTATTCAATTCAATAATAGAGTCCAACGTGCTGCCTTTATAATTACTTTCGATGACGCGACCAAGTAGTCCGGCTTGAATGCTATCGTCAGGGTCATAAATGCGCAAATCTTCAGGGCGTAATAATAAATTAACAATATCACCGACTCTTACATCATTAGCAAAATCAGGCCGGCGCAAATTACGTAAGGTTGTCGGACCATCTTGCGCTTGCGCCTCGCAGACTTCGACTTCAATGCGGCCATTAGTCACCTGTCCATCAAGATCTGGCTGGTCAGGATTGACACCTTTTACTTCTGCTTTAAATAAATTGGTCTCACCAATAAACTTGGCGGTAAATAAATTGGCAGGCGTTTCATAAATTTGAATGGGTGTGCCAATTTGCTGAAACTTGCCGTCTTTCATCACGGCAATACGATCTGACATCGATAGCGCTTCTTCTTGATCATGGGTGACGAATACAAAGGTAATGCCCAGCTCACGTTGTAAACGCTTCAGCTCTGATTGCATTTGCAAGCGCAGCTTATAATCAAGTGCCGATAGCGGCTCGTCCAGTAATAATAGTTTAGGGCGATTTATAACGGCACGGGCAATCGCGACACGCTGTTGCTGACCACCGGACAAGTCTTGTGGCCTGCGATTGGCTAAATGCCCCAGTTGAACCAGTGCTAGCATATCGCGCACTCGAGTTTGAATCTCATCTTTGGGTACTTTTTTAAGCTTAAGCCCATAAGCGACATTTTGCGCCACCGTCATATGGGGAAATAACGCATACTGCTGAAACACTGTATTTACAGGGCGTTTATCCGCAGGCAGTCCCGCCATTTGTACTCCATCTAAATAAATCGAGCCTGCGCTTGATTGCTCAAAGCCTGCAATCAAGCGCAGTAGAGTGGTCTTACCGCAGCCTGAAGGACCCAATAAAGTCAAAAACTCACCTTGCTTGATATTAAGATTAATATCAGTCAATACATCAGTTTCATCGTAGGTTTTTTTAATACCCCTCAGTTGAAGAAGTACATCGGTGGGCACGGTGCTAGCACTATTGTTATTAGTTTTAATGGTAGAGCCAGCGTGAGAAGCCTTAAGGCTTGTACGCAAGTTTGCGGGCGAGTCGGTCATGAGATGATTCCCTAAAATACCAAAATGACAGTGTAGCTATTGATACCCAAGTTTTAGGCAAGCTGTTTTATAAAGAAGCATTTTGTCATAAATATAAGCGCGGTCGTGAAGCTGCGTATTATAACAAATCGCCCGCTCAAGTTAGTGCAATCTCGTTACCAGTTACGTGGCTCATACCTTGTGTTGTCGGGTTTTTATAGCCTTTATTTGCTCTGCAAGATATAACCATTAACTATCATCTGCAAAAAGCGGTTTTGTTAACGAGCTATTAAGGGGATATTAAAATTAAATTTTTTATCAAATTTTTGGGCTGATTGCTATACAATCATTTTAGCGCTAAAAAAGACTTAGCTCATATGCACTTTAAAACACGCATCTTAAATATTTTATCATCCAGTAATACTAAGGAGCTCTCATGACTGAAGACACTCGCCCAAAAACAGGACAAGAAGCGCTGACACTGCTTAAAGAAGGCAATGAGCGCTATGTAGATAGTCTGTCCAATTCTGACCCATCAATGCAACGCCGCCCCGGGCTGGTTAATGATCAAGATCCGCTTGCCATTATATTGGGCTGCTCGGATGCACGCGTGCCAGTAGAAATCGTTTTTGATCAAGGTTTAGGTGATTTATTCGTCATTCGAGTGGCGGGTAATGTGGTTGCGCCCTCCCAAATCGGCTCAATTGAGTTTGCTGCCGAAAAGTTTAATACTCAATTAGTAGTGGTACTTGGGCATTCGCATTGCGGTGCGGTCACCGCTTGTGTAGAAACCTTAATTAAGCCAGAAAAATATTACTCACCCAATCTACAATCTATCGTCGATCGCATTCGTCCAAGCGTTTATAACCTGCATGAGCTTGCCACTGCCAATGGCCACGATGTCGATGCTGATGAGCTGATTGACCGCTCCATTCGTGCTAATGTGCGTATGTCAGTCAGTCAGCTGAAACATGGCTCGCGTGCTTTAGAGGACTTAACTAGCAGTGGTCAGTTATTAATCGTCGGTGCAGAGTATGATGTGGATACTGGTAAGGTGCGTTTTTTAGACAGCTAATAAAATCAGTCCTCGTATAAAACCCTAACAGTAAAACTTTTGTTATTATGATGACGATAGACAGCTGTCGTGTTATCGATTTGATATTGTTAATATTGCTGCTAATATCGTTGCTTGTATTAATATAATGATAAAGCGGCTTTATCATTAAAGCTGGGCATTTACTTTATTTAACACACTCTCATGAACAGGATAATGATATTTATGTCTAATTCCACATCGAACTCAACCGCAATCAGTCCGCAACCGGCTAATAGTATCAAGGCATCTGGTATTCAGCCTATTGCCATGCAAACCAGTGGTTTTACTTTTAATCACACCATGTTACGGGTAAAAGATCCAGCAAAGTCGTTAGAGTTTTATACCGGCGTTCTAGGTATGACCTTACTTGCCATTAAAAAATTCCCTGAGATGGAATTTGATTTGTACTTTCTAGCGAAGTTGACGGATGATGAGCGCGATAATCTACCAGCTGGTGAAGATTTGGCCATTTATACCTTCCGTCAGCGCGGTATTTTAGAGCTGACCCATAATTATGGTACTGAGAATCAAGATGGTTTTAGCTATCATGATGGTAACCAAGACCCTCAGGGTTTTGGCCATATTTGCTTTAGCGTGCCAGATTTACATGCGGCGGTTGCTTGGTTTGACAACAATAATGTCACGTTTAAAAAACGTCCAGAAGACGGCAGTATGAAAAATATCGCCTTTATTAAAGATGTTGATGGCTACTGGATTGAGATTGTACAAGCGGATTTGATGAGTTAGTGAATAGCCAAAGTTTTCTGATTTAACGAGCAAGGTTAAATCAGAAAAGCCAAACCATTAAAGTTGAGGGAATAACGACTGCATGCCCATCTCTGAAGCAGAATTAGCAATGGCCGCTGATTTCAGAGCCGTTTCGTATTGGCGATCGAATCGTTTCAGGCGAGTATGAAGGTACGGTTGAGGATATTAAAATCCGTGCCACCACCATTAAAACTTATGATGGTCGGTAAGAGGCTATCCCTAACTCAGATTTTTATACCTCAGTATTGACGGTCAATACCGCTTATAAGCAGCATCGCCTGCAAGTTGACGTGGGCATTGGTTATAAGGATGATATTGAGGCGGTAAAAGCATAGATTTAAGCGATCCCTCGATAAAAGCGATAGTGATACAGCTTAATAACCAAGAAGCTGATACTGATACTCTTACAAATACCAGTATGAAGTAGGTTGATAGCTATAAGTGATTGTCTAAGTTGCTTCTTTTATTGAAGAATTGAACATTAAAGCATTAAAGCATTAAAGCATTAAAGCATTAATAAATTTTAGCCCATAAAAAACCGCCATTCTCAAACTGAGTTGGCGGTTTTTTTATTTTTCTGACTCTTATTTAATAAAGATTTATTAGACAATATTAGTCATCTTTTTTAACTTGGAAGTCGTCATGGCATGACTTGCAGCTTTTACCAACTGCGCCAAAGGCCGGCTCGATGTCGTCAGCACTAGTTGCCATCTGCGCCGTACTGTTAAGCTCAGCGGTTACTTGTTGGAATTTATCAGCGTCTGCTTTAAAACCATCAACGTCTACCCAAACGGCATCGGTGGCATTACCTACCGCTTCTTTATTCTCAAAATGGCTCCAAGGATTTTTGGCTTCTCCTGCTAAGAATGCCGCTTGTTCTTGAAATTCTTCTGCGTCAAAAGTGTCCGGTGCTTTAACCATACCACCCATAACTTCCATGGCATCACCATAGTTTTTCATGATATCTTGACGCGCCTTAACATCTGGATGAGTAGGCGTACAGGCTGTTAGACCTATTACAGCAGTCATCATTGAGATGCCAAAGATTGATTTTAATGATTTACTGATGTGAACCTGTGCCATACGAGAACTCCTTTACACTTGGTTATTACTATGTACTCTCCATAGCTAAAGGCTAGGAGTCATAAGAATATGCTGGGAAATTACATAAATAAAGGTCAGCTATTACAGCCGACCTTTATTAATCTATAAAGCTAATTGATATTATTAATTCATTATTACTATTAACTAACTAGTATTGTTAATTAATTTACACTGTAAATATCATGATGTTTATATGGCAATCATAGATTCATCACAGTGCTAAATAACGCATTTGCTGACCGATGTAAAACGAGCGCAAATATAAGATATATTACAACAGATGTCTAACATCTAGACTAACATTATGCCAATAAAGACTATAAAGTCAACCAATCTCGCGGTTTCAAATAGTAATAGGTCAGCTCAAACTCTGCTGTACCTTCGACCGGCTCAAAGCGATAGTGCCAGCTGGCAAGGGGTGGCATGCTAACTAAGATGGATTCGATACGCCCGTTACTCTGTAAACCGAATAGCGTTCCACGGTCATAAACGAGGTTATATTCGACATAACGTCCACGGCGATAGAGCTGAAATTCACGCTGCTCGTCTGTATAAGGGGCCTCTTTACGCTGCTCAAAAATCGGAATAATACCATCAAGATAGCCATTACCGACCGCTTTCATAAAGTCAAAGCAGGTGTCGAAGTCCCAGCCGCGACTCTCAAAATTTACATCATCATAAAACAGCCCGCCAATACCGCGCTGCTCATCACGGTGGCGCAGATGAAAGTACTCATCACACCATTGTTTAAAGTCAGGATAAACAGTGTCACCAAACGGCGCGCAGAGGTCATGACAAACTTGATGCCAGTGCACACAATCGGCCAGTACGGGATAAAAGGGAGTTAAGTCAAAGCCGCCGCCGAACCACCAAATGGGATCTTCACCCTCTGCTTCTGCGACAAACAGTCGGACATTGGCATGGCTGGTCGGAACGTTAGGGTTTTTGGGATGGACGACTAAAGACACGCCCATCGCTTGCGCTCGGCGTCCCGCAATATTAGGATGACGGGCAGTTGCTGAGGCGGGCAAATTATGGACATGGATATGGCTGAACATAACCCCTGCTTTTTCGATAACCTCGCCATTGGCTAAAATGCATGAACGACCGCCGCCACCCTCGGGGCGCTCCCAATCATCAGGAACAAAGGTTGCATTGCCGCCGCCATCAGCTTCTTGGGCTTCTAATGCTTGGCAAATACGCGCTTGCAAATCTACTAAAAACTCACGTACGCGCATGATATCGTTTTCACAGGGCGTTAAGTTGCCAGCATTGGTATTGTTATTTATATCAGGAATGCTCATAAAAATATCTATTATAATGGATTGTGTTGGTTGTTTAACAGGGTCATTTATAGCAGCTATTCATAACTAACCGCTATTCATAATAGGAATAAATGACTCTGTTGGTCTTACTTATTATGATGGGCTTTTGTATGAATATCTTTATCCAGTAGGTGTCCCATACGATCACGCTTGGTTGCCATATAACCGGCATTGATATCATTGACCCCAACCAATAGCGGCACGCGTTCGGCCACATGAATACCATGCTCGTTTAAATAAGCGACTTTATCTGGATTATTGGTAATCAGCCGCACCTCGGTGACGCCCACGTGAGCCAGCATGGCGCTGCACATATCATACGTGCGCGCATCGGCCGGAAACCCTAACATCAAGTTAGCATCTAAGGTATCATGGCCTTGATCTTGTAGCGCATAGGCGCGAATCTTATTGGTCAAGCCAATACCGCGACCTTCTTGGCGCAAATAAAGAATAGCGCCGCAACCATCTTCCTGTATGGCTTGCATGGCAGCATTGAGCTGCGGGCCGCAATCGCATTTTAATGAGCTAAAGGCATCGCCCGTTAGACATTCAGAGTGAATACGTACCAGCGGAATAGGATGCGCCGACTTGTTATGCTGCTGACCATTGAGCGCGGCATCTGCCTCTAATATAGGGTCAGCCACAGACAGGCCGACGGTAAGCATCACATGCTCTTTACCGTCTTCATTTTCAAACATATGAATATCAAACTCGCCGTGACGAGTGGGCAACGTGGCACTGGTAATAAATTGATATGACATTAATGTCCTGCATAGGCCGATTATCGTGGCGGTAGAGGGTATGGTCATAGTTATCGAAGCTACGTTTTAAAAACCACGTGCTGATAGCTATATAATTAGTAGTTATGATAATTGGTATTTATGGCTGCTTATATTTATAGGGTTAGTAGTCTAGCTTTTCAATTTTATAATTATTTATTAATGTTATAGTTTTTATAACCTTGCTAAGATAGCATTGATAAACATAACTTCCATTAACCGAGCGCGTTGATAGAGTTTGTGATAAAAACACATAAAGTTCACACATAGCGCACGATGATTTCAACGATAGTTAAAAAAAAATGTTATTATGCCATACTATTTTAACGGATACAGTGACAAGTCTTTCCCCTTACATTACTGTATCGTCACTATATCACGGATATTAGTGCACAACGATAGTGCATAATATGAACGATTAGCGCTGATGTGGTAAGCATATCATCATCCCTACATCGCGAGCCAATGGCTATAATTTTAGCCGCTAAGCTAATGCTGTAGAATATTAAATGCTGCCATATCTAGACGATAACGGCGCATCAGGATATGATAAGGTGTCACCTTGTCATCAGATTGGTAGGTATAGTACGGTTTATGCAGCAGTCAACTCATTCCTCACAGTCTTGGTCGTCATCAACGCCATCAGCTACCGATTCTGCTGCGCACCTATCCGGCTTGCAACAGACTTACACGGTGATACCGCGCACGCGTCCTAATATACCTCTTCTGGATGCTATTGATGCCCCCAACGACCTAAAATCGCTCACCATCGAGCAGCTGATAACCTTGGCGGATGAACTGCGCCTGTTCTTATTGTATTCAGCGGGTCAAAGTGGCGGTCATTTTGGGGCCAATCTTGGCGTGGTCGAGCTGACTATTGCGCTACATTACCTGTTAGATACACCGCTTGATCAAATTGTCTGGGATGTCGGGCATCAAGCCTATGCCCATAAAGTGCTGACTGGCCGCCGAGATAATCTTAGTAGCATCCGCGCTAAAGACGGTCTAACGGCCTTCCCTGAACGTGCAGAATCTGTCTATGATACTTTTGGCGTTGGTCATTCATCCACTGCTATTTCTGCAGGTTTAGGCATGAGTTTGGCGCTGCGCTATCAAGGGCGCGAGCAAACTGTGGCTTCCGTAATTGGCGATGGCGCAATGACCGGCGGCATGGCTTTTGAGGCGATGAATGATGCGGTACAGCAAAACGCTAATTTATTAGTGATTTTGAATGATAATGACATGTCGATATCCTGCTCTATCGGTGGGTTTTCACGCCATTTAGCAATGCTTTGGGAATCTGGGTATCAAGTTGATATCTCGGAATCAGGCGCGCCAGTATTACGTCAGCGTCCGATTATGCAGGCCTTTAATAGACGTAAACGGCACCGTGAGCAGCGTGATGTACCGCAGCTAGAAGATAATTTATTTAAAGCTATTGGTTTTACCTATTTTGGCCCTTTTGATGGTCACAATATTCCTGAGCTCTTGCGGGTATTGTCATTAGCCAAGCAGGTTCATGGTCCAGTTTTGGTACATATTTATACCACCAAGGGTAAAGGTTTTGCGCCAGCAGAGCTTGATCCTGTCGGTTATCATGCCATCAGTAAGTTACCGATTGATGAAAACGCGTCGTCTATTAATCAGCCTATTAGCACTGAACCGAAAGCGGCGCCAGCCTTAAAATACTCGCAAGTATTCGGGCAGTTTTTATGTGATAAAGCAGCAGAAGATGATAAGCTGTTGGCCATCACTCCAGCTATGGAAGAAGGCTCGGGAATGATTGAGTTTGCCCGTCAATTTCCGGAGCGCTTTTTTGATGTAGCGATTGCTGAACAACATGCAGTCACGTTAGCAGGCGGCATGGCAACCCAAGGCATTAAACCAGTGGTCGCCATCTATTCGACCTTTTTACAGCGCGGTTATGATCAGCTTATCCATGATGTTGCTCTGCAAGATTTAGATGTGATGTTTGCTATTGATCGTGCTGGTTTGGTCGGTGAAGATGGCGCGACTCATGCTGGAGTGTTCGATTTTGCCTTTTTACGCTGCGTGCCCAATATGCTGATTGCTGCACCAAAAGACGAAAATGAATGTTATCAATTGCTAAATACTTGTTACGAATATAAAGGCAGCACGGCGGTACGCTATCCACGCGGTACGGGTACTGGGGCGACTATTGAACAACCTGCCCAGAATTATAAGATTGGCCAAGCTGTTGTAGAATCAGTATTAGGTGCCGATAACGCTCCTGTGAAGCTGGCTTTATTAGCGTTTGGTACGATGGTCGCAACCGCTCAGCAAGCGGCTGAAGCTTTGTTAGAAGTATTGACGACTGATGATAATATCAAAGCAGACAACACAGTCAGCGCAACTGGCTGTCAAGTTCAAGTCGTTAATATGCGCTGGGTGAAGCCGTTAGATACCAGCTTGATAGAGCAATTATTAACACAAGGTGTCACTCATATCGCCACTTTAGAAGAGCATATGATTATGGGCGGCGCGGGCAGTGCGGTGAATGAATATTTACTCAATGAATCACTTGGCTTCAAACGTAATCGTCCAGAAATTTGCAATATTGGTATCGCTGATCGCTTTGCATCCCATGGCTCGCAAGCAGAGCAGCTAGCTGATTGCGGCCTAGACGTTGTTGGAGTTTTGGCACAATTACAGCGGTTATTAACGTAAATTTGTCTTGAATCAATGCACTCTAAAAAAGTTACTTCAAGTGATTAGAGTAACTTTTAAAAACAGTTTCAAAACTATTTTAAGCCATTGTTAATAAAGCTGGTTTTAGTTTAACTGGTTCTAATAAAGAATTTATAGTAATAACGCCTGCTTGCCGTAGGTGCTCATTTTTTTTACAATTTGCGTAATTTGTGGTGACGACCAACGATGTTGGATTGTGTGGGCAGCATGACCGTATTTTTTATTTTTATGTTATTTTTTTAAAAGCCATATTTTTTGTATAATGGCCTTAATATTTTTAAACCTAGTATTTTTAGCAGAAATATCCGTACTATTCATTCGCTTCATTCATTCAGCAGATAGGTTATTTATGGAACCCATGGTCGTCATCGCAGCGCGTGCTGCCGAAAAAGTCGGTAAAGAGATTTTATATGCGCATCAAAACCGCCACAAAATCGAGCTGGATATTGAGTCAAAAGGGCTTGACGGTCTAGTGACGCGCATCGATCGCTTCAGCGAAGAGCTGACCATTGAGACGCTAAAAGCCAGCTACCCAAATCATTCTTTCCTAGGTGAAGAGTTTGGAATGCAAGAAGGTCGTGGCGAAGATGCTGACTGGTGCTGGATTATTGATCCGTTGGATGGGACTAAAAACTTCGTTCATGGCGTACCGCAGTTTTGTGTCTCAATTGCGGTGCAGTATAAAGGCGTGACCGAACATGGTGTGGTCTATGATCCCGTCCGCGATGAGATGTTCTCTGCCAGTCGCGGTAAAGGCGCGCGCTTAAACAACCGCCGTATGCAAGTGAGCGAACGCAAAACCATTGATGGCGGTCTTTTCACTACCGGTCATCCGCTAGAACGCATGCGCAATGGCCAAGTGGTTTCTTACGCCAAAGAGCATTTTGAAAGTTTGCTAAAGGTTTCTGAACAGGGTGGTCAAATTCGTCGTTTGGGGTCAGCGGCACTAGATTTATGCTATGTGGCTGCCGGTCGTTTTGATGGCTACTTTGAGATGTCAATCAAGCCGTGGGATATTGCTGCTGGTGAGCTCATCGTTACCGAAGCGCGCGGCGTGGTCGTCGATCATAAAGGCGCTCATGATTCTATGACCACTGGATCTATCTTTGCCTGTAACGTAAAATTATTAAAACCATTGATGCAAGTGGTCGTACCGACATGGCGTGATGCAGTATAATTTAATTTTGCAAATCTTATCAATAAAAAAGGCTGACTTCATATTGGAGTCAGCCTTTTTTATCGGGCGGTTACTGAGTTTTTATTAGGTATTTATAATTATCTCGTTTGACTATTCACGAAAACCTAACCGTTTCTCTTCGTTGATGTTTTCCAACACACTCAGCTCTTCTTCAATTAACATCAGTATATCTTGCACATGCGGTAGCAGCCTGCTACAAGCGGTAATACAAAACTCAATTTTATCTAAATAAGTAGCGAGGGTGATATTCATACCCTGCCCATCTACTATTATTGAGGCTGGATATAGAGCTTTAAGCGGTGCGCCATTCCAATATAGTGGTTTTTTAGAACCCGGTACGTTAGAGATAATCAAATTAAAGGCTTGTTTTTTGGGGAATAAACCAGTTAAGACATTCAGACCTTCCCATGCATAAGCAACAGCACTATAGTTAATCACTTGTGCCTGATTCATACGTCGAAAGCGGCGCTTGCCACTATTCATACTACTATGAATTAATTGCAATCGGCGCATCGGATTGTCCAAATGCGTCCCTAAATTAGCCAATAAAAACGAGATTTGATTGCCCGTCGCGCTATCATCACTGCGTAGTGATATCGGTACAAAAGCAATTAAAGGCTTGTTGGGTAGGGCGTTCATCGCTAGCAGATAATGCCGTATAGCTCCGGCACAGACCGCTAGAATTACGTCATTCATATTAACGTCAAGCTCATCAGCAATATCACGAAAGCGCTGCATGTCATACGATTGCGCCGCTATACGCCGTGAGGCTGAGATGCGTTGATTCAGGACGCTCATAGGTGCATCAAAGGTACCGACATAGTCGTCATCACCATGATGCTTAATATTGTCAAGCAGCTCGGTAACTACTGGCTTAATAGTAGACAGCTGCTCTTTAATAATACGCGTTACCGAACGTCCCGCTGGAATCAGCGCATCGACTTGATTACGATGGCGAGCCATTAGCGACCAAACAGGCAGGGTCATCGGTTCGTTGGGTGATTGCGAGAGTGACTTTTGAATCAGGCGCATGGCAGCAATGCCATCGACCAGTGAGTGATGAATCTTAAAATATAACGCAAAACGTTCAGGGCTACCTATGGTTTCTGGTTGGATGCCTTCGATAACGTGACATTCCCACAATGGCATCGCACGATCCAGCAGGCGCCCATGCTCTTTTGACACATACATTAGCAATTCGCGAACGCGCGCCGGCCTAGGCAGAGCAACATGACGAAAATGATGTTCGACATCAAAATCCTCATCTTGCTTCCAGAATATCAGACGGTCGAGCACCTGATTGAAAGGAAAGCTTGGCGGCACCTTAGAGGTTTGCATCTGCTGAACCAACTGATAAACAAAATCGCTATTCGCGCCTTGTGCATCTGCTGGTAATTCAAACAAAAATAAGCCGCCAACATGCATAGGCTGCTTACGGGATTCCAGCAGTAAGAATAACTGGTCGACTGCCGTCAACAATCGCATGGCGTGTCCTTTAAAGTCAATAAGCTGCGCGTTGTAGGCCGCCATTATGGCGGCACATCGATATGAACAGCAGTTAAGTTAAGTCTATCTTATTAATTCACTACTAACTGTCTATTATTGTTTACTAAAATTTTGATTAAAAAGCTTTCTAATAATTTTTATTGAAAAAAGTATCCGGTTTGCGGTGAGCTGGCTTGTGCTATTTTGCGCATGGGCATCCGTCCGGCTAAGAACGCTTGACGTCCAGCCCAAATCGCATGCTTCATTGCTTGCGCCATCAGTACTGGGTTCTGGGAATTGGCAATCGCCGAGTTCATCAGCACCCCGTCACAGCCTAGTTCCATAGCTATCGCGGCATCTGAGGCTGTACCCACTCCGGCATCAACCAATATGGGTACTTTAGCATTTTCGATAATGAGACTTAGCGTATGGCGATTAATAAGGCCAAGGCCGGAACCAATGAGACTGCCTAATGGCATGATTGCCACACAGCCCATACTCTCTAACTCTTGGGCGACAATAGGGTCGTCCGAGGTGTAAACCATCACCTCAAAACCATCGTCAACCAGTACTTTTGCCGCTTTAAGGGTTTCCATAATATTAGGATAAAGACTTTTTTCGTCGCCTAAGACTTCAAGCTTAACTAGGTTATGACCGCCTAATAGCTCGCGGGCAAGCTTACAAGTGCGCACGGCACTCTCGGCATCGAAACAGCCAGCGGTGTTTGGCAAAATCGTATATTTATCCGGCGAGATGACATCGAGCAAATTAGGCTCGTTGCTATTCTGACCAATATTGGTACGGCGAATAGCAACCGTCACAATTTCTGCCTCTGAAGCGGCAATCGCAGTTCCAGTTTCAGTCATATCTTTATATTTACCCGTACCAACCAATAGGCGCGACGAAAAGGTACGGCTACCAACAGTAAAAGTATCATTAGTCAGAGAAATTGGGTCGTTAGCATCGGTAGCGGCTGGGGTCGTGACTTGTGACATATTTGGCATCCTAATAACGGGCGGACTATAAAAGATAGAGTGAGCAGTAAAAATTCGGCCTTGATGGATAATAACAATACACGATTTTCAAATCGTAGAATAGCGCAAAAGCTTTGCTTATCAAACAAAACAAAATGTTATTATAACAAACTCACAGAGGCTTACTGTCACTCTTTTTTCAGATTAATTATTTAAGCATTCAGCACTTTTATTTTATATTTGTGACGCTTTTTAAAGGTATTCTTTATTAGGCATTGTTTATCAGGTCGTCTTTATGATGCAACTGCCGTATAGTTTTGCAAAACGCCATCAGCTTTTGATTGTTTTGGCGATTGATCCTGAATTGCCACCGACCTTGGTGTTAACGAAAATCACACCATTATCGGCTATTAATGAGGCAGTGCGGTTTTTGCAGCAGCAAGGGGTGCGCGGTGTGCCCAGCTATGATAGCGTCAGTCCAGACGATTTTGAAAAACGCATGAACGCTGCTTACGCTGGTAATACCGGCGAGTCGCAGCATATTGCCGCTGGGTTAGAGGACCATCCTGACCTCGATAGTTTAGCGGATAGCGTTCCTGAAACTGAAGACTTGATGGATCAGCAAGACGATGCGCCCATTATTCGTCTGATTAATGCGCTATTGTCCGAAGCCATTCGTCTCAATGCCTCCGATATTCATATCGAAACTTTTGAGAAACGTTTGGTTGTGCGCTTTCGCGTGGATGGTGAACTCAAAGAAATTATCACACCCAAGCGTCAATTGGCCCCGTTGTTAGTCTCACGTATTAAAGTGATGGCTAAGCTCGATATCGCCGAAAAACGTGTGCCGCAAGATGGGCGAATAAGCCTACGGCTGGCAGGACGCGAAGTCGATGTGCGAGTATCTACCTTACCATCAAGCTTCGGTGAGCGGGTGGTGATGCGCTTGCTCGATAAACAAGCCGGTCATCTCGATATGACTTATTTGGGACTGTCAGATAACGATTATAATGAGCTTAAACGTTTAATCTATCGTCCCCATGGTATTATTTTAGTCACGGGGCCTACTGGTTCTGGTAAAACCACCACTCTTTATGCGGCATTAACTGACTTGAATGATCAAACGCGCAATATTCTGACCGCCGAAGATCCGATTGAGTTTCAGCTCGATGGTATTGGGCAAACCCAAGTAAATAATAAAGTCGATATGACCTTTGCCAAAAGTCTGCGGGCGATGCTCCGCCAAGATCCAGACGTAGTGATGGTTGGTGAAATTCGAGATATAGAGACCGCTGAGATTGCCGTACAAGCGTCGCTAACAGGACATTTGGTATTATCGACTCTACATACTAACACTGCGATTGGGGCAGTCACTCGTCTACAAGACATGGGCATCGAGCCCTTCTTATTATCATCCTCATTGATTGGCGTCGTGGCTCAGCGGCTCGTACGTACGCTATGCACGCACTGTCATACTTGGGAACAAGCTGACCCTGAACAGGTTAAGTTATTTACTGAAATTAATATTGACGCTGATACTGTTAATGGCACTGGGATTAAACTACCTAGAGCGGTCGGCTGTGATAAATGCAATCAATCAGGTTTTAAAGGCCGGACGGCGATATACGAGGTGGTTCCGGTTGACGATACCTTGCGGCGCATGATTCATAGTAATACTGCTGAATATGAGCTGGAAGCTTACGCACGCAAGCAAACGCCATCGATTCGTGCTGACGGGCTGCATAAAGTCATAGCAGGACGCACGACGTTAGAGGAAGTGTTACGGGTGACCAAAGAAAGCGCCATACTTGATGACGCTTTCTTTGGTTAGTTCGAGTAGATAGAGGTTAGGGTCTGTATAGAATTCAAATCAGCGGCAGCCAAATAAAGACACAGGCTAGAATCACAGCAGCTTCATAACTGTC